>CAZVTW010000158.1:0-11803 GCA_964629805.1 uncultured Bacteroidales bacterium | reverse complement strand
CCTTTTTCGATTTTAGAGATATCAACTTCATTTATTTCGGTTTCAACTTTCAGTTCACGCAAATCAGGAAGGTCAATCATAGGATTTCCTGACCAGGGCTGGTCTCCCACCTGCCATTTCTTCCCTGTGCTCCAGTTTTTTCTCAATATGGCTATACCGGGGGCAGGGCTTGTTACGGTCAGATTTTTTAATGTCGTGTTTGCTTCTTTAAGGTTTGTCTTTAATTGTTCAATATTGAGTTGAGTCTGCCTGATTTCTTCTGTATGTATCTTTTTCTGATTCTCTATTTCGCTTTTAGCCTTCTCAAGGTCAATTTTTGCCTTCTCAAGTCTGAGTTGTATCTCTTTCTTTGTAACATCAGCTTCATAAGTTGCCTGCTCGAGCTCTATCTCTGCTATTTTCAGAGATATCCTGGCTATTTTCAGATTTGCCTTTAATTCTTCAATTTGCGATTGATGTTCGGCCTGCATTTTTTCCAACTCTGCTTTTGCGATTTCAAGTTCGGCATTGGCATCAATGATGGATTTCTGTACTTCGGACGGATCAAAGACAATGGCCGTATCTCCTTTGGATAGTTCATCCCCGTCTTCAACAATTTTGGTGATTTTCAGCAGGCCAAACCGCCATGACATAGCAGGAGAAGAGATATTCACAGCATTGGTGGCATGTATTTCACCACTTTCAACAACATCAACAAGGAATTCTCCCTGTTTTACTTTTGTTGTGTGGACATGACGGGTGACTGTCTTGTTACATGCCGTAATGAGAAAAATACTTATGATAAAGAAATAGCTTTTCATTGTTCCATTCTAATTTTATCGTGAACCGGTTCTTTTAAACTGATAATATCCTGGGGTTTTAATCCATGGGATATAACAATATCTGTCAGGCTTTCAGGGCCTGTCTCTACTGTTTTTTGGATAAATTGTTCATCTTTCTTCATGTAGACAATCTTTGATGAGTCAGTTTCAAAAACAGATACCAAAGGGGCGACAATGGTATCATTCAGTTTTTCAATAACAACATTACATGTAACTCCAAGGCCGGGATTCAATGATAAATCAACAGTATCAAGTTTAACCGTGATATCAAACATTTTCACCCTGGAACCTTTATTGATTGGTTTTCCAACAGGCGCTTTTTTAGATATTTCACCTTTCATTTGTATCTCAGGAAAAGCATCGACTGAACAAATAACACTTTGTCCCTTTTGGATTTTTTTATATGATGTTTCATTTACGGTGAGCATAACCTGCATTTGTGATAAATCAGGTATTTGAATGATAGGCATTCTGCCCCAGACAATATCCCCTTCTCTGACTTTTGAACCGGATGTCCATAGTTTTGCATACATAACCACACCCTCCGCTCCTGATGTAAGTATCAGTTTATTAAGCTCCTCTTTTTCCCGGTCAACCCTGTTCTCAGCCTGCCTGATTTTCATTTCCATTTTCCGGAGTTCTGATTTGTTGATTTTTTTCAGAAATTCAAGTTTTTTATTGATTTTATGTTTTTCAATCGCTGCTTTTTGAAGCTCAAGTTCAATAAGCCGGCGTTTAACAGGAGAGGAAAAGCGCATCTGCAATGAATCAAGCTTCTTGATGGCTGTTGTGGATTCAATAACCCGGACCTGTGATTCCAAAAGTAAATATTGCAGACGAAGGTCGGCAACTGATTTGTTATATTCAGCCCGGGCGTTTTCTAATTCCCTGGCAGCCTCAAGATAACTGTTTTCAATCTCTTTTGCTTCCAACAGACAAACAGTATCACCTTTTTGCACCAGGGTTCCTTCAGGTATCAGGTAACTTATTGTCGCATCGGTGCGAAGCCTTTGACAGGCAACAGTGTAGGTTTTTTTTGCCTCAAGGATGCCGGGAACTGTAAGTGTATTGACAAAATCTTTTTTACTAACTGTATAAAGAAACTCATCTCCGCCGGGACCAGACAATGAACAGCCGGAAAAGACCATAACTAAACCCAGAAAAAAACACAATACAATTTTATTCATGAAACAAGGTTAAACATGATTGATGTCCGGTTTAGTTTTGCAGTTGGGTTGTAAATGTTTGTGTATTTATTGTCTCAATTCCCTAAACAGGATTTTTTTGATTTTAGTATAATCCGGGGGCGACTTTTTTTGTTAACTTTTCCTTTTTGCAGAATAAATGCCTTTTCTCCTTATGAAAAAGAAAAAAAAATATATTTTTGCAGGAAAAATACATTCATCATGAAAACAAGAATCTCAACATGTCAAAAATTTATCAGGATTATTTCCGGGACAATTTTTAACCTAACTATTATTTGTTTTTTCATCCCATTACAAATATTTGCTGAAATTTACGAGCAAGATGATACAGTTAAAGCGGCAAATGTTTCAGCAATTCCTGTCATTGATGGTGCCGGGGATGATGATTGCTGGCAAAATACAGCTTGGCAGCCCATTGACCAGGTTTGGATAGATTACGGCGAATCTGTTGATTCGGAAGATTTTACCGGACAATACAAAATATGCTGGTCATCTGAAACGAATCTTGTATACTTTCTGGTTGAGATAGTGGATGATACCTTTATTGACGGCTATTTTTATCCGGATGGCGGATATCCCAACTATGATATTGTTGAAATTTTTATTGATGAGGATAAATCAGGCGGTATGCACGTCTTTGATGATAACAATGATTTAGGGCCAAATGCAGAAAATGCATTTTCTTATCACATCGTTCCGGCAGTTGCTCCGGAAGAAGGCGGTGAGGCAGTAACCGATAAGTGGGCCTGTGATATTGACGGCACTGGCTGGGGTGACAGGACAATACCAAATTATGACAACCACTTTCCGGAATTTGCCCTGAAAAAGACTGATGGCAAATATTACTGGGAGTTTTCCATGCAGGTTCACAATGATACCTATGACCACGACAATCCTGAAAATTCGCTGACTGATCTGTCCGAAGGTAAAATTATGGGTTTAACTGTTGCTTATTGTGATAATGATCAGCCTGACGGAGAACGGGATAACTTTTTTGGTTCTGTCTCCGTGACCGCAGCAAAATATAATGATCACTGGAAAGATGCTGATGATTATGGGACAATTATGCTTGCAGGCGAAGCACAGCAGACAGGAACCTCCGATATTCTTATAGACAATCACATCAGGCTGTATCCCAATCCTAATAAGGGTTTAATGTTTTATTCGCTCGAGGGTTTCTTTAACGGACAGGCAGATATTTTTGTATTTGACCTGTCAGGCCGGATTGTTCAAATGATTACAGCAGAGAAAAACGGATATAATCTCAGCCTCATGCTTGATTTATCGCATCTTCAAAGCGGCCAATATTTTGTCATCACGGAAATCGGGTGTGCAAGGTTGACGAACAGGATAAATATTGCGAAATAGTAGAATTTTTAAAATTATTCCTCGAAAACAACAACATTATTTTTTTTATTGTTTGTAACAGATTTTTTTAATTTTGCGTTAATGAGAATTGGGGAGTTACAAAATCTTTACAAACAAGAGCCAACCAGGAGAAATGCCGGAGCGGTCGAACGGGGCAGACTCGAAATCTGTTGTCCTGCTTTGCGGGACCGGGGGTTCGAATCCCTCTTTCTCCGCAGATAATTAACGATAAGCTCAGCATATTACCAAAAGGAAACCGGTGGGTTCGAACTTAGCGAAGCGATCTCACTGAGACGAAGTCGAAGTAATCCCTCTTTCTCTGCAGATTGCTGTAAGTAAGTTTAATCTTTTCAGTAAAAAAATGCAATGGCAGACTCAGATCACTTGATATGCAGGCAAAGCCTGAAATAACACCCCAACTTAGGCAGACCATATCTCGACTCAATCAAGAACATAATAACATCGTTTATTCTGTACAGGTTATTTCGCATCATGCCCTTAGTACCCTGTCCAAAAGTTACGTTAGAAATAATGGCTATTTAAAATATTAAATACAAAAAAAACATTTAAAATATTCTAAATTCAGACCTCAAAACAAGCAGACTAATTCAAACCTTAAAAGCCTAATAAAAAGGCGTTTAAATAATAATTGGAAATTTGATTTAATGCTCTTGAGAATTCGTTAAATTCAAAAATAGACATGGTTATTTCGTGACAAATCCTTAGGCATTGAAAAAAATAAAAATATGAATAAACCACAACCATTGGGTCAAATCAGCGGTCTTGCCGCCACATCTACGTAGGACGATGATTTACAGCGTATTGTGATATAAATGCTATAGCGTTAACTTTCAAAAATAGCGCGAAAAGTATTTTTCTGCAAATTTTATTTTTAATTTAATTGTCAGTTACTTATATTTATAATTAACTTCTTTCGGAATTGCTGATGTAACAATATTTTTCACTCTTACGTATATATAGGTCAGACCCTAAAAGGATTATTTTTGTTAAAAAGCGAAAACTTTGTTAACGAATGGACTTTTAGAAGTTAATCTGCAAGTAACGACGCTAAGAAAACCCTGGTTTATTTATGAATCTACTCCTAAGAAATTCAATAACTCCTTTGGAGATTCCTTTGACAAACTGTAGAAACAGAAAACTGTTTTCGTGGCAGTACTATTTTCATTAGTCTGCTTATGTTTAAATGCATTAAATTTTTATAAAATGGAACAAAACAATCAATTAAGAGAAAAAGATATCTCAAGACATCAGACTATCGAAGAACAAGTTTGGATTGATTCAAATGTGAGTAAGATTGACGAAATCTTACGTATAAATTATGAAAAAACAGTTGACGAATTTGCAGAGATTGTATTAGTTGCTGTGGCAGAATTATTTGAATCACTTAGAGGAGCTTTTTATATCGTAGATAATAATGAAAAAAAAATCCGGGCTATTGCCGGATTTGCTTGTAAACTTGATACAATGAATCGTACAGAGTTTAATTTTGGTGAAGATTTAATAGGATATGCCGTTAAATCAAAGAAATTCAGGTATATTGATAACCTTCCCCAAAACAATGCAATTGTTAGTTCTGGTCTGGCAAATGTAAGCACAACAAGCCTGCTTATTTCTCCACTTGAGTTCAATAATGTAATTTATGGTGTTATTGAACTCAACAATTTGGGGAAATTAGAACCAAAGCAATTGGAATTAGCTAAACGTTTGAGTCGGAATATTGCCTCTACTTTTCAAAGTATCATCAATAATGAAGAAACCAACCTACTATTAAAGGAATTAAAAGAAAAGACCCATGAATTGGAAGCCCAGGAAGAGGAATTGAGACAAAATCTGGATCAATTAAAATCCATACAGGAAGAATTGAATAAAGAAAAGATTCTGATGGATGCTCTTATGAACAATATACCTGATGATATTTTCTTTAAAGACAGTAATGGCCGTTACCTTTTGGTTGGGAAACAAATGGCAAGTCAGTTTGACGGCGCTACATCAAATGAAATTTGCGGGATGACGGATTACGATTTATATCCCAGGGAATATGCAGATATGACCTATGCAGAAGAACAGATAATATTGAAAACCGGAAAACCTTTGATTGACAAAGTCTTTGAAACAACCATGAAGAATGGTGATATAAAGTGGTATTCATTAACAAAAATGCAACTAAAGGATGAAGAGGGAAATGCGATTGGAACATTTGGTTTATCGAAAGATATTACTGAACTTAAAGAAAAAGAACATCAGGCGAATGAAATGGCAGCAAGGGTTGAGGAGCAACGTGAGGAACTTGAACAAAATCTGGAAGAGCTGAAATCAACACAAGAAGATTTAAAAACGAAACAAGAAAAACTGATGTGGGAAAGCACCATGTTCAATGCGCTCATGGGATATCTCAATGCAAGAGTTACATTTAAAGACAAAGACAGCAAATTTAAACGCGTCAATAAAGTGAAAGCCGAAAGAAGCGGGTTTAAGCACCCGGATGACATGATAGGTAAGTCTGATTTTGATTTTTTTGATGCAAAACATGCAGAAAAAGCAAAAATGGATGAGCAGGAAATTATGAATACCCGAAAAGCAATAATAGGTGTGGAAGAAAAGCTTACTTACACAAACGGGCAAATCTCATGGGGGCTAACCTCCCGTGTCCCTTTAGTGAATAATGATGAAGTAATCGGAACTTTTATTATTACGGAAGATATCACTAAACAAAAAATCGCCGAATGCCAGGTGAATAATCAAAAAAAAGTTATTCAAGGTCTGGTAAACAATTTGCCGGCTATTAATTATCGAATAGATAACAAAGGATTCGTAACAAGCATTTCCGGTAGAGGATTGGATATTATGGGAAAAAAAGAAAAAGATATTGTCGGGAAAAAAGCTGTTGATATATTCCCACCTTTAAAAAGCCTGAATCAGAAAAAGAATAAATCCGATGATTTTCAGTCTGAAGGGAAAACGAACAATAAAAAATGGATTTTTCAACACTATATCATTCAAGATGACACAACCAACGGAGGAGTGATTGGTTATGCTTTTCAGCTCGTATAAATGAGTCAAGTCCAAAAGTACCTTTAATACCACCTTGCTCTTGGTTGTGTGTCTCGACTCATTTGAGATGGATATTCATCTCTGCAGTGTAAGTCTGATAAGTAAAGACAGTTCAATCTCTGCCCGGTGGCGGCCCTGTTTCTACCTCGCAGTGACAAACATCCATAAGGGTTTATGTGCGCGGATTTTGACAAATGTCGTCCTTTTAGTAATAGACTCATAAGTCGTAGTGTTGTTTAGAAGGATATACTACAATTAAATGAAAAATGTGAGTTGATAATTGGTATGGAAGCATTATATAAAGAGATGGGATACCAGGAATTTATGAAATTATTTTCCGGATTATCCTGGAAAGTCGGGCAATCATTGCAAGATTGGACGTCAAATTTTCTTGCCCATATGGTAGAAATGACAGGTTCGCTTCAGGGGGCATTTTACACAGCAGACAATGAACAAGAAGTATTGGTGTTAACGGCTTCCTGTGCTGTACCAAGCCCGGGTGTTCTGGATCAAAAAATAGAATTTGGCGATGGCTTGATTGGGCGTGTAGCAAAACAAAAAAAACTTCTACACCTGAAAAATGATCAAATCCCAAAATATTTTATAAGCAATTCTTCTTTTGAGCAGATACATCCGAAAAGCCTTATATTTTTCCCACTTGTTTTCAATGAGATAACATATGCTGTCATTGAATTCTCATCTCTTCAAAATTATGATAATCAGAGTATTGAATTTGTCGAATCAATCATTAAGACTTTGGGAATGCAACTCATTTTGTTGATTAGTGAGTTAAAGCAAAATAATCTTATTCAGGATTTAAACCTAAAAAATGATGAAATACACAAACGAAATGTTCAAATAAAAGAAAATAGTGAGAGGCTAAAAAAACAAAGTGAAGAACTGAAAATACAACATAAAAGGGCAAAGAAAGCGTATGACAACCTTAAAATCCTGAGTAGTTTTGGGCAAAAGGTCACTGCTTCTCTTGATTTGAACATTATAAATTCTTTGATTTATGATTATGTCAGTTCTCTTATGGATACTTCGGCATTTGGTATAGGTATTTATAATAAAAAAAGAGAAGTTATTGACTTTCCATATTTTACCCAAAACGGAAAACCCTTACATCATTTTTATAAAAAGATAACAAACACAAATAGCCTTTCCGTGAAGTGTTTTAATAAAAAAGAAGAGATTCTTATCAATAACCTTTCATCTGAATACAAGAGATATCTAAAAGAGCTGCCAGAATTTCAGGCATCCGAGCCACCATCTTCCTTGATTCATGTTCCGCTTATTGCTGAAAGCAGAGCAATTGGTACATTGACCGTTAACAGTTACAAAAGAAATGCATATTCTGAAAATGATTTGACAAACTTACGTACACTGGCATCCTACATTTCTATAGCTCTTGACAATTCAAGAGCTTACAGGTTGTTGAAAAAACAACAAGAACAAATAACAGGGAGCATTCAATACGGACGTACAATCCAACACGCCATTCTTCCGTCTAAAGAATTGATTGATACCTATTTTGATAATTTTATTTTATACCGTCCCAAAGACATTGTAAGTGGGGATTTTTACTGGTACACCAGGATTGAAGAAACTTTGCCTGGGGCGGGTAAACCAAATTCTGCCCACATTTTTGCTGTTGTCGATTGCACAGGTCATGGGGTCCCCGGCGCTTTTATGAGTATGATTGGCAGCAGGCTTTTAAACGAAATTGTAAACGAAATGCATATCTACCAGCCAAAAAAAATCCTGGAGTATCTTGATAAATTCGTAATAAAAGCGCTTAGGCAGAATGAAACTTCTAATACTGATGGTATGGATGTGGCTTTATTGAAGATTTCGGAAACACGCAATAATTTATTCAAGATTGTATATGCCGGAGCAAAAAGGCCCTTATATTATATTAATGATCAATTTAATAGCATTGCAGGTACTTCGCGTTCAATTGGAGGACAACAATTCAATAAATCTATATATCCATTTAATGAAACAACCCTGCAGCTTAAAAAAGGTACACTCCTGTATTTATCTTCTGACGGATTAGTAGACCAATGCAATAGCGCAAAAAGAAAGTTTGGAACAAATCGGCTAAGACAAATTTTAATAGAAATTGCCTCGCAAGATGTCAAATCACAATACAAAAACCTGAGCAAGCAATTAGATGATTATCAAGGAAATTATATTCAACGGGACGATATTACAATAATGGGTATCAAATTATGATTCATCTGTTCAAGAGTCCACTTCAAATATTATGATTTTTATAAATTCAAAAAAAACCGCCAACATTTTATTTGCAAGGCAAGTTTTACTGAAAATGTTTTAGCCCTGATTTTTACAGGATATTCCGAAATAAGCGATACAGAAGTTATTTTGACTATTACAGGAACGGGTGAGTATGATCATAACCAAACACCTCTTTTCTGACTTTTTGTTTTTCTCTCTCTGAATAGGCATCATTATGTCTTACTTCATTGTATCTGTGCATTTTAGTAAACATCTCATCCCTCATGCCGTTAACTAAATCCTTAAAAGAAAAAAATTGTTCTTCCCTAAATAATTTGTGTTTACACAGAAAATCATAATATATTAAAATTCCGTCAAAAATTTCCTGCAATATTTCATCATCAACATCTTTGTGTTTAAAAATAAATTTATGCATAATTTCCTTAAAGTATTTTTCCATGAAGCTAATATCTTCATTAATATGATAGCCATTATCTATTTTTTTAACAAAACTGAAAAAAGGATTCAGTGTGGAAAACAAGTTCGGGTGTTCATTATATTTGCCAATATGTTCGCGGGCAGAAAACATCTGAAAAACATATTGATATTGAGAAGTTAGTTCATCAACAATTCTGTACACAGTTTCCCAGTTATCACGTTCGGCGTGTTTATCAATAGTATCTTTGTCAGGCAATGTAAGATAGGCCTGAATAAAAGATAAATTATTTTTCTGCATATTCAGGCAGTCCTGAAGATTGTTTTCTGCAAATGTATAGTCAGGATCAATCTCCAGTGATTTTTCAAACATTTCCCGGGCTCTGTCCTTATGGTTAAAAATTAAATAAATCCATCCCAGATTATTTGTGTAGTATTGACTCCATGGTGCAAGCTCAATGGCTTTTTGTCCAAGTTCAATGGCTTTTTTTTCACTCCCAAGTTGACCATATGAGAATGCTGCTGTGTCAAAAAAATCAGCATTTCGTGGTTGCAGTTTAATTAATTCTTCAGCATATTCGGTTATCAAATCCCAACGCCAGAATTTTTCAAGATTATCAACAATGATATTAAACATTTCTTGTATACGTTTTTTGGGTTCTATTTGTATAAATAGCCCAAATCCTTTGTCTAACAATTTTTTTGCCGGTTCATAAGCATGATTTAGTTTTCTAATACCCAAATCAAGATACGCGGGATAAAAATAGTCACAGGTATCTAATATCTCTTTATATATTTGACTAATTTCTTCTTCTGTTAATGGTTCTCCAAACCTTAGCATTGGGGGGGTGTTTATATCCATATTAAAATTTTCATAGATATCCATAGCATTTTTCCACTCATTTGTATTCATGACGCGGCTGTTCATTTTTCTCTTTTTTTTCATAACAAATATTTTAGGACATTATTGATTAACAATATTGATTAACAATAATTGCAACTTTTTAGCAGCATTGTATGAGATTCCTCTCGCGATAGTTGCTCGAGGGAGGAACCTTCCGGTTAAAATATGCACCTAAACAGTTACAAATAATTAAAAAATACACGTATTGTAAATTGAAAACAATATATTATCATCATATACCAATTTCAAATATATCTTTTAAAAGTTATCAACATTAATTTTATGCTCATTATAAACGATACACAGTGGAATATCCATAACAAGAATAAAAATCCTAATGACTTTTTAAGCCATTTTCCTGAAAAATGTTTAAATTAGTCCTGAAAACAACTTTTGAATCTCAATTTTATATTCATTAATGGCAACTATCATGAAAAATGCAGGAATTTTGTTGGTTTTAATACTCAACTTAACATATTTAACGGGTGTGGCACAGGAAGGACTACCTATGTCTGCAAAACTATCAGATGAAGACCTGGTAATAATTGAAGATATCCTGAGAGAGGATACGACTAAGCTTATTTATGATAATCCCTCAGAGGTTGAATACTACCTGGAAAATCCCATACCCCCGGATAATGATAATCATTCTGTTATTGCCATTTGCGCAGCGCCGGTTGACAACAAACTCCTAAACATGCAACTTTTCAGGCAAACCTTTTTTAAAAGTACAGATAAGACAGGAGTCTTGGTTGAAAAACCAACAGAACTGAAATATGAGTTTGCTGATATGAAAAAAGAAGCAATGACGAAACTTGAAAACAACCAGAAATTCATTGAGGATTCGAAACAACATGCCCTTATCCGCCAAACACTTGACGATATTAAGCTATTTACACAAAAATTCCCTGCCGAATACACCCTGGATACAGAGTTGCCAAAATACCTCATTAACCAAAAAGCAATGTATTCTTTTATCAATATGAACCCTGACTCTTCGGTATATTTCAATACTGAAGAAGACACCATTCATCCCGGTATTGTTTTTCAGGAGCTACAGCAATTATTTCTGTCAAAAAACGAGGAGCTTAAACATGTAGAAGCAGATATTAAAAGTATTTTTTTAGAGGACACTCAGAATTTTGTCGCTAAATTGCAAAAACTGGAACAGCAATTCATATCATTATACCAGGCAAAGGAAGTCATCAATCAGCATCAAAAAGAGGTTTTCGAATATATGAAAGGTGAAAGTGAATATACAATTATGGTACGTGAGGTCATGGCAATATCAGCAAATATTGAAAAATTAAAAAATCAGATAGAGAATACAATAAAAAAAGACACCAATATTATCATGCTGACTGATTTGGCCACTGATTTAACAATACAGAGAAACCAGGTGCTGAAACAACTGCCAAAAGCTTTCAGCAATAAAAAAGAGGTTGTGGATGATCGTTCTGAAATAAAAGAATACATTGACAGATTCAAACAACTCAGAAGTTTTGTTGAAACAGTCCCGTATGATTATCCCTGCATGATTGGTTTGCAAACATATCTCCAGGGCCAGAAAGAAAATTATCGATTTGTTGAACTGAAGGACTCAACTGTCTTTTTTACATTTATTAACGGACAATCTGACACCTTACAAAAACCAAATATGTATGATTGTATTAAAAAGGATGTTGAATTGACCTATGACCTGTTTAAAAGCAATAAAGAAAAACTCGCCGGTCATACAGACTCTTATAAGGACAAAG
>CAZVTW010000157.1:0-11879 GCA_964629805.1 uncultured Bacteroidales bacterium | reverse complement strand
TAGAGACGCACGGCCGTGCGTCTCTACAGGGGAAACACGGCCGTGCGTCTCTACAAGGGAAAACCATTTGATTTAATTCAGCTTAAAAAAACATTTAAATGAGCATTTTCTGTGCATCACCATCCCATTCAACAGTTTTTTTGTTCAGAAATGATTGATGTGCCATCACACATGTCACTGCTTCTTCAAACCCCAGGTCAATATTACAACTGGGCCTGCCACCGTTTCTGATACAATCTATCCATTCTTTCAGGTGGAGGTGGATAGTATCCAGGCGCTTTCCATACCGATAGGTATACATCAACCCTTTTTTGGCAAAATATTTTTGTGTAGCAGAACTCACAGCATCAACATCAGAAAGGGGGGTATAATGAAACACGGGTTTGAAGGGGTCAGCACCCGGATAATTTTTCGAGTTTTTTTCAGGGTAAACCATAACATCACTGCCCACCTGCATACTGCCATGGTTTCCCATGATCCATCTCCCCCTTGAGCTGCTGTTGCCATATGTAATTGAGTATAAAAATGAAAATTTCTTTTTTTTATATTCAAAAACTGCATTGAACACATCAGGGATTTCTCCTTTGAATTTTGATACATACCTACCACCAGAGGCAATGACAGAGTCTGGAATGCCCATGTCCAGGATTTGGTTGGCAGATGCATATTCATGGGTCAACATTGTGCCTGCAACACCAATACCATAATCCAGAAAATGGTACCAGTTAAAAAAGCGGTGAGGATCAAAATCCCTTTTTACAGGAAGGATTTCCTGAAAAGCCTCCCAGTTTATGTCCTTCTCTGCGCCGGCCGGGTATTTTGGGTCTTTTTGTCCGACACGATACCGGTTTGCAGTGAATTCAACAAGGTTTAAATCACCGATTGCACCTTTTTTATACAGATCATTAGCCATGATGTGGCTTGTTTGTTGGTAGTTCTGGTGCCCAAGCTGAAAGACAATGCCACTCTCTTTGACAAGCTTGTGGACATCCTTTGCATCCTGTATGTCAATTGTCATTGGTTTTTCACAATACACATGTTTTCCTGCGGCAACAGCTTCTTTCACCATTGTTGCGTGCCAAAAATCAGGCGTGGCAATGATTACTGCATCAATGTTTGTATCTGCCAACAATTCTTTGTAAGTGCCATATTGTTTTGCGGGGTGCAGTTTTTCACTGCCCCCGCCCGGGCGCGTATCATTTTGGGATACTTCAACCCCCTTTTTTGCCCTGGGTTTATATAGATCACACATTCCGGCAATCCTGACATTTAGATCATATTGCGATAAAAAATCCTGCAGGAATTCCCGGTTTTCAGGGTTTGATTGACATTTTTTTATCCATGAAGGGTGGACAAAGCCTAATCCTTTGGCAAGTTGCTCCCCCTGCCAGCCAAACCCAATAATCCCAATGTTTATCCTGTCACCTTTTGATGAGTTGACCTCTTGTTCTTTATCCATATGAATGTCAACTCCCCATTGTTTTATAAATGCTCTATATTGTTTTGGGATATTTGGTTTTTGAGCCAGGTTTTTCTCCCAGGCTACAGATAACCCAAAAAGCCCCAGGACAGGTAATGTAGAAAGCCCTTTCAGTATATCACGTCGTGTAAAATTACTCATGTATTATTTATGGTTAAAGATAACAGCATTTTTCTTCAAATATTTGTCAGCATAGAGTTTTATATTATCAACTTTTCCCATCTCATCAAATGACCCGAACCCAATGTAGCCCTTCATAAAAGTTGTGTCAATAGATTCTAAAACAGGTTTTACCATATCATTAAAATAGATGTTTGTTTTTCCATCCTGATGGATGACTTTGATATGGTTCCATGTTCCTTTTCCCCAGTTTACGCCGTTTGATCGCGAACTGGTAATTGCTGTGCGTGGTGCATTGTCCACAATGTGTATTTGATGCGACACTTCATCTGTGTGCCTGGCAATATGGGCATAATAGAAGTGAGTTGAATCCTGGATGCCCCAGAACACGCACATGTCACGGTGTTTGCAAATGATGCAATCAGGACCTTTGCATTTATGGGGAACAGGCTTTTGGCATAAATCTGCTTCAAGGACAAAATCGCCCATCACATATCTATCAAGGACTGCTAAGGATTGTGGTGAACGAACAGGAGGGGCATATTGCCCTGGTTGAACAATCTCTAAATAAGCATTGCCTGTGCTGTCTTTTTTCCATTCCCAGTCTTCAATTCTCGAAAACAGAAAATCATCAAAGCTGCTTTTCAAACTAAAATCCTGCTTATACACTAAACCTGGTATTTTTTTTTGTGAATAAATATTTTCAATTTTTCCCTGTATTGAGAACAAAAATAAAATAATTATGAGCGTTTTGAACATAATAAAGCAATTTTTATTTATCAATAAAGTATTTTCCGTTTTTTCCATGCCAAAAATAAGGGACTTCATTTCTCAGGCATCCTGATCCTGATACATCAATGTCAATGACAGATTTTTCTTTGTATAAACTGTCTTTGTTATGCCGTATCATATATAAATTATAATTTTTCACCATTGAAACGCCAAAATATCCAAACACCTGTTTTGTTGTGTCTGAAGTGCATTTCATGTTTCCCTGGATTTGAGTTTCTATGGGGTCAAATAATTTTCCTTCTGCTGTCAGTTGGGAATTTAACTGCTCCCAAAAGCGAAACAAATTCTCCGACAGGGAATAATGTTTTATGGCCAAAATGACACCTTCCTGCTCTTCTGCAGTTGAATAGTTTTCAACATCATCTAAGTCTATTGTGTAAAATTGTTTTTTTTGCACACTTTGCCCGTTTTTTTTATCAAACTTGTTCAATACAAACGGATTACTAAACTGATGATCGTTGAAAACAGACCAGCACATTGTAAAACTTGTGTTTGTGTAAGTTGCAGACTGAATAATGGCCTTCCATGTGATCCTTGAATACGCTTTTTGCTGCTCTTTTATACCGGCATCATAGTAATAAGAATAAACATATTTTGTTAAAGGCACTAAATCGCCATAAGAATTTTGGTAGAGATACTCTCTTGTCTCTTTCTGAACATAGACAGAATCTATTTCAGGGAGTGGGTGCATATTCTCAATATTCGATTCATAGCTATCCCCGTTGATTGTGATAATTTTCAGCTTATAACTCATCCCGGTTTTGGCTTTAAACCTATAAGGAGCAGTGAAATATTCACCTGGCCCTGATTCTGTCAATACATGGGATTGATTATTGTCACTTATCTCAACAACAGCCCCTTGTGCAGGTTCATAATCTGAATCATCACCAAAAATATTTGAGTAAAATATTTGAATTTTGGAAGGTTGGGCCTCATTTGTTAGTATGCCGTCAACAACTAAAATCTTTTCGGTATCTTCAATTTCCGGATGAAAATAATCAACACAACCTGAAATTATTAAAATCCCGGCGAAAAACCAACAATATGTCGGGGATGTCTTGTTCATTTATTAAACCTAATTTGGTATGTTATTGAAGGGACAGGAATTCCAATGACAGATAACCTGTACATGGCATAAGAATTTAAATTGTTGTGCATGCCTGGTCCTTCCTTTTTATAGAAAACAGAGAAGGCATTGTTCCTGCCATAAAGATTGTATAATGCAAATGTCCAACAACTTGCAAACTTTCTGTTTTGTTTTGGTTTTGGGGTATACTGAAAAGAGAAATTGAGCCTGTGATAATCAGGTAACCTGTATTTATTCCGGTCGGAAAAATAGACTATTGTCAGGTTGTCGATGTCATATTTTTGTTCAGGGAATGTTGCCGGCCTTCCGGTACTATATACAAAATCTGCAGAAAGGTTTACATGCTGTGAGATTTTATAATTAAGTACAATTGAAAAATCATGTGGCTTGTCAAATGAAGATGGGAAATATTTTCCTTTGTTCAGTATTTCATCAGGGAATTTGCCATGTAACCTGATTTTTGATCTTGACCAGGTATAAGCAATCCAACCGCTCAGTTTTCGGGTATTTTTACGCAAGAAAAATTCAATTCCGTATGCTTTGCCTTTCCCCAGCAAAAGATCCTGTTCAATTGCATTGTTTAAAACAAGGCTTGCACCATTTTTATAGTCAATGGTGTTTTGCATTGTCTTATAATACACCTCAACAGAACTTTCGATTGAATTATTGTTAAAATTCTTGAAATACCCTACTGAATATTGTTGGCCAGTCAAAGGTTTAATGTACCTGTCACTTAGTTTCCAGATGTCTGTCGGGGACATTACAGCTGTATTTGAAACCATCTGCAGATATTGAATGTTCTTGTTGTATGCAGCTTTGAATGATGCTGATCCAGAAATATTATACTTTAAAGAAACCCGTGGTTCAAAGCCGGAATATCGTTTTACAATAGCATATTTGCGGTATTTTGTTGTGTCCAGGACATGGCTTTCATCCAAACGGCCGGAATACACAAATTCAGTTGTGTTATCATGGGCTATATAATGGTATATTGATTGCCTTAGGCCCGCTTTCAGTGTAATTTTATCTGAGAATTTTATCCTTGATTCAGCAAAAACTGAAGACTGCAATGCTGTTTCCTCCTCAATGGTATATGTTGCTATTTTTGATTTTTCGACTGAGGGGCTGATTTTTCCCGGGGCCACCTGATACCAAATACCTTCAAAACCCACATCCAATTTATAATCATCTGAAATTAATTTTGATACATACGTTTTAGCTGATTGACTTCTAATGGCTGTATTCAAAAAATAAGCATTTGACATGTTTTTTTGATCTTGTATTTCCATTTTGTAATCACTATATGTAAAGTGATTGTTCATAAAGGTATTATCGGAAAAACCATGTTTGTAATGGACTGACCCAAGGATATTTCTGTAAGAATAATCCACACCTTTGCCAAAGCCAAAATTATCTTCACTCAAATAGCTAAACAAAGATACTTTGTTTTTATTGTCGGGTTGATAGGCGGTTTGGAAAGAAATATCATAAAAAGATGTATTGCTCTTTCTGATATCTTCATCTTTTATGTTCTTCAGTATCCAGTTTACATGCGAAATCCTGCCGGTTAATGCCGTTGAGATTTTTTGCTTTACGAAAGGTATTGACAAAAAAAACTTACTGTTTAAAGGTCCTGCATGTGCAGAAAAACCTAAATTCTGAGGGTTTCCATTCGTGGCTTTTATATCCATGATTGAAGAAATCCGCCCACCATACCGCGCAGGGATTGAACCTTTGTATAAAATGACATCCTCAACCATGTCAGCATTGAGCATTGATACTGTTCCCAGGAGATGTGAGGTATTATACACAGGGATGTCCTGAACAAGGATCAGGTTTTGGTCAGTTTTGGAGCCCCGGACATTAAAACCGGTTGAATTTTCACTGACAGTTTGTACGCCCGGCATCAGTGACATACTTTTTATGATATCCGTTTCGCCAGCTATTGAAGGCAATTTGTTTATATCTTCCACCATTAGTGATACAATTCCCATGTCCATTGCAGAAACATTCCTGTCGCTCCTGACAACAATTTCATCAATGTCAATTAGTTGTGATTCCATTGATACATTCAAAACAGTGTCTTTCCGGAGTTTTATTTTTATTTCTTGTTTTAGGTATCCAATAAATGAATACTGGATAATATAAAAGCCACCAGATAGTTGAAGCGAATATTGGCCCTGATTGTCCGTGATTGTCCCTTTATTTGTTGAAAGCACTTTGACCTGTAGGCCGCTTATTGGTGTATTTCCCTTTTTGTCAACAACTTTTCCTGAAACCCGGAATTCCATTATTTCAGTTGTTTCAGGACCATTTCGCAGTGCTGTTATTGATGCAAAAGCTTTATCAAAGGTTAAAATTACAATGACACATAATAATGTATTTATATATTTCTGCATACAGATATTTTCTGTCCGGTATTATTCCCTGTTTGATTTAATGATTTTGAAAATTTCTGTCCTACCTTGCATATCAATTGTTTTCAGGATATACACCCGGGGTTCACCTGAAATAACAAATTCATACAACCCTTTATTCATGTTTTCCTCTATCAACACCTGTTTGCCCAATAAATTAAGGATAACAAGTGATTTGAGGGCTATTTTGTTTTGCAGGAATAATTTTCCGGAAGTCGGGACGGGATAAATAATAACGGACTTTTTTATCGTACTTTGAATGGATGTAGAAACTGTTGTAAATGAAACAGGCGCTGTTTTCCTGGATTCGTTGTCATCCATATCAATGGCGCTGATATTAACCTTATAATTTTCACCCGGCTGTAAACCTTCTATTGTGTATAGCTCTGTTTCGGATAACCCAATGAATTCCCCGTTGAGGTAAATATTATATCCTTTCAATTGGTAATTATCAGTAGCAGGGGACCAGCTTACTATTGCATTTGTTGAATTTATTTCCGTTACTTCAACATCAGAAGGGCTTGAAGGGCTTTCTGTGTCAAGGGTCCTGACAGTCAATGTATTTCCTGCATCAGATTCATTTCCTGCGCCATCAACAGCGGTGACAGTCAGGGTATATTCAGTTATAGGCAATAAATCTGTTGCCACAAATTCTGTTGAAACAACAGGTCCTTCGTTTATTATTTCACCATTCAGGAAAACATTATATCCTGCTAATAACCTGTCGTCAGATGAAGGATTCCATTTAATTTTGATTGATGCCGCGTTTCTTTCAACAACCTGGATGTTTGCAGGAACAGTAGGCGGCTCTGTGTCAGGGGCAACCGTTGTTATATCTTTTGTTGTGGCTTTTTCAGACACATTGCCGGCAACGTCAATACTTTTCACGCTTATTGAGTATGATGTCCCTGCATTTAAATTTATGATTGCCACAGTATCAGTTGTTATAGCTGATGAGTTGTATTTATTACCGTCAACATAGACATTATAGGCTTTCACCCTCACATTGTCTATGGCCCATGGCCATTTAATGATCACAAATTCGCCTTCTAACCTGATTATTTGGATACTGTCCGGGGGGCTTGGTGGGGTATTGTCAGTTCCAGTGGAGAAACCATCCCTGATATATTGGTTGACACTGTAAGCAGAATATTTGTCCCACCATGTGCGCAGGGGTCTTTTTCTGGCTTCCAAAAGAAACTCAATAGTGCTGAATTTTTTTCCTATTGATTGATGATAATGAGCAACTTTCCTTTCCGGATCAAGCCAACCCGGATCTGTTGTTTCACCTTCATCGGAATTGTCCCTTGAATACCATTTGTAGACAATGTTATTTGCAAAATCAACAGAACCTCCAATGTTATTTATATCTTCATATTCACGTATGGCATTTCCACCCCTGTTCAGGCTATTGGCCAGAATGTTGTTTTCAACAATGCATGGAATATGAATCGGGTGTATACCCATTCTTGCTGCTGTCCTTGGATAAGATATGTTTGTGGAGTCCATTTGCCGTGTTTCAATGAGCACATTGTTCCTCACTGTGGTAGCTTCCTTGTTTTTTACATAGTCCAGCATATATGGTAATTCATGCCCAATATAATCATAACCGACATTCACGTTTACTGCACACATGACAAACAAATTATCTTCGCAGTGCCCCCCGGAGCGCAATTGAAGACCATGTGCAGAGGGCCGTGCAAGGATATTCCCCCTGACATGGATTTTATCCGGGTTTGGGTTTGAACCCTGCATATAAATATTATGGTTGAACATATTGGGCCCGGCACTGTCAATTTGTTCATTCCAGCCATTGTGATCAAACAGGTTTTCTTCAATGACTATGCCTTCAACACCATCGATGTACATACCCTGCACCCTTGTCCGCAATTCATGTATATAATAAGATTCACCTGCCCAGGAATTAAAAATGATATTCCGCCTGAATTTGAAGTTTTTGAGCGAGCCGGGTTCAGATGCTGTGTATGCGCCCATTTGCATATAATTGAATTTACAATCTTCAATCAAAATATTTTCACCTGAACCTTTTATATATGAAATTGCAGATTGACCTGACTGGCTCATATAATCAGGAGAATTGGGATCGTGTTTGTAGGCATAAAATTCTAAACCAATAAATGCAAGATGGGATACTTCTTTATTATTGACATAGAAAAATGTGTTGTCGCATAAAATTTTTGGCCTTTTTCGACTATCACCATAATATGAGATGACAGTTGGTTCTTCAGCACTCTTACCGGAATGAAAAAATCCCAGTCCATATTCGGTTGTCCATTCATCACCACACCTGAACAAAATGTGGTCAGGATAGCCGGCCCTGGCAAGGTTTTTGGCTTTAGAAACCGATGCAACCGGAGTTTCTGGTGACAAGCCATCATTATTATCATCACCTTCTGAACTGCTGACATAAATTATCTTTGAATCCGCTGTAGGTTCAATAATAGTCCAACCATCTGAATCAACTGGTAACTGGCATTTGGACGGATTGTAAGATGACAATAAAATCAAAAATATGATGAGAAAACAATGAAGTTTATTCATGATGTATTGTATTAAAATTTTAAGCTTATAACTGCATCCTTTTATTTTTCATCAACAGGTTGTAAATTCAAATACCTTAAAGAAGCTTCCAGAAAGTAATAATCAGCATAATTCAGGTGAACATCCACCCCTTTATCATGGGGTTTAGAAACAACACTGTGCTTTACCACAAAACCACATCCTTTTTTCTGTTTACTATTCCTCTCACTTTCTTTTTCATCCTTAAGTTTTAATTCATTTTTTTTCACCTATTCCAGGACCTACCGGCCTGTATCTACCCTACACAGACTGGAAAGCCTGTGGTACAAAATGTGTCGTATAAAATCTGATTTTCTAAAAAAAGAGGATGTTTGGACAAATAAAATTAAACGCAACACCCTCTTTTGTATTCATATGTTGATTAGTAATGATTAATACCCCTTGTTTTGGGCATAATTTGGCGCCTTGTCAATTTCTGACTGTACAATTGGAAGAAGAATGTGGTGTTCTTTCACATTACTACCATTGGGAGTACCAGTCTTAACAGGCACAAACCTTGACATGACAGCTTGCAGGCTGTCCCGTCTGACCAGGTCGAACCATCGTTTCCATTCAAAAGCAAGTTCATATTGCCGTTCAGTCCATATAGCTTCCCAGCATTCAGCCTGTGACAACCCTGAAGGGATATCTTCCGGCAATTCACGATTTTCGCCACCAGCAACCCTTGCCCTGGCTCGCAGTTCATTCATCAGGGGAATTGCCTCAGAAGTCCTCCCGATTTCATTTAAAGCTTCTGCAGCAATAAGCAGGATTTCACCATACCTGAAAATTGGGATATTATGAGAGGAAGCAATTCCGGAAGGCCATTGTTCGCAGGGGCCCGGGTATCGTGTCCATTTGGCACAAAAGGGGTTTTTTAATCCGCTTTCAACAAGCGCTGAATAATGGATGGTTTGTGTTGTATCACCACCCACAGGAGCAGTTGTTACGGCAAATGTAGTTTCAAAGCTAACATCCCTTCTATAATCGCCATCAATAAAAAACTCATAGAAAGACATTGGGGGCACAATGGCATTCCAACCGCCAACATCCCATGGTTTACGGATCGGCACTAATCCATTGTTGTTGTTCCTCCAACCTTCAATTCCGCCTGAAGTCTCTCCACCTTTAGCTTCACTATAAAAATCAAGTGAAAAAATATGTTCCTTTGTATCTCCAATTTCACCATTGAACAAATCCTGAAAATCATCAACCAGTTCATATCCATAATTCCCTTTATTGTTGATGACCTGTAGCGCATGTTCTGCAGCAGCTTCCCAGTGTGAAGCATAATCACCTGTCAAACTTGCTATTAATCCCTGATCAATTGACCTGTATTCATATGCCCCTTCATAGATATCATTATAGGTTGCAAGTGTGAGGTGTATTTTTGCAAGTAATGACAAAGCTGTGCCCTTGGTGGCCCTGTTCCTGACATCCCCGGCATATGAATCCGGCAGGTGCTCAACACCAAATTTCAAATCCCTGATGATATTCTGATAAATAATTTCTGCAGTTGTCCTTGTGATTGAACCACCATCATTGGGATCAGGCATTGGCTTTTCATAATATGGCACATCACCGAACATCCTTACAAGGTAAAAGTATACGATGGAACGTACAAACAGAGCTTCAGCTTTATAGCTGTTTTTAATTTCTTCATTTATGTCCACTTCATCTATCCTTTGGAGCAACATGTTTGCACCAGTTATCTGGGTGTATGCTACAAAATAATTGTTATCACCCCTATAATCATTTGGGGAAAAATTATATTCATTAAATGCATACCTGTAAGGTCGGAAATTCGAAGGATCCACATCATATTCGTCAGATAAAATCTCCAAAATTAGATTTTCACCGTAGGCACCCAAGGCAGTGGGTGTATTATACAAACCCAAAACGAATGCTTTCACATCTTCTTCTGACTGAAAATAACTTTCAGGTGTAAGCACACCTATCGGATGTTCCTCCAAATCTGCACATGCCGACAGGAATAAACCTATGACTAAAATTGTGGCTATTTTGAATATTGTATTTTGCATTTTCATTCTGTTTTAATGTATTATAAGTTCATTTTTACACCAAAAGTAAAACCCCTGACGTTTGGATATGTCCCGTCATCAATACCATGGCTTTCATCGCTGTTTTTATATCTGCTTACTTCAGGATCATATCCCTGATAATCAGAAAGGATAAACAGGTTTTGACCGCTGACATAAAACTTTGCCTGTTTAAGGCGTAGGATATCCAGCCATTTTTTTGGTAAAGAATATCCGAACATCACATTTTGTAGCCTGACGAAAGAGCCATCTTCAATAAACCTGTCAGTGGGGAGCATTTTGTTGTAGGCTGAGATTTTCGGAATATCAGTAAAAATCCATTGTTCAGATTCCTTATCAAATCTTGTTCGGTTTTCATAAGCTTCAACACTTTGGTTATTCGAGGGATTCAGGGTTTCTATTCGCTGCCTGGACAAATTATAGATTTCAGCACCTATTGAGGCCTGAATAAAAACACCGAGTTCAAACCCTTTAAAGGAGAAAGTATTATTAAAACCCCAAATATAGTCCGGAAAACCGGAACCAATAATGTATCTGTCGTTTGCATCTTCAAAAGTGCCATTACCATCAATATCTTTGTATTTACTCCCTCCTATTTGTCCGGAATTTTCTGCAGCATTTTCTTCATCAGTGTATACTCCATCATAAGCCAGCCCGTAAAATGTACTAATAGGTTCTCCCACTTTCAAGACATTTAAATCCAGGCTTAAAGCTGTGCTTAATGTAGGATTTGTGACAAACTGGAAACTTTCTCCGGTTAATTTCAAAATTTCATTCCTGTTGGTGGAGAAATTAAAATCACTTTCCCATTTTATGGGTTTTAACATGTTAACAGTATGAATATTAAATTCAAAGCCTTTGTTCCCTACTTCCCCAATGTTGACAAAACCACGGTCGAACCCTGAGGTGGCCGGAAATTCTTTTTCAAAAAGCAAATCAAAAGTTGTTTTGTTATAGTAATCACCTGTGAATGTGATCCTGTCATCAAACAACCCAACATCTAAACCAACATCAAATTGCTTTGTTGATTCCCATGAGAGTTCATCATTTGAAACAGAGGTTGGGATAACTACGACAATTTTGGTATTATTATTCAACACACCATTTGTTGTTGAAAACTTAGCCAAAGAAGCATATGAACTAATAGCCGAATTTCCCACCAAACCATAACTAAGCCTTGCCTTCAATTCGTTCAGGAAAGAAATATCAGCCATAAAATCTTCCTGATGGATTTTCCATGCCACAGCACCTGAAGGGAAAAACCCATATTTGTTGTTTTTTGCAAAAACAGAAGAACCGTCCATCCTGGCATTCAGGGTTATTGAATACTTTTCAAACAAATC
>CAZVTW010000156.1:0-11884 GCA_964629805.1 uncultured Bacteroidales bacterium | reverse complement strand
GATGATGTATATACTTCAATTGGTTAATTATTTAATTTGAAAATTTGAAAATAAATTGACAATCAGTAATTAAGGAACGATTAAAGTTAATATTTAAACCGTTTAAAGTATAACGCAAGTTTTTTGGTTTTGATCCCATTGATATATACTTTTTCGTCAACTACCAAACTTCCCCTGATGTATCTGGGAATTCCCTTGTCTGCATCCCTTTCCATCGCACATGGCTATTTACCTCCTCATCCTGCCCCGACATATTTCTCGTTTGTGTACGGTGCAGATGTTAATCATGTATTAATGTATGGTCTTGTTCCGGTTATTCCGGCATGTTTAATTGCCGGAATCCTGCTATCAAAATTTTTCCGGAACATGGACAATAAACCACCAAAAGAACTTTATGAAGAGCGTCATTTCAAGAAAGAGGAGCTGCCAGGGCTGGCAAAAAGTATACTGACAGCCTTATCTCCTGTTCTGCTTATGCTCACAGGAGCCGGCATAGACATAGCGCTTGGTCCCCCGCCTGCCGAAACAGACTGGGCAGCCAGAAATATATCAAGTTTGACTGATTTTTACCATATGCTGTTTATTGATAAGGGATTTTCGCCGGACATTGCTTTGACCTATTCGTATATTGTCACATTTTTTAAATTCCTCAGCGATGCAAATATTGCACTCATGGTGGCAGTATTTATCGGCTTTTTTACCCTCGGGCTGAGAAATGGCAGGAAGATGCCGGATTTGATGAAAGCGATGGGCAAATCAGTCGGCGCTATTGCCATGATCATCCTCTTTATTGCGGCAGGTGGCGCTTTTTCGCAGGTGCTGAAAGACAGCCAGATAAATCATTACATTGGAGATTTGGCCAAAGATATCCGTTTCAATCCGCTTATTCTTGCCTTTTGTGTCTCTGCTGTTATACGTTTTGCCGTTGGGTCAGCCACTGTTGCTACAATGACGGCAGCGCCTATTATGGTACCCATTGCTGTAAATGCCGGAATTTCTCCTGAATTGATGGTGCTGGCGACCGGTTCTGGCAGTCTTATGTTCTCTCACTTCAATGATATTGATTTTTGGATGTTTAAAGAATATTACAATGTGACAATAAAACAAACATTCGCAATCTGGACTGTAATGGAATGCCTTGTGGCCATTGTCGGTCTGGCTGTATCGTTAATTTTACATATGTTTACATGATTTTTCCATTCTCAATTTCTTTCTCTTTTCGATATAAATAAATGGAAACTCCTATATTTTTCCTGATAGCTTCTTTAATGGCTTCTGCATTTTTTTCACAGTGCAATAAGGTTTTCCAGGAATACAGGTGACGGAATTCATGGAAATCCGAATTAGCAATGTAATTAAACTTTTTCAGGCCGATGACATCATACAGATCGTCCCTGTTGCCAACTTCCCAGGCATCAAAAAGTTTTGAAAAACGTTTGTGGTTTTTCCACAGGTATTCGGATGGCTGATCACCTGAATGTCCCCTGATATATGGATGGCAGGCAACACTGATTCCACCCTGCTGGTGGATTTCACGAATGATATCTTCAACGCTTAGATCAGGCTCAATATATTTTTTGATGTCAATACCAAGCATGTGATATTTTTTGGTGTTGTTTGTTATTTCCGTTCCAGGTAAAACAATCATGTTATACTTTTCCCATGCTGATTTTGCAATAGCCCAGAGAGATTGTAAATACTGAGAAAACTCGTCCTGCAAAACCGAATATTTTCGATCATTATTTTTTCTTCCCTCCTCAAGTGTTCCGCTGTCAAGGACATGATCGGTAATGGATATGACATCAAATTTTTTTTCACCATACAGGTCGACAACTTCATTCAGGGATAATTTGCCGTCGCTGAAAGTAGTGTGGATATGAAAATCACAAAGTAGCCAGTTTCCGTACATTTTTTGTCTGTCAAAATTAAATGCTTTCATGCATGAAAGGATAAATTTAATGTTAAAAAAATGTTTACTGCACATTATAAGTTACTTTCTGAGACTGATTATAAAAAATGACAGCAAAAATGTGTTGATCTGTTGAAATGTTTTATATTTTTGTTCATAATTTTTGGAACACTTTACAGAATAAATTTGTATATTGAAAGTACATTTTTTTTTTGATATTTGTATTACCGTAATTCCCGGAATTATTAAACAACAGAAAAATGAAATATTTAGCGTTTATCCTGTCTCTGGCACTTATTTATGCAAGTGTCAATGCCCAGTCATCAAAAAAACTGTATGATTGTTTTGCCGTCACATATCAAAATGATACTATTCACGGAAAAACAAAGAATAAGGGCATAACCCACTCCAGTATTTTCAGGATGTTTAAAGAAAAGAATGACAAAACCAAATGTTATCCCTGGTCAGTGAAATATTATGTCGTAGAAGGTAATAAATTTGATGCTGTCAAACTAAAAAAATGTAAAGGATGCAGCGAACATGTATTTATGAGAAGAACAATAGACGGCCCGATGATTCTTTACGAGTACAAAATTAAACGCAAAGATGTTGAGTATGACGATGAAACACTTGAACGTATCGAGAAAAAAATTTGCACAATCAATTATTATATCAGGAAAAAAGGAAAAGACCCAACCGCTATCCTTGCATACGTCGAGGACTGCTCAGCAGATGATCAGGAAAAACTGAAGCAGCCTTTTCCCATTGAAGTTATAGCCGAATATTTCGCAGAGTATCCTAAACTGAAGGATAAACTATTGAAAAACAAGGAAGAGCGGAAAAATATTGTCAAGTGGGTAAAAAAATATAATGCATATATGGCAGAAAAGGAATGAATAGAAATAAGCGAATTATAGACTATTACCTGGCATAAATTGATACTCCATTCAGGTTATTTTTTTCAAGCCTTTTACTATACAAAAAAAAAATTGAAACTAACGAAGTCTGTAAAGGAATCACCTTATTCCACCTTCGCAATAAATTCTGACATTTTATGGATTTGTTTTTTCAATGAGCTTGTAGCCACAGATAAAATAGTTTGGCTTCCGGTATATGTTATTTCATAGTCAAACACATAATCATCATGCTGATTGTATTGTTCACATTTACAGTCAATTAATTTCTCAAGGAGACTTACTGTTGGTTTTGAAGAATCTGCAATAATATCATTTCTTGCCTGCCAATATTTTTCTTCTCCATATATTTCTTTTATGATTCCTAAATTCCATGCTGCAATGCCGATTTGATAAATACCCTTCTTTTCTTCTCTTGTTGTGGCCTCATCAAGCAGAGGATAAATCATATCAATAATAAGCCCGGAAATTTTTTTCCCTGTATTATTTGTTGGACGTAATCCTTCTTCTTCAAAAATCCTTTTTTTCAGTTTTTTTAAACCTGAAACAGGAAACTGTTTTTTACTTACAGGCCTTTTCTTTTTTTGTTTAGCTAAATGTAAATATCTTTTCCGTTTGTTCGAATACAATTGTGACATAAGGTTTAAATTATTTGCGTTTATTATGAGTATTGCCATGCTACAAATCAGGACATATAAGAGAAAGCAATCATTCATGACAAAACTAGTGAATAATTTCTGTTTCTGATAATTTCAGCCGTAACACTTATCAAAATTTTATTAACAATCATCATTCATGTTGTAAAAAACAAATCTACTCCAAAGAAAAAAGTCCAAATCAATTGTGTATTGAGAATATTCTCATTATTTTTGCGTTAAAAAGTTATGCCACGACGAAGACATTTACGAAAAATTGTAGCTCCTCCTGATTTTAAGGGCTACAAACCATATGGATATCATAAAAAGGGTGATGGATGTATTGATTTACTGTATGAAGAATATGAAGCAATAAAGCTGACGGATTATGATTTGATGACACATGAACAGGCAAGCAGGTTAATGGGTGTTTCACGGGCAACATTTGCAAGAATATATGAAAGCGCCAGGAGAAAAATAGCAAAAGCGCTTGTTCTGGTTAAAGAGATTAAAACTGTTTATGGCCATGTGTATTTTGACGATCATTGGTTCGTTTGTATCTCATGTAATTCGAAATTTACAATACCAGAAAAACAACAAACTGACAATTGCCCGATTTGTAAATCGGAAGAAGTAGAACCATTACAAAAAAATTAATATTGAATGAGAACAGTTATAACATCAAGCGGAGACAACCTGTCAGACAGGTTTGATTTAAGATTTGGCAGGGCT
Source organism: uncultured Bacteroidales bacterium (assembly GCA_964629805.1). Classification (GTDB taxonomy): domain Bacteria; phylum Bacteroidota; class Bacteroidia; order Bacteroidales; family CAZVTW01; genus CAZVTW01. Next base: position 7,694 of record CAZVTW010000156.1, on the reverse strand, counting down.
GGCTGGTTTTGTTTATTGGATGAAGAAACCGGTGAAACGTCCTTCATTAAGAATGAATATGAGAATGCCCAGGGTGGTGCGGGAACAAAGGCTGCTGAAAAAATGGTTGAGCTGGGCGTTAAAAAAGTTATTTCCGGAGATTTCGGACCAAAAGCAAAAAGTCTGTTGGAAAAATTTAGTATTCAAATGGTCATTTTACCGGACCAGGAGAAATCAATAGAAGAGATTATAAAGCAAATAAAGTAGAACCATTAAAAAAGGAGGTTATTATGCCACGATATGATCGCACTGGACCAGAAGGAAAAGGTCCGAAAACAGGCAGAGGACTGGGAAAATGTAATCCCGGAAACGCCGAAAATACAAATGATAATAATTCACGAAGGTTTTTTGGACTTGGATTAGGGTTAGGATTAGGCAGAGGGAGAAGAGGCAGACAAGGCAGAGGAAGAAGATAACACATCATTGTGAGACTCCCTTTACCGGGTCGCGCACCTTTTTTCAGATGCGCGGCTTTTTTAATTTTGCTCATTTCGCACAGACAAGGTTTTAAACTTTGTGTGCTTTAACTATTTCTATCTTGTTGGATTTTAATATAAAAACATTGTTTTGTTTTAAATCCTTATGCTAATTCTTACTGATAAAGTTTGGTGAATTTGTAATCTGTTGGCATTTTTTCCTGCCACCGTAGACCAAAGCGCTAAAGCTCAGGAAATCCATTTCAGAATTTCATGTAATATAGAGATAAGAATGAAGTATACGGATTATTAATATTTACTTTATGGCTTTTAAAATTGCTGTGGCAAGTGGTAAAGGTGGTACAGGCAAAACAACAGTTGCCGTAAACCTGTACAATATTATTCAGTCGGAATGGACAAAAAATGTCCTGCTTGTAGATTGTGATGTAGAAGAACCGAATGACCTGATTTTTTTTCCCGGTGCTGTCAAATTTTCAGAGAAGGAAGCAAAACAACTTATTCCTGAGATAAACCTCACACAATGTACTTTTTGCAGGAAATGTTCCGAATATTGTGAGTTTAATGCCATTGTGGTTATTCCGCCGGCAGAATTTGCAGAGGTTAATAAAAGTCTGTGCCATTCGTGCGGCGCTTGCTTCGTGGCATGCCAGGAGAATGCCATACATGAAACATGGTTACCTATGGGGACAATATCCGCATTTAATGCCGGAGCCGGTAACGGGCTTTTAGAAGGCTCTCTGAAAATTGGTTCTGCTATGCAGACAATGTTAATTGGGGAACTCAAAAAAAATGTCTCTGAACAAGAAAATGAAGTTGTTATTTATGATGCTCCACCGGGAACCAGTTGTCCGGTTGTTGAGACTGTCGCTGATGCTGATTATATTTTGCTCGTGACAGAACCTACACCCTTTGGTTTGTATGATCTGACACTGACTGTCGAAATGCTGGAAAAAATGGATAAAAAATTCGGTGTGATAGTCAACAAGGCGGGTTTAGGCAATAATGATGTATACCAATATCTTAAGGATAAAAGCATTCTGCTCATGGGTGAAATTCCTTTTAATAAGGAATATGCCGAAACATATGCCAGCGCTAATTTACTTGACTATATACCCAAAGAGTTTTATATTCAGTATGCAAACATTGTGAATAAACTCAAAGAAATGGTATCGGCATGAATGAGATAACAATTTTAAGCGGCAAAGGCGGAACAGGCAAAACAACGATTACTGCCGCCCTGTCTTCTCTTACAGAGAATACGATTTTTTGTGACAGTGATGTTGATGCTGCTGACCTGCATTTAATTTTGCAGCCGGAAATCAGAGAGACACATACCTTTGAAAGTGGCTGGATAGCTTCAGTCGATCAGACCATTTGCACACAATGCGGGATATGCATGGATTACTGCCGGTTTGAGGCCATTCACACTGATTCAGCAGGAAATTACGAAATAAACCCTTTTGAATGTGAAGGTTGCCGGCTTTGTGAACGGGTGTGCCCTGAACATGCAATCAAAACAAAACAAAATGATAATAATAACTGGTTTGTCTCAAATACCCGTTTTGGCCCTTTCGTCCATGCTAAAATGGGGCCAGGTGAAGAAAACTCAGGAAAGTTGGTTTCACAAGTCAGGCAAAAAGCGAAAGAGATCGCCAAAGAATCGGGCTTTATGTACATTCTCAATGACGGCCCCCCGGGAATAGGCTGCCCTGTTATTGCTTCACTGACAGGTACGCATAAAGTACTGATCGTTATTGAACCATCGCAATCAAGCCTGCATGATGCTAAAAGGCTTATTGAACTCGTCAGGTCCTTTGAAGTGAAAATATTTGCGATAATCAATAAATACGACCTGCATCCCGGCACATCAAAGCTGGCAGAAGGATATCTCAGGGATGAACATATTCCGCTTATCTCAAAAATACCTTTTGATACTGACTTTGTTAAAGCGATGATTAACAAAAAGTCTATCACAGAATTTAAACCGGATTCTACAATTTCAAAAGAAATTGTAAAAATCTGGCAAAAATTAACTGAATAATTAACTTTGTCGAGAATAAATATAATCGAATGTATCATGAAAAACAAATCAAAAATAAATTTCATTATCGATGCTATTATGTTAGTGGCCCTTATTCTGATTGCCGGAATCGGATTTTTGATAAAATTTGTACTTATACCGGGCAGCAAACGAAATTTGGTATATGGAGCAGATGTTGATCTGTTTTTTCTGAATATGGACCGTCACCAATGGGGGACAATTCACCTTATCATCAGTTTTTTTTTCCTTTTTCTTATTTTGCTTCATATCATCCTTCACTGGAACCAAATTGTTTGTATTTACAAGAGATTAATCAAAAACAAAACATTACGTGCAGGCCTTACGTCATCAATAGTCATCCTGATATTCCTGTTTGGAATTGGGCACTTGTTTTTAAAGCCGGAAATGAAGGATGCTACACCAAAATACAGGAACAGAAGACAAAATGCTTATATCCAAAATAATCAGAGCGCCAGGGAAACCAGACAGCAACAAAACAACATTCCGTCTGTCACAAAAGAAGCAGAAAGATATGAGTCCGGTGGAAATCATAAAAGCAAAGAGCAAACACTCACTATGAATGAGCAGGAAAAGGAACATACACCACAGCATAGACTCAGAAATCAGGTGGAAGACATTGAAGTATATGGATATATGACACTTAACGAAGCAGCCGCTAAATATCATGTTAAAGCTACGGAACTGGCTGATGCAATGGGCATACCTGCTCATTTGACAAACGAGAGGCTTGGGAGATTACGGAAACATTACAATTTTTCACTTGGGGATGTGAAAAAATATATTGTTACTCACTCAAAATAAAACGGAATGATTGAACAGTTAAAATCCAAATTTGGGCACAAGTGCAGCGGGATAAAAGTAAATATTCCTGATAATGAGTTTATTTCGCTGCCAGGAAGAGCAATGAGATTATGTGAGGCAATATTTTCTTCGTTTATCCATCCTGTCCTGATTAATAAATACAATCTCGGGTGCCCCGGAGCCAGAAGAAATGTTGGTTATGACACTGATGAAGAAGCTTTGACAACAAAAATAAGTGAAAACACTCAAATTCCATATAATTATCTGAAAAAATCGCTTAAAGACATTCCAACAGTCAAGAATACCTTTGAAAATATTTTATTTGGAATTACCGGGAAACTGGAAAACAAATATATTCCTGATTTGTACATCATATACACAAAGCCTTTTCACATCATGAATATTATCCATAGTCTAGCCAGAAAAGAGATTCAGGCTCATATAGCGCCTTATTCATTATTGTCAATATGTGGAAACGTGTTTGTGAGGACTTACAATAATAATTCTGTTAATATATCATTCGGATGTCCCGAGTCGAGAAAAAGTGGCGGCGTATCGGATAATGAAGTTGTTTGTGGTATCCCCCGTAAACTTGCCGGATTATTTTTAAGTGAAAATTAACTGAAAAAACCACTTGTTTTATGCAAAAAGTTTTTGGACCTGTACCATCCCGCAGATTAGGGAAAAGCATTGGCATTAACAACATCCCGCCCAAAATATGTACTTATTCGTGCATATACTGCCAAATAGGAAAAGCCATTAAAATGACGTCTGCAAGACAAACATTTTATCCACCCGAAGAACTTGTCGGGGAAGTTTCGGAGAAATTAGATAGTTGCAACATAAAAAATGAAAGTGTAGACTATATCACTCTTGTTCCTGACGGGGAACCAACCCTTGATGAAAACGCAGGAGAACTGATCAATCAACTCAGGAAATTGGATATACCGGTTGCTGTCATCACAAATGCTTCCTTGCTTCATTTGGAAAAAGTAAGGGCAGAGCTATCAAATGCCGATTATGTTTCTGTGAAAATAGATGCCATTGACGAAAAAACATGGAAAGAGATCAACAAACCTGTCAAAGGAATCCATCTCGAAAATATATTAGAAGGAATAAAAACATTTTCATCCATATACACAGGCACATTAACAACAGAAACAATGCTTATTGACCAAATGAATGACTCACCTGAAGAAATGAAAGGAATTGCAGGATTTATAAGTGAAATTAACCCTGAAACAGCCTATCTGGCTGTTCCAACGAGGCCACCCGCTTTTGAAAGAGCCAGGCCGGCCACTGAAAATACCCTGAATATTGCTTATCACATTTTTTCTGAGAAAAATCATCATGTTGAATATCTTACTGGTTACGAAGGCAATGCTTTTTCAGCATCAGGCAATACAGAAAAAGACCTCCTGAGTATTACAGCGGTTCATCCAATGCGTAGTGATGCAGTAGCTGAACTTGTAAAGAAAAATAATTCAGATATGGGAGTCGTTGAATCCCTCATCAAAAAGGGACTGATAAAAAAAACGTCTTTTAAAGGCAATGCATTTTATGTGAGAACAATAAAAAAATAAACACATGAAACTAACAATTCTCACAGAAAATATGGCAGGTGGCAAGCTACGGGCAGAACATGGCTTATCTTATCACATCGACGTGAATGACTTTCAGTTTATTTTTGACACAGGACACAGCAATTTGTTTTTACAAAATGCAAAAAAACTTGGTATTGACCTCATTAAATCAATAGATTATATTGTATTATCTCACGGACACTGGGATCATGGAGACGGCTTGAGATATATTGATAATAAACATCTCATCTGCCATCCCGGTGTCTTTCAAAAGCGATTTCGTGAAAAAGATAAATCTTACATCGGTCTGTCTTTGAATAAAAAAGAAGCAAATGAGAAATTTCAGTTAAAAATGTCTTCCGAGCCCCATTATGTCAATCAGAATATTATCTTTCTCGGAGAAATACCACGCATATTTGACTTTGAAGCTCAGTCAACAACATTTATTGACGAAAACGGAAAAGAAGATTACGTGGTTGATGACTCCGGAGTTGTTATCATTGAAAACAATGAATTAATTGTCATAACAGGCTGTGCCCATGCCGGGGTATGTAATACAATTGAATACGCAAAAAAAGTCACCGGAATTACCAAAATTAAAGCAGTTCTGGGTGGTTTTCATTTAAAAGACACCGGCAAACAAACTCAGCAAACAATTCAATATCTTAAAACTCAGCAAATAAAACATATCTACCCTTCACATTGTACAGAATTACCAGCCTTAGCCCTGTTTTACAATGAATTTCGTATGAAGCAGTTAAAAACCGGGATGATTCTTAATGTGTGATTTGAAAAGCCATCAATCTGAAGTTAATATTCGCTTCAAAAAACGATTCCCATTTTTCTTAATTGTTAACTCCTTTCCCATATTTTGAAAAATGCTCTTTTATTCTTAAAAAATAACGTATTTACGCTATTGAAAATCATGAATCAGGGTTGTATCTTTGCATATGAAAATTGGAATTTAATTCCAAAAGAGCGCTGTTGATTTTGATAATAAAGATATTTAAAAGTATTATTTTTGAAATCATCAATTTAACGCTATTGCCAAACAGTCGTACTTTTTTCCACAGGGTAAACGGGGTATAGAATTATATAAAGCCCTGTCTTTGCTGTGGTAACAATATGGCTTTTTAATATTGAAAATAATTAACAAAGATGAATTCCCTCTAAATATCCCATAATCAGATACTAAAAGTATTTTCTATCATATTATTTAAAACTTCTTCTTAATATAATCGTTTAATTCTTAAAAATATTTGTTTATCTTTAAGGTAAATAAAAAAAACATACATCATATGAAAGGGATATTCAAAATCCGGCTACTTTGGTTGTTTTTCACATTTTTTCTGGTTTTCGGTCACTCCATGGATGCACAAAACCTAAAGGAAAAAATGAATATTGCCGACCTTGAAAAGTATTTGGAAAAGTGCAGGAATGACTGGGGCATACCTGGATTGTCTGTTGCACTACTTTATGAAAATGAAGTTATTTACCTTAACGGATTCGGGGTATTGGAAACAGGCACAAAAAGACGGATAGACAGTCTGACAATATTTGGCATATCTTCCAACACAAAAGCATTTACTTCTGCTGCTTTAGCCAGACTTGTTGATCAGGAAAAGATTAGCTGGGACGATAAGGTTGTTGAGTATATCGATTATTTTGAACTTTATGACAGTTGTATTACAGACAGAGTTACAATAAGAGACTTATTATGCCACAGAACAGGATATAAAACGTTTAGTGGTGATCTTCTTTGGTATAAAACGAATTATTCCCGGGAAGAAGTTATAAGACGCCTTAAATATCTGGAACCTGAATATGGATTCAGGGAACATTATGGCTATTCAAATATTATGTATTCAGTCGCAGGCGAAATCATCAGGGAAGTTACAGGTGTGTCATGGGAAGGATATATTAAAAAAGAATTCATTGACCCTCTTGATATGAAATACACAACAACCTCGATTGAAAACATAAAAAGCAAAAAAAATGCTGCAAAACCACATATTGAAGTCAATAATGAGGTTATAGCGCTCGATTATATGGATTGGAATAATGTAGCTGCTGCAGCTGCCATCAACTCGAATCTCGTTGATCTGGCTAAATGGGTCAGTGTATGGTTAAACAATGGGACTACCGACAGTGTCGAATTCTTTTCGGAAAGACAATATACAGAAATGCTTTCACCACAAACAATTATTCCCATCCCTAAAGGGGCAACAATGATATGGCCTTCAACATATTTTAAGACTTATGGACTCGGGTGGGAATTGTTTGATTATAAATGTGAAAAAATTGTTGCCCACAGTGGCGGAGGAGAAGGAGTGACTTCCCAAATTGCAATGATACCGTCTGAAAATTTTGCAATCATCATCCTTTCTAACAAAATCTCATACATTCATATGCCTTTGATGTATCATATTATAGATTCCTTCTTAGATAAAGAAGAAGAAAATGACTGGAATGAATTTTTTCTCAATATTAAAAACATGATAGAAACAAGAGAAAAGGAAGAAAAAGAAGCATTTATTAACAATCGCAAGCAGGGGACAACCACCAGCCTTGATATAGAGCGCTATACCGGGAAATATACCTGCAAACTTTACGGTGAGGCTGAAATCAAAAAAGAGAATGATACAACACTTATTCTGGATTTTAAACCAGCGCCGGAACTTATTGGAAAACTCACACACTGGCAGGATGATATGTTCATTATTAAACTTCTTAAAACACCCAACTTACCAAAAGGCACAGTAACTTTTGAAA
>CAZVTW010000155.1:0-11890 GCA_964629805.1 uncultured Bacteroidales bacterium | reverse complement strand
GTGCAATTCCGTTTATTGATAAAGCTGTGGAAGAAAAAAAGCCCTTTTTTGCCACTATTTGGTTTCATACACCTCATATGCCAGTTGTTGCCGGGCCAAAATACCTGGCTATGTATCCTGATTTACCTGACAAACAAAAACATTTGTATGGCGCTATTACTGCTATGGATGAACAAATAGGCCGCTTAAGGGATTTCCTTAAAGAAAAGGGAATTGCTGAAAACACCATTGTTTTTTTCTGTAGTGACAATGGTCCCGATGGGAAACTTACCGACAAGGGTATAGCATCTGCCGGTCCGCTAAGGGGACACAAGCATCAAATGTGGGAAGGTGGCATACGTGTTCCCTCTCTGGTGGAGTGGCCCGGGCAAATAACGAGGGGGCAAGTGTGCCCGCTTCCTGCAGGAACCGTAGACTATCTGCCGACCATATTGGATGCAATCGGCTTACCCCCTTTTACCAAACATCCTGTTGACGGGATAAGCCTGATGCCGGCTATACGGGGTGAAATGATGAAAAGGAATGTGCCCCTTGCTTTTGGTTACCAGCGTTTGTATAAAGGTTTAGAACTATATGGGCTTATCCGGGGTGATTATAAAATATGCATCCCGGAACCTGATAAGGAGATGATGCTTTTCAACCTGAAAAATGATCCCGGAGAAACAACCGATCTCTCATATAAAATGCCTGAATTGAAGAAGGAAATGAAAAAAAACCTTGAAACAATAAAAGAATCATGGAAATATAGCAGGGAAGGTGGGGATTATGTTTGGTAATTAGTGCCAATAAGAAAACATGCATTTTTTCTAAGTGCCACTAATTATGCTAATAAGCACTTCTACGCATAATAATAACTTACTACATGTATTGTTTTCCTGAAGAATGTTGGAGAAACGTCATAAATTTAAGAATTTATCCTGGAAAAACGTTAAGTATTGCTAAAAATATCTTGTAAAAATGTTGATTTCTTTAAATATTATCCCGGTGAAAAGTTTTTTTCTGGCATTAAAGAATTGATATTAATGGTTTTATAGTATTCTGGAACTTTTGAAACTATCATTTCTACCTGATGATAATTTTACGCGTATCTATTTCTTGTTTTTCTGATCTGATTTTTAACAAATAATAACCAGGTTGTAGATTGGGAGTAGTAAAACCGACATTTAGATTTATATCATCTTTACAGTGTTGTATAGATTTAATGAACTGTCCATTATAAGTATATAAATCAAAAATTATATTCCCTGAGGTTGAATTGTTAAGTGAAATGTTGAAGCTATTATTATATGCAGGGTTTGGATAAATTTCACAATCAGTGTTTATCTCATGAGAGAACAACTCAAAGGGTGAATGTATGGATGTTGTGCCTTCTTTTTTGAGGATTAGCAAACCAAAATCATCCGCTTGTTTCCAGCTTGTGTTTTTGTCACTACTGCTAATTTCCTGTGAACCTATAAAACTTTCTCTGTCATCGCCGCCGTCGTTGTCGCAATAAGCAATTGAAAAGCCAATTTCTTTGTCCGCAAAAGGTAAACTAACCGGGTTATTTGGTTCACCGAACTTAAATTCATCGGTGTACAGGGTTATTTTGAGTTCCCAGGTATAGGTGTTTCCATCCTTTGTTTTTATTACTTCGATATGATCGTTTAACAAACGTTTTTTTCCGTTTAGTCCTAAATCTACAACATCATAAGTTGTGCTGATATGATAGGCAAATGCATTGTAATTATATTTATGGTCGCCGCCTGATGCATCCTCGTCAATAAATACCTCGAGGCAGTCATCTTTCCAGTAACTATCTGTCGGGTCCGGATAATGATCATGTAAAACATCATCGGTAATCATGGCAAGGACATAAATAAAAGAATCTGTCCAGGCAAGCTTGTATTTTCCTGTAAAATCATCAGTAGAAACAGGGCTGCCCAGCCAAAGCTGGTCAATATCATCCCATTCACATGTATCCCACACAGAATCGTTTGGCAAACCATCTATGATAATTTTTTGAGATGAATAGGGGGCTTCATAAATATTCTTTTCCTGTGAATTTGCAATATGAAAAGAAAGAAGCAGCAATAAAACTGAGATATATTTCATATATTCAAATTTGTAATTATCGTTTCAAATATGTTCCACTGGCTTTTTGGCCTGTGGGTTAACATTGTAGACTTGAAAGCCTGCTCTGCAAGCTTGTTTCATCATTTTATTGTTCTACGACATCAAGTTCATCAAATACCATCAGCGCTTTGTTGTCTTTTGCAAAATGACCGCTTTTTGTTGGTTTTGTACCGATGTTTTCGGCTTTTATTTTCAGGAACTTTATTTGCTTTTGTTCGACAGGCATATTTATGTTTTCAATATGCCACCATGATTGTATTGGCTCATATTTTTCCGAAAACACCTCAATGTAATTTTCGCCATCGCGGGAAACCCTCATTTCTACTTTTTCGGGCAGAAAAACGTTCCAATAAGCATCTGCTGTGGTCCTTAAAATTACTTTTTCTATATCAACCGGTTCAACCAGTTCTATGGTAACATCCATATCCTCTCCCAGGAAACCGACCCATTGACTTTTGAAATCTTTCGGCAAAATAATCTTACCTTTCATGAGGGAATTTGGATCACCATATTGGCCGTCCATCAGCGCCAGTTCACTACCTCCTGTGTAGTCCCCGTGCGGTGGGTATTTATATTCAATATTTTTTGCTTTTGTAAAATGAATTTGTTTGCTTTCAATAAAACTTGGAATGTGTCCTGCTTTATAGGCAATCGCATTTATTTTACCTGATTTACGCATGGTAAATGGGTTTTTATATAAGTTGTCTTTTGTGCCGGGCATTGTGTTACCCTGGTTATAATAGATATTCACGCTATCCCCGGCTTTTAAGGTAATATCAATCGGTTGGTTATGCAATTCGCCCTTACTCACGATTTCGGGAAGGGGGGTTACTTTAAAAGGGATTGCTTTCAACCTGTTTTGGTTATAGCTATTATAGTTAAAATCAACCAACGGGCTCAAACGGAAGGTAAATTCCATGGGTACGGCCGGAACCAGAAATTCCGGACGGCACCCGGGGCCGCATGCTCCAGTCCCTAATCCTGCCATTTTGTAGTCAAGGTTAACTGTAAAATAATCTTTCTTTTCCAGTTCAAATAAATGTTTTGCTTTTTCAATATCTAAGTCATCATAATGATAGGCGCTGAAATTAAACAATTGATGACCTTGTACGAACAAACCTTGTCCACTTTTATCATAAAACGCTGCCCATCTCGTTTCACTCCGGTTTCCGTTTTCCTGAGGAACGATGTAAGGTTCAAATAGTTCTGGAATAACACGTTTATACCTGTCCACTTTGCCGCTTGATTTTCTGTCGGGATACGTTTCATGTGGGCCAGGACCAAACCAGCTTATATTTTTGTAAGCCTTGGAAATGGCAAATTGTAACCCGACTTTTGGGAATACTTCAAGGTGGGGAGCAGGGTTGATTTTTGTATACAGTTTTATTTCCCCGTTATTAAAAACCGTATATACATGCAAGGCATCTATTGCTAATTTTCCGTCAACATCAAGAAACGCGATCTTTGAAAACCATTGAAAATGGTTCTTGTTACTTTTTATAATCCCTGATTTGTAAACTTTTGGGCGCAATGAATCCAGGTGTTGGTTTCTCCATTTTTTTTCACCGTTAAAGTCTTTTTTATCGTTGTCAGTAGGTGGGCGCCAAATATTGAGCATGGGGCCTTTTCTAAGCATTTCCCTGCCGTTTATTTTATAAGAGGCAAGTGTTCCTGTTAGGGTATCAAAGGCAAATTCAAAATTATTTCCCGTAAGGTTTATCAGGTGACGCTTACCTGACATGGTGAGGGGAGTCTTATCAGAAGCATCAACCACCGGTTTAGGCATAGATGTGCCCGGAATTTTAAATTGTTCCCATATTACCTCATGTCCTTTTTCAGCCCATGATTTGTCATGAGCTAACCGGAAGGAAAGGTTAAGAAAATATTCATTGTATGAAGACCTGATGGTTTTTTTAAAGGGCACGGTTAGGATGGCAGAACTTCCGGGTGGCAATTCAGTCGTAAACCTGCCTGATTCGAGGGTGTCAGCATTTTCGGTAATGCTCCAGTAAATATCATACATGGATAAATCGGTAAACCCGTGGGTGTTGGTCACTTTAATCTTACCCTTTAATAAATCAACCGGCTCGAACAGGGCATATTGGTATACCTTCTTAGCTTCCTTAAGTGCCGGTGAAATTCTTCTGTCGGGATAAACCAGGCCATTGAGGCAAAAATTGCCGGAGTTTGGCGTATCTCCAAAATCTCCGCCATAAGCAAAATAGGAAGTACCATCTTCTTTTTGCTTACGCAGCCCCTGGTCTACCCAATCCCAAATAAAGCCTCCCTGCAGCCGCGGGTATTGGTTTATAGCGTCCCAGTACGATTGAAGCCCTCCGTTATTACCCATTGCATGTACATACTCGCATAGAATGACTGGCCGGTCAGGGTATGTTTCATGAAAAGTTATCATCTGTTCCGGTGATGCATACATGTTTGAAATCATGTCATAATGGGGAACAGCTGCTCCGCTTTCCCTGTATTTGCCGCTATGCTTGGAACCTTCATAATGAAGAAGACGCGTTGAATCCGTAGCCCTGATTTTTTGTGCCAAAACTTCAAAATTAGTTCCGAACCCGGCTTCATTTCCCATGCTCCAGGCAATGATTGAGGGATGGTTCTTGTCCCTGTGTACCATGCTCATGCCCCTGTCTAGATGCGCATCAAGCCAGTCCGGATCATTGGTTAAAATATCCGTATGATGAAGCTCGTGAGATTCAATATTGGCTTCGTCCATAACATAAAGCCCGTATTTGTCGCATAGCTCATACCAAACAGGATCATTTGGATAATGGGAAGTCCTGACAGCATTGATATTATGTTGCTTCATCAGTTTTATATCCTTTACCATAAGTTTCCCTGAAATAGTCCTGCCATTATCCGGGTCAAATTCATGACGGTTGACCCCTTTAATATCTATCACTTTCCCATTGACAAGGAGTTGACCGTTTTTTATTTCAACCCTCCTGAAACCCACATATGAACTAATGTATTCCAGGGTTTTTTCGTGTTTGTTCAGGGAAAGCAATAATTTATACAAACAGGGTGATTCCGCGTTCCATTGCATGGGGTGTTCTATCGTTCGGGAAAACTTGACAGTATCCTCACTACCAGTTAAAAGTTTTTGTAATTTTCTTTTTTCGGAATATACTACCTGGTCGTTAAATGTACAGAGCTTTACTGCTAACGTGAAGCTGTCGGTTACATGCTTATTAAGGTTTTTTATACAAACATCAACCTTTAACAATCCGTTATCATACTTATCATCCAAGCCTGCTTTTACAAAGAAATCACGGATGTAGGTTTTAGGCCTTGCCATTAAATAAACATCTCTGTAAATACCGCTTAACCGCCAAAAATCCTGGTCTTCAAGGTAACTGCCGTCACACCAGCGAAATACTTTCACGGCAACCAAATTTTCACCTTTTTTTACAAAATCGGTTATATTAAATTCGGCCGGTGTCATGCTGCCCTGGCTGTAGCCAACCTGCTGCCCGTTTATCCAAAGGTAAAAAGTGGATTGCACACCTTCAAAGTGAATAAAAACCTCTTTTCCCCTCCATGTTTCGGGCAGGAAAAATGTTTTACGGTATGCCCCTGCCGGATTATCCCTTTCAATATGAGGTGGGTTGGGTTTTTCTATGAACGGGTATTTCTTGTTGGAATAAATAGGTATGCCATAACCTTCCAGTTGCCAGTTGGAAGGCACTTTGATATTATCCCATTTGTTGTCTTTATAGGTTGTCTCATAAAAATGTTCAGGCGTTTCGTGACACTTTGACACCCATTTGAATTTCCAGGCTCCGTTCAACAGCTTTAAGTTTTGAGATTTTTCCGGTTTCATTGATAAAGCACCAGTGTCACTTGAAAAAGAATATAAAGTTGCGTGAGGTGATTCTTTGTTTATGTTTATAAGTTCAGGATTTTCCCAGTCATGATTGTTCGTACATGATATAAACGCATTTATGACGATAAATGTAATAAGGAGTGAATTTGGTTTTAGACATAACATTTTTACAATATTTTTATTTCCCATGCAGAAACATCCTTTCTTTGTTTTTTGTGATTATTTGAATGAACAATTAAATTTAATTTTTTTCAGGCATAGGAGTCCAGGTAAAATTTCATGAACTATTGTTCGAACAGAAACTCAATTTTTTTAATAAAGCTGAATCCCGGGTAAACGCCTGAATTTTTTTTCTAAGATGTAACAATCAAATACCAAAAACTTCATCAAATTATGAGGACTTTTATACAAAAATAATGATAATATGCATAAATTGGACGACCTAAACAGGCATACAGCAGTCAGGATTTACTGTTGTTGCAAGATAGGGCTTTTTGTTTTCCGCTAATGACAGGTGTTTCCGGTGTTTTTTTGAAATTTGCCTGGCAAAAAAAATGATAAAAAATGTATAGCAGAAGGTAAAAAATGCATAATCATGAATCGCCGTCAAATAGCCTGAATTGTTTCAGTAATGGTTAGTAAATATGCTCAGAAACTTTTTCTCTTTTTTAACAAAGGCAATTTCTCAGGTATTTTTGGACACAGTGAAGCAAGTTAATATTAAGCTAAGGATTAGTACAGATATGAAGTTTACAATTATACACCTTTATTTTGCTGTTTAACATTTTGAAAAAATTACCAATGGCGAGCTATTTAGATATAACTGAATTCATATACGCAGTTGGCGATTGATTAAACCTGGATTTAAAAGCGCGGGTGAATGAACTCGGATTGTCATAACCTACCAGGTAGGCAACCTCTGAAATAGATATTTCTTTTTGACAAAGTAACTGTTTTGCTCTTTTTAACCTGTAGGATACAAGTAGTTCTAACGGTTTCTGACCTGTAAGGCTCTTCACTTTCCTGATGAAATGAGACCGGCTGATAAACATTTTTTTAGCCATTATTTCGATGTTAAATCCACTATCTGAGATGTTTTCTTCCATGATACTGACAAGCTTTTTCAGGAAATCCTGATCAGATGATGGCAGTTTAACTTCCTTTGGCTCAAATGAAAACTCGCTTGTAAACCTCTTTTTCAGGAGTTTTCTGTTTTCTATAATGTTTTCAATACGAACAAGAAGGAGTTCTTTGTTAAATGGTTTCACAATATAGTCATCAGCGCCAGTTTCATAACCTTCTATTTTATGTTCTTCCAATGATTTTGCAGTTAACAGTATCACAGGTATATGGCTTGTATTTATGTCAGTTTTTATATGTTTGCAAAATTGTATCCCGTCCATCTGAGGCATCATCACATCACTTATAACGAGATCAAAAGCATGATTATTAATAATCTCAAGTCCTTGTTTGCCATTCAGCGCCTCAAATACATTATATTTATCAGATAAATTACTCACAAGAAACTGCCTCATGTCATCATTATCTTCTACGATCAATAAAGTAGGAAAAGATTTGTTGAAAGATTTTTCTGATGTATGAATTTTTTTGATAAATTCAGATTTTTCTTCAAATTTTCCGGTATATGCCTTTGATATCCGTTCTATTGTCTGATGTACATTTTCTGAGAAATGGTATTCATCTATATATTGATCTACTATCTTTTCAGAGCCTTCGGCAGGTTCTTTAAGTATCGGTATATAAACTTTAAAACTTGTTCCTTTTCCGGGTTCACTATCTACTGATATTTTTCCCTGGTGGATTTCAACCAGATCTTTAATATATGATAAACCTATACCACTGCTTTGCTCATGATTATTATTAAGTTTCCCTTTTCCGGTGTAATATCTTTCAAAGATATGAGACTGCTCTTCCTTTTTAATGCCTTTACCCGTATCTGAAACAACAATGCGGAAAAATTTACCATTGTTAGAGTATTGGTTTGAATCATGTGAATCTGACTGATGTAATTCCACTTTAATTCTTCCTTCTTCCGGGCAATGTTTAAATGCATTTGAAAGCAGGTTAAAGATGATTTTTTCTATCTTATCATGATCAAAATAGACCTTTGCATGAGTAATTTGAGAGGAAAAATCTAACCTGATGTGCTTCTTTTCAGCGAGTGTTTTAAAAAGACTTGTTAAATTTTCGATAAACCTTGCTAAATCTCCTTTCCTGGTGTATAGTTGTAATGTCCCGGATTCAATTTTTCTAAATTCAAGAATTTGATTGATTAAATAAAGAATCCTCTTTGTATTTCGTCTGATAATTGAATAAATCGCTTTTCTTTTTTCATAATCCATTTTTGTAGCAGCCAGATTTTCCAGGTTGCCTAAAATGAGCGTTAAGGGCGTTCTGAATTCATGAGAAATGTTGGTATAGAAGCGTAATCTCGATTGCGACAATTGCTCATTTCTAACGAGCATCTTATTGAGCTGGTCTTTTTGGCTGTTGATTTTCTCTTTTTGATCACTTAACATGTCATTGGCATACTTTAAATCGGTATTGGCAATTGTAAGTTTTTGATCTCTTTTAATGATTTGCACAATAAAAAAGAGGGTAATAGAAATCATGAGCGTCATTAATAAAATAAACCAGGTTTGTCGCCAAACCGGAGGACTGACAAGAAAGACAGCAGAAGCAGGTGAAGAATCAATGTTCATATCCAGGTCCTGAGCTTTGACTTCAAAAACATGTTCGCCAGGAGATAGATTATAATATGTTTTATTGGTATTGAAGGTGTAGTCTGACCACGCTCCCTTATCCAGACGGTATGAATATTGGAGTTTATTATCAGGAGTGCTATTAAAACGGTCCTTCCCTTTCCAGAAAAAGGTTATTTGTCCGGCAGAGGGAATTATTTCAGGATGATTTTGCATGTAAGTTTTTGGTCGTCCTTGATCCGGGATATACCTGTAAGTCCTGTATTTATTGTATATATCGGGAGGTGTTTGGCTGTATTCAAATGCCCTTCTTTTCCATTCACGCGGGGATATATTTATCCAAAGATACCCTTGCTTATCAACAAACAGGGAGCCTCCTTCCATACTCATGTTCATCTCATCAGGGAAAATATCTGATGTCCAGTGATGACCATCAAAGCGTGCAACGCCATTGTCTGTAGCGATCCAAATTTTGCTGTCTGTTTCGCAATAAATACTGATGATGGAATTGCTATTCAAACCATTATTGGTATTATATACTGACCATTCATTCCCGTCAAATACATACAATCCATAATAACGGGATCCTGCATATAAATGGCAATCCGGTCTGCTGTGTACGGTATTGACATAGTCTGTTAATTCTTCCGGTTTTGCCAGGCGTTGCCATCTTTGCCCATTAAAATATGACAGGCCTAATCCCCCCTTCCAAATTCTTCCGTCGGGCGATTGAGCTATGCCATATGTATTCTTGCTCATGTTACCATGTTCGGGATAGTAGTAATGAATCCATTTCCTGTTTTTTTCTAAAGGATTTAAAATACGAATTATGCCGCTTTTTTGGCCTTTTTCCGGTTGAGAATCCACAGCGCCACCAAACCATAGTGAACTATCACCGGATTCAAATACTGACCTGTAGTCAATTCCCCAGGATAAAGCAGGGTATTTTTGAATTACCCATTTATTCTTTTTTAGAAGGGCTGTTGCTGCAACCCCGTCATGAGTGCCGGCCACCCATATTTGATCCGTTCTTGTACATATCAGTCTGACAGGAGCATCAATCAATCCGTCTTCTTTCCCATAGGCTTGCCAGGTATCCCCATTTTTAACAATAACTTTACCTTCTGATTCTAAAAACCATTGTCTGCCATCAGATGATTCCGCCTGATAGTTCAGATTTTTGTAGGTTAACCATTCTTTATTGGTATAATCAAGTTTAAATATTTTGTTTTGAAGGCCTCCTATCCATAAACTTCCGTCTGTTGTTTCATAAATAATGATACGGCACGAAGGGGGGATCGGGACATTAGGCGATGAGTAATAATCCCAATGTCCTTCGGAATAAACAAAAAACTTTCCGATACCTGAGATCATAACCTCACCTTTTTTGTTTTGAACAATATTCCAGTGAAACTCATCTCCACCAAAGATTTTACTGAGTTGGATATATTTGTCTGTCTTGTTTTTAAAGATATGGATACCTGTACGATAACTTCCACTTGTTACCCAGACAGCATTGTCTTTCGTTTCTAAAAACTTCTGATTAGAGCCAAAATGATGCTTCCCGTTTCGAGAGAATATTTTATAATTTGTGTTAAATACACCTTTTTCAATCAAAGATTTTAACTTCAGTATCATGCCCTGCTCTCCTTTATCAATGGCTATCCAGAAATATCCATGTTTATCTTTAATAATATCCGTAATTCTTTGTTGAACTTCATCAAAAAACTGGTCTGGAAAAGTTATCCACTGTATACTTAGATGAAATACATCTGAGTATTTATTGATAATGTCTTTTGAAGTGAAAATCTGAAACTGATTTGAATCAATTATCCTGATAATTCCGATTTCGGAGAGACAGAAAATACCTTCGTTTTCGATTTCCCTGATTGTGTATATCTCAAAGGAAGGTGTAGAATACGGAAAAATATTTTCCCATCTTTTCCCATTAAACAGGAAGATACCTTCACTCGTGGAACAATATAAGTTATTTCCACTCGTATTGATGATATCTTTCACAGGAAAGCCGATTAATCCCTGCAAGGTATCATATAAACGAAATGTATAACCATTATATTCATAAACACCCTGATTTGTGGCAAACCACATATGCCCGTCTGCACCTTCTGTTATGCTTTTAACGCCTGTCCCGTCCAACTCCCTAAAATGTCTCCACCGCCATCTTTCTAATATTGGATTTGCGGTTTTCGGTGAATATGATTCTAAGGCTTTTAGATTGGATAAAACAAAAGGAATGAAAAACAGAATAAAAAAACAAAGAACAGGTTTATTTAATCTCATATAACTTAACCCACATCAATTTACGACTATTTAATAACCACAAAAATAATCATTTTATTTTGTAAATGATTATTTAATTCATTTTTATTTTTTATGAACTATTGGCATTCTTTCAAAAATATATATAAAGTAATACTGTCCCATAAATTTTGGCTAAAATATCGGCAAAATAATAAGATAATAAGGTTTTTCGCCGGGTTGTCACAATTTCTATTAAGGTTAAAAAAAAGATAAGGTTATTTTGAATCATCCGGTTTACGGGTAAATTTATTAACCCACAAAACATGCTGATTTATAATTCGTTGCATTTTATCTGTTTGATTATTATTTTCTTTTATTAAAGGCAGAAAAGTAAAAAATGTATAGAATAAGACAAAAACTGTAAATGATAAATAATTAAAGGTCATTAGATTTGTAGCGTTGAAATTGTTCAAATGTTTAATTTAAAATTTATTAATTATGAAAATTAATTACAATTTAAAGAAGTATTTCTTAAGATTTTTAAATTTTGCCTTTTTCATGATTCTCACAATTGGGTTACTGAATGCTCAATCAGTTGGCGAATTCATGAAAACTGAAAACGCCCCTCTTATTGATGGTGTTGCAAATGATCCAGCGTGGGAAAATGCAACCGAGTATTCACTTGACAGCATTTCAAAAGGTGAACCGGTAGGTAACAGTGCTACCTGGAAAGGCCTTTGGGACGATGAGTATGTTTATATCCTCGTGCAAGTGGTAGATAATGATTTACAGTATGCCGATGATTTAAAAGAATGGAACCGCGATAATGTTGAAGTGTTCTTTGATATTGGTAATACAGATGGTTCAGGGGAAGCTTACCAATATGAACTTGACCCGGGTGACTGGCAGTTCCGTTACAACCTGGTAGATAAATCAATTAGTG
>CAZVTW010000154.1:0-11921 GCA_964629805.1 uncultured Bacteroidales bacterium | reverse complement strand
ATTTCAAAGCACATTTCAGTGTTTCGTTACGATTTCATTTTAGAAATTTAGGTATGAGTAAAAAAAATTATAAAATCTACTTTATATAAAACGGCCTTAAGAAGTTATATCCTCACCCCAACAACTAAAACATCATCTATTTGTTCCTGGTCCCCTTTCCAGTCTGTAAAAATTGTTTCTAACATTACTTTTTGTTCCGGCATATTTTTGTCATGATTTTGTTCGAAAAATTCTTTCAGTTTCTTTATTTTGAACTTTTTGCCATAAGGCCCGCCGAACTGATCCTGAAAACCGTCAGAAAATAAATACACACAATCTCCTTTACTGACTTTCACGGTATGATTCGTAAACTCAGAATCCATTTTAATGTGAAAGGCAACCGGCATTTTATCAGCCTTTACCTGCTCTAATTGCCCGTTTTTGATCATAATCAACGGATTATAAGCGCCTGAAAACTGCACCTCATATTTTGCTCTGTCTATGATGCAAAGAGCAAGGTCCATTCCATCTTTTGTCTTACCTTCTGTGCCATCCTGCCGTAGAGATTTTATCACATACTCTCTGAGGTTATTCAGGATTGATGCTGCGCTGGCATCTTTGGTTGTCTTATTGATAATTTCGTTTAGAAAAGCTATACCCAGCATACTGACAAAAGCGCCCGGAACGCCATGACCTGTGCAGTCAGCAGCAATAACAATTGTTTTACCATTTTTCTCACCGACCCAGAAAAAATCACCACTTACAATGTCTCTTGGTTTGTATAAAATAAAATGTTCCTGTAATAGTTCTTCGATTTGTCCCTCAGGGGGTAGTAAGGCTTGCTGAATGCGGCTTGCATATTGAATACCGGAAAGGATGTCCTGGTTTTTCCGGCTGATTTCCTGTTTTTGCCGTTCAAGTGTCTCGTTTTTAGCTCTTATCTCCGCTGTACGCTCCCTGACAATCCTTTCAAGTTTCTCATTTTTTTTGCGCAAACGACGATTTGCAATGAGGACAACAAGATAAACCAATAAAATCAATACAACTATCCAGCCTGCAAAGGCATATCCTGAAAGATACCAGGGAGGACGAATACTGAATTCAAATGTGTCTGTATGTCCGGTTGTCCCATAAATGTTTTTAGCCTTGACCTTAAAGCTATAATGACCCGGGGGCAAACTGGTAAAAACCCGGCTGTTATCTTTTGTCCAGCCGGACCATTTTTCATTGAATCCCTGTAGTTTCGTTGAATACAGTATCTCTTCTTCCTGGTGGAAAAATGGCGCTGTATATTTAAAAGTCAAAGAGTTATACTGATAGTCAAGTTTAATTTTATCATTGCTTATTAGCCTCTTTTCTTTTGTCCGGTTTCCGGAGAAGATGACCGAATCTCCGGCTGTTACAAAACGGATAAAACAATCAAAGGGCTTTTCATAATTTACCTCTTCCTGTTCATTATAAAGAACAATGCCCTCATCACATCCAATCCATGTTAAAATGTCATTTTGCGGATAGATAACCCTTACTTTTCCAAGGTCAATTTCGTAGAATGGTTTCCTGATGAGTTTTTTATCTGATTTATTGAAATAAGAAATTTGATTGTCAATGGAAAACCATGTTTTTTCTGATGATTGTTTTAAGATATAGAGCGGATTATTTATTGACATTCCGGCATAATCTGCATATTCGAAATAACCACGATAATATTCCGGATTGTTTTTAAGCGAATCGGGCAGGGTGTAACGGACAGTATTTTCATCAACAAAATGCATTAAACCTGTTCTTGAGCCAAAAACCACACTATCAGCTGACCGGAAGGGCAATACCCAGTCCTGGTTTAGTCCGTCCGATTCAGTATAATGAGTAGTTTCATAGGTAAAATCTTCAAATATTCTAAGTCTTAATGCGCCCTGGTAGGCAGTTCCTATCCATATTTCGACTTCTGCTTTCAGGGGATTTATGTTCTCTGCAAGTCCCTTAATGTCTGCTGAAATATCCTTAAAAGTTGAAATTTCCTGCCAGTTGCCTGCCCGTGACATGCTATATGCTGTCAATCCTTTATTACCGCCTGAAATGACAATATCCTTATGATGTAACTTTAGAAGAGCAAAAGTGCTTTCAGAATTCAGTTGAGATATTGTATTATTTTTAAGCAAAAATAAACCATCCGGTGTTCCGATAAACAAAGAATTTTTAAATGGCATAACAGATTGTATGGTCCTGTTAAAATGGCCGGATTTTACAAACATTTGAGATTCATGATGTATTCTCTCCTTTTTTCGGAAATACAGGCCCGTTGAGGTTGCAACATATATGTGATTATCGAATAGAGCAAAATCGTTTACAGCGCCTTCAATGCCCTCTTCTTCATCAAAAATTGATATTTGTGTGTTATAATGGATTTTTGAAATACCGTTCTCAGTTGCGCACCAAATTTCACCGTTTTCTCCCTGGATACACTGATAAACCTTATTGGCGGTCAACCCGTTATCTTTTGTAATTGTTGAGATTGTTTTGTTTTCCGGATTTAGTACTATAATACCATCAGTAAGAGTATTGATGATAATATGACCATCATCAGCGGATATTGCACCATAAATTAACGATGATGTGAAATATTTTTCATTTTGTTTATCAGAAAAAGTAAATGGATTAACTCCTCCGGTATGAATATCGTATTGAAAAATACCACTTTCCGGTGTGAAGATATAGCGTTCATCACCTATATCAATGATTGAAAAAATACCGGAATCTTTAAAAAAATCACCACCCGGAAGGGTTTTTAACCCTATTGTCGGGTGAGAATCGTTTCCAATGATTAATTTTTGAAGTCCAATATCACGCTGTCTTACAAAAATATCATTTTGAACCCGGAAAGAGAGATGAAATGAGGTTTGTGGCGAAAAAGCAACTAATTTTTGTTCCTTCGTATAAACAAACAGCATTTCTTCAGCCTGAAAAATAACAAATTCAGAAGTAATATGAATCCGCCATATATTTGTGAACCACTTATCTTTTTCAGGAAGAGAGTCAGATAATGAGATATAGGTGTATTTTCCGGAATTATTAATTTCGAGATATCCGAATTCATTTTGTGATCCGACATAAACCCGGGAAACTTTATCACTGGCTAGTGACATTATCCATTTCCCGTTTCTTACAGGTAAAAATCGCCATTGATTTCCATCGTACTGTAACACACCATTATTTATGCCTGTATAAATAAATCCCTGATGGTCCTGGGTGATTGCCCAGTTGACGGACTCAAAATGTCTGCCATAGCTTTTATTCGTATATTGTTTAACTTCAAATGGTTGATTTGTGGCAACACTCAATAGAATTGATAAAAAAAAACAAAAAAAAGTTAAAATGAGCCGGTTATTTTTAGTCATTGTCTTAAATATATGAGGAATATATTACTTTAAAGTGGTTTTAATCCATAATGCCGTGTTTTCTCTGCTTATTTTTCCATAAAACCCATTTAAATATTCGGAGACTTCCCTTATTTTGTATGATTCGTCTTTTTCGTTAAAAGCCCGGAGCAGAATTGAAACTTCATCATGAATATCCTTTTCGCCCGGGGTTACTAGTGTGAATTCATTGATGAAAATTGATTTATTACCTTCTCTGTAAAATAGCTTAATGTTTTTATTTTCCGGTATTTCTATCGGTTCGTTGTCAATAAGATATATTGCATGCTTATCAAAAATCAGTGTGTCCTGAATAAATGGCAATTTTTTGTTAATTGTCTCATTGTTATACAAATATCGCAGGAAAAAAAATTTTTTTTCATTCTGTGGAAAAGCGCCAGGATTTATTTTGTATTTATTTGTTTGGAGCAAAAGGATAGTATCCATGAAATAATTTTGAATATCTATCATGTTCGAAAGATTTCCGGCACGTGTAGCTATTGTTGTTGCCGGCGGAAGAAAATTTGTTCTTCCATTACCGGACACATGGGCGGACAGGATTAATCTGCCCTTGTATGGATTAACAACTGCTGCTTTTGAATATGGGGTCTCAAACAGCAGTTGTTCCTGCTCATTAATAATATCTCCTCTTGTAAGGTATTCATTATCAACTTGTTTTTGTATATTGCCATTGACTTTTATCACTGTGTATTCAGATTGAGACTGAGCAGAAAAATGAAAAATAAAACTAAAGAAAATGAGACAACAATACTTCATAACACTGATATTTTTTGTGTGTGTGTTTCAAAGATACAAAAAGAAAGAAAAAAATGTCTAATTCCCTGCGAATAATTTTAAGCTCTTAGGTTGGATTTTTTTTCAACTTTAATAATTAGATGGTTGTTAACTAATCATAAAATGATTATCTTTATTGACTTTCTGCATGATAGTAAATTAATATATGATATTGAAAACGCTTTTTGTATTCTTATTCCTGCTTTGTTTTTATTATTGTACCTATTCACAGGGAAAATATTATACAGATAAAGGATTTATTAGTTTTTTTTCAGAAGCGCCCATAGAAGATATTGAAGCCGAAAACAACAATATTCAGGCTATTTTAGATACAAAAAGCGGTGAACTATTATTTATCGTTCCAATAAAATCCTTTATTTTTGATAAGGAAATGATGCAGGAACATTTTAACGAACAGTACCTTGAATCAAATAAATATCCGGAAGCAAGGTTTGAGGGTGTAATAAATGAATTCAATATTGAGATGTTTAAAAAATCTGTAAACAATAATATCATCGTCAGCGGCGATTTAACAATACATGGCGTAAAACAACCAATTAGCGTTGAGGGCAATATACAGTTTCAGGATAACCGGATTTCTGCGAAATCAACATTCAATATTCAACTAAAAGATTATGATATTAAAATTCCGACCATTGTTGTCAGAAATATTGCTGAAGTAGTTCAGGTAGATGTGAAAGTTAATTTGCAGGAAATAACACAATAATATGATGAAGACTCAACTTTTATTTACATGTATTTTGACCGTTTGTTTGGTAGAAACATCCGGAGGACAAGAACTGGAAGACATACTCAATGAACAAATGGAAGAAACACAGGATGTTTTTTATGAAACCGGAACTTTTAAAGGCGCCAGAGTCATAAACGGTCATTCTGTTGAAACGATGTCTGAGAGGGAGTTGTTATTCCTGATTGGTCACAGGTTTGGTCAAATAAACAGTGGCTTTTACAACCTGTTTGGTTTGGACCAGGCGGCAATGAGACTTGGTCTTGCATATGGTATTACTGATAATTTAAATGTTGGTATTGCCCGAAGCAATTTTCAGAAAACATTTGATGGATTCCTAAAATATAAATTCCTGAGACAAAGTGAAGGGAAAAGGAAGTTTCCGTTGACAATTACTGCCTTGGGCGGATATTCCGTCAATACAGTTAAAAATGTTTTCCCGGCTGAGAAAAATGATTTTACAGGACGATCAACATTCTTTTCTCAAATTCTCATAGCAAGAAAGTTTAACCATCATATATCATTACAATTCGCTCCGGTCTGGATTCATAGTGGTTATCAATTGCGGTTTGATTCAGATGCCAATCTCTTAGCGCTTGGAATTGCCGGACGGGTTAAACTGACGAAAAGGATTCATATGACAGGAGAGTACTATTACCAGGTCAATGAAGAAAGCCTGAACTTAATTCCCCCTTTATCTGTTGGGTTTGATATTGAAACCGGGGGGCATATATTTCAGTTAATGTTTTCAAACTCACAAAGTATGTTTGAAAAAGCATTTCTTTTTGATACTGTTAATAAATGGCAGGATGGAGGCATCTTTTTTGGTTTTAATATCAATCGTGTCTTCTATTTTAAATAAATTTATAATTTTAACTAAATAATTCTGAGAATGAAACGAAGAGATTTTATTTCAAAAATCATGGCATCTTTTGGAATTGCAGTGTCAATCCCGGTCATTCTAAATTCATGCGATGATGAGGATTCCTCAGTACCTGAGGAAGGTTTGGTGATTGATTTATCAGACCCAAAATATGATTCCCTGGAAAACGAAGGGGGATTTATTTATGAAGAAAACATTATTGTTACTTATTTAGGCGGGAATGAATATGTTGCATTAGCAAGATATTGTACATATGATGGTATAGAAATTGAATATATCACTTCAATTGAAAATTTTCGTTGTAAAGGATGCCAGTCTGTATATGATAAAAACGGCAATGTTGTAAATGGTCCTGCTGTTGATGGTGTAAAAGCATATACAGTGACAAAGGATGGCAATACACTCACAATAAAAGAATAAAAATATGAAATTTTTATATTGTTTTGTAATATTTCATTTCTTTCTAATCAATATTCTTTTCGCACAAAACAATAATGATGAGATTTTTGTAACAAAGAAAGGAAGTGTTGGCTTTGTCTCGGATGCTCCGCTTGAACTCATAGAAGCCTCATCAGACAAATTGAAAGGTGTATTGAAATTATCAGACAGAACCTTTGCTTTTGGCTTTGATATCAAAACATTCGAAGGATTTAACAGCCCCCTCCAAAGAGTGCATTTTAATGAAAATTACATGGAGTCGGATAAACATGAAAAGGGTACTTTTCAGGGTAAAATTATTGAAGAAATAGATCTTACACAATCCGGAAGTTACAGGATTCGTGCAAAAGGTATTCTTTCTATTCATGGTGTTGAACAACAGCGTATTATTCGTTGCAGGGTACGGTCAGGAAATAACAGAATATATATTTCAGCCGATTTTACAGTTTTCCTTGACGAACACAACATTAAGATACCCAGCATTGTTTATCAAAAAATAGCAGAGGAAGTCAGTGTTGAAATTGAAGCAGAACTTGTTCCAAAACGCTAAAAATCTTCCTGAAATTGATTGTTGAACCTGAAAATATCTATCTCACCATGATTAAAAAAAAATATGCTCATATCAGTATCTGTTTTCTCATCCTTTTTGTCCTGATTCTTAAAACTACCGGACAAAGTCCTCATTTTAAAAGCATTGAAGTTTATAAAAGCAAAAAAAATTATCAGGTTAATGTCACATATCAGGATAACAAAGGCTTTATATGGTTTGGAACAAGCGAAGGGCTTGCCAGGTATGATGGTGTTGATTTTCTGTATTTTACGGAAGAAGATAGCATGGCTGGTAATGATGTGACTGCCATCAGCCAGGATAAGGAAGGACAAATTTGGACCGGCCACAGGAATGGGAAAATATCAATCTTAAAAAATGATATTCCCCGTGCATTTAAACCGGAAGCAGGGCTTGGAACAGTTGAAATAACCGACATTTTTATTGACAAAGAAAATATTATCTGGTTTTCTACCCTTGGCGAAGGTGTGTATTACTGGGATGGCAGGCGGTTAAAAAACCTGAGTACATTTGAAGGTCTGAGTGATGATTATGTGTATGCAATCGCAAAGGATTCCATGGGTAATATGTGGTTTGGGACAGATAACGGTTTGTCGGTTTATAATCTTTCGAATAAAAAATTCTCGAAAATTTCAATGACTGACGGTTTACCGGATAATATCGTGAAGCATCTTTCTTTTTCCTCAGATAGTTCGCTTTGGATAGGTATGGAAGATGCAGGGCTATGCATGTATAACACCTATTCCGCTTCATTTTTTATTCCCGGAAACTGGCGCTTTGGGACAGTCAACAACTTTGTTGTTCGCCGGAACAATGAAATATGGGTTAGTACCAAACGAAAGGGAATTGTTGAGCTGGAATGGAAACCCGGTGGAGACATTATCTATAACCAATTCACAGACAACCTTGGATTACTGTCTAATAAGACATATCATGTCCACATTGATTGTGAATATAATATCTGGATTGGATCACAAAACGGTGTATCTCTTTTTACCGGTGATGTATTTGAATTTCTCGATAAATCTCGTGGTTTTCCGGTTGAAAATGTCTTTGATGTCCTGGTTGATTCACAGGACAGAATTTGGGCCAGTAGCCCGGAACAACTGGTCATTTATCAAAAAAATTCCGGTGGCGGACATTTACTGATGCAGGTGAAGGAGCTATTTCCGGAACTTACAACAGCTTATTTTAATTCTCTGTATGAAGACCATAAAGGCTTTGTGTGGGCTGGTACCTATGGCTCCGGAATTATACGCATTTCTCCGGAATTGAAGAAATTTGATTCTTTTAGTATTGATGATGGCCTGGCCAATAATAGCATTATATACATTGCCGGAAAGGATTCATCTTTGTATATTTCTACATTGGGCGGTGGTGTTTCAATCGGTCAGATAAATTATCAGGAGGTTTCTTTCAAAAATTATACAACAGATTCCGGATTGACGAACAATTATGTTTATTCAACATTTATGGATTCCAAAAATCGATTGTGGATTGCAGAGGACGGAGAAAACATTTCTGTACTTGAAAACGGAATAATACGTAACTTTGGACCTGAAGACGGACTGGAAAGTGTCATATACACTTTTATAGAAACTCCGGACCAGGACATTTGGATGAGTTCCTCAGAGGGCGGCATATTTCATTTTGACGGGGAGGAATTTCATCAGTTATCAATTGACCAGGGACTTCAGACTAATCTTATCAGCTCCTTAGCCACCAGTGCAGGAGGTGAAATTATCATCATCTCTAATGAAGGGATTGAAGAATTTAATACCAGGGATTCAACCTTACATCATTATGGTGATGAATATGGCGTTGCCTATCTGGAGCCGAATATCAATGCTTTGTTTGAAGATAAAGACGGGGCCGTGTGGATAGGTACACAGTCAGGAATTATAAAATACAATCCGAAAAACAAACCGGTTGATACACTCAGGCCAAAAATATTCATTGATAATATCAGGCTGTTCTATAAAGATTTAGAACAAGGGAAACAGGTATTTCGATATAATGAAAATCACCTGATTTTTGAATATACAGGTTTATGGTTCAAGGAGCCTGAAAAGCTCCTGTACCGATACAAACTTGAAGGATATGATTTAAACTGGAGCCTGGGTTCAAAACTGAGATCAGTGACATATTCCAATATACAACCGGGAAAATATACATTTCGGGTTCAGGCTTCCAACAGACCTGGTAAATGGATTGAAAGCGATCAATCATCATTTCGATTTACAATAAAACCTCCTTTCTGGCAAACCTGGTGGTTTATTCTCATCTGTATCATAGCGCTCGCATCGGGTATATTTTTCTTTATTCGTTACCGGCTGGCTAAATTGCGAAGAGATAAAGAATTGCTGGAACTTGAAGTTCAAAAGCGCACAAGAAAAATTTCGGAACAAAAAGAGGAAATAGAACAACAAAAGAATCAGATTGAAGACAAAAATGTCAATATCACCAATAGTATTCAATATGCCAGCCGCATTCAGAATGCACTTTTAACCCCACTCAGAATAATCGACAAACTTTTTGATGATTATTTTATTTTCTACAGACCCAGGGATATTGTCAGCGGAGATTTTTACTGGGTGAAGGAAACAAACAGGCTTATATTTATTGTAGCCTCTGACTGCACCGGACATGGCGTTCCCGGCGCCTTTATGAGTATGCTTGGTATTTCCTTTCTCAATGAGATAGTCAATAAAGGTAGTTCACAGGCAAATCAAATTTTGAACGAACTCCGTGAACATATTATGACCTCGCTTAGGCAAACAGGCCAGGAGGGTGAGACACGGGACGGTATGGACATGGCAATCTGTATCATCGACAAGCAGAATAATAAATTACAATATGCAGGCGCTAATAATCCTTTTTATATGATTAGGGATGGTGAATTTATGCAGGTAAAGGCTGACAGGATGCCGGTTGGTATTTATTATAAATCGCTTGAAGAATTTACCAATCATGAATTTGATATCAGGAGCGGTGATTGTATTTATATCTTTTCAGACGGTTATATTGACCAGACCGGGGGGGCGAAAAGCAGAAAGTTTTTGTCCAAAAATTTCAGAAATCTCTTGTTCGAAATACATCAAGAGCCAATGAAGGAACAGCTTAAAATCCTGGATGAAACAATGAATAACTGGATGAAAGACGAGGAACAGGTCGATGATATGCTTGTCATGGGGATTCGGTTTTAAAAGTGTTTTGTATTTTGAATCAACTGAGAATAAAATTTTATCAGAACATCCCTGAAATGATTATTGAGATAACTTAACCTGCCGGGATTTATTTCCTGGTTTTCCTCATTAAACCACTCCGGCGACAGATAGAGTTTCCTGTTCATCTCGATCTGAAGCCATGGGACAGGATTATTTCCATAGCCCCTGGTAATATAACCACCTTTGAATGGTTGGTTAATTGTAACATCCTTCTCTGCGAAGCCGAAGACTGTGATGAAACTTTTCCTGAGGATTTCCGAAAACGCTGAAGGCGCTGCATTTCCTTCATTATCACCAATATTGATTAACGGACGCTGCTTGCCTTTGTCAGGTGAAATAGCTGGCCCGGTTGCTGCCATTGTATGACAATCAAGGCCCAGTTTTATGTGATTTGTTGAAATTGCCTGCTGAATCGCTTTATGATACGGTGTGTAATATTTGTTTATGAGTTTTTTTTTTAGTTTTTCATCAAAAACAAAACCATCCCTGTAAATTTGCTTTCCGTAGCAGGTCATGCTTTTTATAATCCCGTCAGGGTATTGCGGCGGAACCATATGTACATCCCTGCTTAAATCAATAAAAGCCCTGGCTATATCTGCCCGTAGTACTTTTTCAACAAGCCCGCTTACATCATATATTTCCCCTGAGAAAGCATCCGTATCATCAAAAAGGTCTTTTTTTGAGATGGAAACACATTTTACGAGTTCCGGAGGTGTTTTGGTACCACCATGGGGTATTGAAATAAGAAAAGGCAAATTTTTCATATTGTTTTACATTGTTGTGCCGTCTCTTCTGACATCTGCTACTCCCTGAAATCCACGTCCTGTCATTTTTTTCAGCACTGCCTGTATACATCCGAGATAAAAGGCATTATCTTCACGTTTGTCAACCCTGTACCCTTTTTTTATCAGGTAGTCAACCAGCCTGTCTCCAAAGCCGTTCACTTCAAGGGTTACTTTTCCACCGAGTGAACAATGTATTCTGGGTGCCTGCATTGCTTCGCGAATTGAATAATTATAATCAGTCATTCGCAATAAGAAAAGCAGCAGGGTTGATACAATTCTTTCACTCCCGGGACTTCCAAGTGACATCCATATATCATTGTTGCTGAAAATAAGCGTTGGAGCCACAGTAGCCCAGGGATGGGCGTTTGGCCTAAGGTAGTAGGGATGTTCAGGTAAATTATAATCAAAGTCGTATAAATAATTATTATACAAAAAGCCAAGGCCTTCGGCTGCTGCTTTACTTCCGTAAACGCGTTCAATAGACTGAGTCAGACTCACTGCCAGACCTGATTTGTCAATGACAGAAAGATGGGTTGTTTCACCTGAGATTTCATCCTCCGTTGGAATGATGGGGAGCAATTTCTTATCTACATCAGTGATGATCTCCCTGATACATTCATTGGCATAATTATCATCCAGCATTTTTGCGCTGTCAGAAATCTGGGCAAAGAAATGAGAATCATAAGGGCGGTCAGACCTTTCAAGAAAAGATTTCCTGATAATGCTGATAATAATATGATATAAAGTGTTTTCTTCTTTAATTTTATAATCAAGCGGCAGAAAATCGAGCATTTTAAGAGCAAACAGGAGGGACATGCCTGCGCCGGGAGGCGGCATGGAATAAATATCAAGACTACGAAATGTTTTGTGAAGCGGTTCCCGTTCGATTGGGTATGGTATCAACGCCAGGTCGTCATACCGTAACAATCCGCCATTTTGACGCATATCTGAGTCTATCTGTTTGGCTGTATTACCCCTGTAAAACTCATTAATGCCTGATTCTGATATTTTTCTAAGGAGCAGGGCTAATTCAGGTTGTTTAAAAATATCACCTTCATGATATGGTTCGCCGTTTTTCAGGAAGTATC
>CAZVTW010000153.1:0-11956 GCA_964629805.1 uncultured Bacteroidales bacterium | reverse complement strand
TAAAGCTGACAGTGATTTGGACATGAGAATGAACAGGAATAAAAAGCTGACAGCCGCAGATATTATCAATACATATACGCAGGATAAAATTGCGGATATCCTGTATAAATATGGTGAAATAAAAAATGCAGGAAAAATTGCTGAAATCATTGTCAAAACAAGAACAGAAAAAAAGATTAAAACATCTCATGATTTGACTGCCATATTACAAAAGTATGTACCGGGCAAACAGACGAATAAGTTTTTTGCTAAAGTGTTTCAGGCTTTAAGAATTGAGGTAAACGATGAAATCAACAGTTTGAAAGAGTTCCTTGAACACGGGTATAATCTTTTAAGTGCAAAAGGCAGAATGGTCATCATCTCTTACCATTCTCTTGAGGACAGGATTGTAAAAAATTTTTTCAGAACCGGCAATTTTGAAGGGGAAATCAGGGCCGATATATATGGACATACAAATGAAATTTTCAGACAGGTAAATAAAAAAGTTATCGTACCTGATGAAAAGGAGATACAGGAAAACAACAGGGCAAGAAGCGCTAAATTGAGAATTGCAGAAAAAGTATAGCGAGCATGATGATTAAGACGGAAGAAAATAAAGGAGAGAAAACAGGTCATAAGAATAATCCGCTAAAATCATTTTTAGCAGGTGCTTTTCTGGGTGCGCCAAATTTCATTAGAGAATTGCCATTTATTTTGTTCCTGGCTTTCCTGGCATTTTTGTATATCGGGGTGCGCTACCGTGCTGAAAATCTGGCAAAAAATACATCAAGATTAAAAAATGAAATCAAGGAACTCAGATATGAATCGATTTCGTTGGCTTCTGAACTGATGTATAGTTCAAATCGCTCAGAAGTAAAGAAGATGATAAAACAATATGATTTAGACCTGGTAGAATCAAAAGTACCACCAAAAAAAATTGTCATTAAAAAATGAACTGGTAAAAGCAAATGTCGGAGATTAAAAATGAAATAAAGCGGAAATATACTTACATCTATCTGATCCTGCTTGTTGTCGGGTTGAGGATATTGATAAAAATATTCCAGCTCATCACATTTGAACATGATATCTGGCAACAAAAGGCAGAGCAGTTAAACTTTGAGGATGTGACGATTGAGGCAAAACGAGGGGATATATATGCCCGTGATGATCGCTTGTTGGTCAGTTCAGTGCCATATTTTCAAATACATATGGATATGATAGTCCCTGCTTTGTCAGACCGGGAATTTTTCGACAATGTTGATTCACTTGCAACCTGCCTTGCAAATCTTTTTAATGACGCTTCCGATAGTGATTACAGGTCAAAAGGGGAATGGATGCAATATCTGATTAAGGCCCGAAAAAAAGGGGAACAATATCATCTGATCAAGCGAAAAGTAAATTACCGGGAATATAAGGTAATGAAATCATTCCCGATTTTTAAAAGAGGACGAATAAAGGGTGGATTTATTGCCGAACAACACATTGAACGGAACAAATTATTTAAAAATTTAGCCGCCAGAACAATAGGTCGTGTCAAAAACAAGGCAGAAACAAGAAATGTTGTTGGCATTGAGGGAGCATACGATCATGAACTGAAGGGTATTGATGGTTTTAGTGTTATGCAAAGGCTTTACTCCGGACAAGTTCTTATGCCGATTGACGAAAAGGGTGTGGTTGAACCTGTTGACGGCAGAGATGTTGTCACCACGCTTGATATTAACATCCAGGATGTTACGGAGAACGCATTACTTGAACAGTTGAAATATAACCAGGCTGATTTCGGAACTGCTATTGTCATGGAAGTAAAAACAGGTCATATTCTGGCCATTGCTAATCTTGTTGATACGCTTGGCGACTATCACGAAGCCTATAATTATGCCATTGGCTACAGTGCAGCTCCAGGCTCAACCTTTAAACTGATGTCCCTCATAGCAGGATTAGAAGACGGATATATCAGTTTAAATGAAATAGTTGATACAGAAGGCGGAATAAAAAGTTATCATGGATTTCGTGTAAGGGACTCCAGACGAGGTGGCTACGGACGGATATCAGTTGCACAGGCATTCGAGGTCTCTTCTAATGTCGGAATTTCGAAAATAATCTATAAATATTACAAAAGCAGGCCGGAGAAATTCATTGACAGGTTATATTCGATGAACCTGAATAATCCCTTAGGCATTGAAATTTTGGGTGAAGCCAATCCTTACATCAAATATCCCGGTGACAGGTTATGGTCAAAAGTATCGCTGCCGCAGATGTCTATCGGATATGAAATAGAGCTGACACCTCTGCAGATATTAACTTTTTATAATGCTGTTGCCAATAACGGGAGGATGATGAAGCCATTGTTTGTAAAGGAGATAAGAGAACATGGAAGTATAGTAAAAGAATTTAATCCTAAAATCATTAACCCTGCCATTTGTTCGAAGGCAAATATTAAAAAAGCCAGGACAATACTGGAGGGTGTGGTACAGGAAGGTACAGCAAAAGGAATTAAAAATGACAATTATAAAATAGCCGGAAAAACAGGCACAGCGAAAATATACGACAAAGAGCACGGATATGTAAGCCGGTACCGGGCTTCTTTTGCCGGATATTTTCCTGCTGACAGACCAAAGTATTCATGTATTGTGATGATCTACAATCCAAAACGAAATGGTTACTATGGCGCCTCTGTTGCGGCGCCGGTTTTCAGAAAAATTGCCGACAAAATATTCCCCTTATGCCCTGAATTCCATGAAATTGTCAATAAAGAAAAGAAACCTGTATACGCTGTCAATAAAATACCATATTCAAAACACGGACTAAAGACAGAAATCGAAACTGTTCTTAAAGGTCTTCATATTCCCAGGCAACACCGTGGATTATCATCTCCCTGGGTTGTAACTGAGAAGCATGATTCATATGTCGAATTTCATGACCGTATTGTGGACAGCGAACAGGTTCCTTCTGTGAAAGGAATGGGGATTAAGGATGCGGTCTCAATACTTGAAAAACTGGGACTACAGGTTAGAATTAACGGCAGAGGCGCCATTGTCGAACAATCTATAGAGCCGGGTACTTCAATAAAACCAGGAGACGAAATATTATTAACAATGTCAAAAATATAAATAGAGAAAAGATAAATGAAAAAACTGGCAGACATCCTGAAACATATAAAAATTGAAAATCATTACGGTAATACCGATATCCGGATTGCCGGGATTGAAATTGATTCCAGGAAAGTGGAACAGGGATATCTGTTTGCTGCTATGAAAGGAACAAAGGTTGACGGGCATAATTATATCAACCATGCTGTTAAAAACGGAGCCGTTTGTGTTCTTTGCCAGGAATTACCACAGGAAATCCGTCAGGATGTTACCTATGTCCTGGTTGAATCTCCTGATTATGTCCTTGGAAACATTGTTTCCGAATTTTACGATCACCCTTCACAAAATCTTAAACTTGTTGGTGTAACCGGCACTAACGGAAAGACCACGATTGCAACGCAACTTTACCGTTTGTTTGAATTGTTGGGTTATAAAACCGGATTATTGTCAACAATACAAATAATGGTCCATGATCAGGTTGAAAAATCTACACTGACCACGCCGGATGTCATTACAATCAATAAAAACCTGAAAAAAATGAACGATGTAGGCTGCGAATTCTGTTTTATGGAAGTGAGTTCGCATGCAGTCATCCAAAACAGAATTGCAGGCCTCCATTTTGTCGGAGGTATTTTCACCAATATCACTCACGATCATCTGGATTATCATTCCACATTCAATGCATATATCAAAGCAAAGCAGCAGTTTTTTAACAATTTGCCGGAAACTGCTTTTGCACTGACAAATAGTGATGATAAAAATGGAAAAATAATGGTCCAGAACACAAAAGCAAAAATTGCGACCTATGGTATCAAATCTTTTGCTGACTATATGGGCCAAATACTTGAAAGCCATATCACTGGACTGTTTCTGCAAATTGATAAAAGGGAGATATGGACAAAACTGACCGGAAATTTTAATGCACATAATCTGTTAGCTGTTTATAGCGTGGCAGTAATGCTTGGACAGGATAAGCAGGAAGTACTTCAGCACATAAGCAGCTTGGATAATGTCACCGGGCGGTTTGAGACAATAAATTCTCCAGATGGTGTTACGGCTATTATTGACTATGCCCATACACCTGATGCACTTGAAAATGTGCTCAGGTCAATTAACCAGGTACGTACCGGAAATGAGACATTTATCAGCCTTGTGGGGGCTGGCGGAGACAGAGACAGGACAAAGAGGCCACTGATGGCAAAAATATGTGCAGAACTGGCTGATAAAGTGATTCTGACATCTGACAATCCCCGGACTGAAGACCCGGTAAAGATCATTGAGGATATGGAAAAAGGAATTACACTTGATCTGAAAAAGAAAGTCACAACCATTGTTGACAGGAAAGAAGCGATTAAAGCAGCCTGTTTTATGGCCAATGAAGGGGACATCATTCTTATCCCGGGTAAAGGGCATGAAGATTACCAGGAAGTGAACGGTATTCGTCATCATTTTAATGACAGGGAAATTGTTGAAGAAATTTTTGGAATAAAAAACACAAAAATAAATTAACCCAGTAAAATCGCATGTTGTATTATTTGTTTCAATATCTCGAAGAAATAAATACGCCGGGCGCCGGGGTATTCCAATATTTATCTTTTCGTTCCGGGCTTTCGGTTATTACCGCGTTACTTATTGCATCTGTATTTGGCAAAAGAGTCATCAGGTATTTACAAAAAAAGCAAATAGGCGAAACTGTCAGGGATTTAGGTCTTGAAGGACAATACGCAAAAAAAGGAACCCCTACAATGGGCGGAATTATAATTATTGGCGCTACACTTATTCCAACCCTGCTGTTTGCACGACTCGACAATGTATATGTCATTCTGATGATTGTCACAACCATTTGGATGGGTATCATAGGTTTTGCGGATGATTATATCAAAGTTTTCAAAAAGCATAAAAGCGGTCTGCAGGGAAAATTTAAAATTATGGGTCAGGTTGCCCTGGGATTAATTGTTGGATTAACCCTGTATTTGAGCGAAGATGTTGTTATCAGAATCATTGAAGACATTCCCTCAGATTCGGTTGAAATGGTTGACTCTGATTACATTATTAAAATTGGTGACAATACAAATATATTTCGTGATACCAAAAGCACAATCACAACCATACCATTTTTTAAAAAAAATGAATTTGATTATTCCGTACTTGTCAGGTGGACAGGTGAACACTACCAGGAAATAGCCTGGATAGTCTTTATCCTGATAGTTATCATTATTGTTACGGCAGTGTCAAACGGAGCAAACATTACTGACGGACTGGATGGCCTGGCAACCGGGAGCTCAGCCATTATGGCCTCTACGCTTGGCATACTTGCCTATGTTTCAGGTAATGTGATTTATGCTGATTATCTTAATATCATGTATATCCCCCACACCGGCGAACTTGTTGTTTTTGGCAGCGCTTTCATTGGGGCAACAATAGGTTTTTTATGGTATAATTCATTCCCGGCTCAGGTCTTCATGGGAGATACCGGGAGTTTGACAATTGGCGGAATATTAGCTGTATTTGCAATTATCATCAGAAAAGAGCTTCTCATACCCCTTTTGTGTGGGATATTTTTAGTTGAGAACTTATCTGTGATTATGCAGGTATACTACTTTAAATACACAAGGATAAAGTTTGGTCAGGGAAGGCGGATATTCAAAATGGCGCCTCTGCATCATCATTATCAAAAAAAAGGATATACTGAACCGAAAATAGTCATACGATTTTGGATAGTAGGGATAATTTTGGCTGTGTTGACCATAATAACATTAAAAATCAGGTAAAACGAAAGGTCGAATGAGTAAAATTGTTGTCATAGGAGCAGGGAAAAGCGGCATTGGCGCCGCAATACTGGCCCAAAAGAAGGGTTTCGATGTTTTCGTGTCTGATTTTGGAACCATGAAGGAGGAATACAAACAATCCCTTCGTGAAAAATCCATACCATTTGAGGAGGAAGGACATACTGAAACAAAAATATTACAGGCAGACCAAATAATAAAAAGCCCGGGTGTACCGGACAACGTATCCGTCATAGTGTCGGCTGATAAAATAGGTATTCCGGTTATTTCCGAAATTGAATTTGCCGGAAGATATACAAATGCAAAAAAAATATGTATTACAGGCAGCAATGGCAAAACCACAACCACATTACTGACATATCACATTTTCAAAAAAGCCGGGTTTCATGTCGGTTTTGCAGGAAACGTCGGTCAGAGTTTTGCTTTGCAGGTAGCAGAAAACGATTATGATTACTATATTATTGAACTCAGCTCTTTTCAGCTTGACGGGCTAAGCCGGTTTAAAGCTGACGTTGCTGTTTTGCTCAACATCACACCGGATCATCTCGACAGATACGGATATTCTTTTGAAGCGTATGTTGATTCAAAATTCAGGATGCTAAATAACCAGACTGAACAAGATTTTTTCATTTATTGTGATGATGATGCGACCATACAAAAAAAATTAAAAAACACGCAAGTACGTGCTGAAAGTCTGCCTTTTTCGATTTTTCACAAGACCGGGAAAGGGGCTTTTATTGATAATGATACACTAATTGTTCAACTTAAAAACAGTCAATTTAATATGTCTATACAAGAACTGGCATTAGAAGGAAGCCATAACATTTACAATTCGATGGCTGCAGGTATAGCTGCAAAAATATATGATATCAGGAAAGAAGATATCAGGGAAAGTCTTTCAGGTTTTGAAGGCGTTGAGCACAGGCTCGAGTATATCATGCGTGTTCACGGCATTCATTTCATCAATGATTCAAAAGCAACTAATGTAAATTCAACCTGGTATGCTCTTGAAAGCATGAAAAATCCGACAATCTGGATTCTTGGCGGGGTTGACAAAGGCAATGATTACAATGCACTGATGGATTTAGTCAATGAAAAAGTGAAGGCAATTATTGCATTGGGCATTGACAACAGCAAAATTCACAAAGCCTTTGAGGGAGTAAAGGAGATTATTGACGTCACATCCATGGAAGAAGCTGTCAGAGCAGCTTATTATCTTGGCAATGATGGAGATAATGTACTTCTGTCTCCTGCCTGTGCAAGTTTTGATCTGTTCGAAAATTATGAAGACAGGGGAAGAAAATTTAAAGAAGCAGTCAGGTTACTTTAAAGAATAGAAAATGGCATTTACACTGAAAAAACTTTTTAAAGGAGATATGATTATCTGGATGATAATCCTGCTGTTATCTGTCATCTCTTTACTGGCAGTATACAGTTCTGTGGGAAATCTCGCCTATGTATTCATGGACGGTGATACCTGGCATTATCTGTCCAGACATTTTCTTTTTCTTTGTATTGGTTTTTTCACCATTTTCATTGTACACAGAATACCGGTGGATATTTATTCCCGGTTTTCATCATCCCTGCTGTTCCTGTCAATTCTGCTGTTGATACTTACATTGTTGTTTGGAACATCGAAAAATGAAGCAACCAGGTGGCTTACTGTTCCTGGTATTGGAATTAGTTTTCAAACCTCAGATTTTGCTAAATTTGCCCTGTTGATCTTTGTCGCACGAATACTGGCTATCAACCAAAAGTCAAAAGAAGGACTGAAGACAGCCTTTTTCGTCATACTGATTGTCTCAGGTTTTATTTGTTTACTGATTTTTTTTGATAACCTGTCAACAGCAGCTCTACTTTTTGTTATCATTTCAATCATGATGTATATCGGCAGGGTGGAGCTACGCTATATTCTTTTGATGATCGGAGGTTTGATTATCGCAGGTTCATTTATCATCCTGATTAGTTTCCTTTCTCCTGAAACAGGACGATTTGGAACCTGGAAGAAGCGGATAGAGACTTATGTTAATGGAGAGGGCAGTGGAAATTACCAGGCCGAACGTGCAAAAATGGCTATTGTCAACGGCGGATATTTCGGTAAAGGCCCCGGAAAAGGAATCCAAAGGAATTTCCTTCCCCAGTCTTATTCTGATTTTATTTATTCAATTATCATTGAGGAATATGGCATGTTGGGAGGAATAATTGTCTTATTTTTATATTTAATTTTATTACACAGGACAGGTTTAATCATCAGTAAATGCAAAAAAGCCTTCCCTGCCCTACTGGCAACCGGCTTGTCGTTAAGCCTGGTCATACAGGCAGTTGTAAACATGGCAGTTGCTGTGAACCTGATACCGGTTACCGGTCAGCCTTTGCCTCTGGTCAGTATGGGAGGCACATCAGTGTTGTTTACCTGCTTTGCGCTGGGTATTCTGCTCAGCATCAGCAGAAAAGTTGAAGCAATAGAGCAAATAAATATGCAAACAGCTCAGGCATAGAAATAAAAAATATTAAGATTTTGAAGAACAAAAAAATCATCATAAGTGGCGGTGGCACAGGAGGTCATGTATTTCCGGCAGTATCAGTTGCACATGCAATTGTCAGCAGGGAACCCGAAACCGAGATACTGTTTATTGGGGCAAAAGGAAAACTGGAAATGCAAAAGGTCCCCGAAGAGGGATTCCGGATTATTGGCCTTCCTGTGCAGGGTTTCCAAAGAAAACTGACGCTTAAAAATATCAGTTTTTTTTGGAAGCTATTCATTAGCCTGCTGAAGTCCAACAGCATTCTGAACACGTTTAAACCGGATGTGGTTGTCGGGGTTGGAGGATATGCCAGCGGTCCGGTACTTAAAATGGCAGCCAGGAAAGGTATCCCGGCTCTTATCCAGGAACAGAATTCATACCCGGGGATAACAAACAGGTTGTTATCAGGAAAAGTCAATAAAATCTGTGTCGCATATGATTCAATGGATACATATTTTCCAAAAGACAAAATTTTAATGACCGGCAATCCGGTCAGAAAAAATTTGATTGACATAAAAGCAACACATGAGGAAGCAATACAATAT
Organism: uncultured Bacteroidales bacterium; assembly: GCA_964629805.1. Classification (GTDB taxonomy): domain Bacteria; phylum Bacteroidota; class Bacteroidia; order Bacteroidales; family CAZVTW01; genus CAZVTW01. The sequence continues at coordinate 3,032 of CAZVTW010000153.1, read as the reverse complement.
TTCAATCTGGATGAAAACAGGAAAACAGTCCTTGTTCTCGGTGGTAGTGGTGGAGCAAAAAGTATCAATAAGGGTATCATCAGCGCTTTGGAGATGATAGAAAAAAGTCCTGATATACAATTTATTTTTCAATGTGGTAAATTTTACTACAAAGAGGTGAAAGCAGTAGTTGATACAAAACCTGGTTTGCCACTGAAACTATTTGATTTTATCTCGCGAATGGATATGGCTTTTAAAGTGGCAGATGTTATTATCTCGAGGGCAGGAGCTGGAACAATTTCAGAATTGTGCATTGTTGGCAAACCGGTCATTCTTGTCCCTTCGCCAAATGTTGCGGAGGATCATCAGACTAAAAATGCCAGGGCTTTGGAAGCAATAGAAGCGGCAAAACTTGTAAAAGATACGGAAACAGAAACAAAGCTGGTTCCCCTGGCCATTGAACTGACAAGAGATACAGCTCTATCAGCTAATTTATCTGAAAACATTAAAAAAATGGCCAAAATAAATGCTGCAAATGATATAGCAGCCGAGGTGTTGAAACTTGCTGAACAAAATCGAAATAACTGATAAAACATAATGGATTTCAGAACGTTCAAATACATATATTTTATTGGCATTGGCGGAATCGGAATGAGCGCCCTGGCAAGGTATTTTAACCTGCTGGGATATGAGGTGGCGGGATATGATAAGGTTTCGACCTTGTTAACAGACGATCTGACTCATGAAGGAATACATGTTCATTTTAATGATGATGTTGGAGGTATATCTGCCAATTTTTTTGAGCCAAAACTGACACTGGTTATTTATACCCCGGCAATACCAAAAGGCCATAGAGAATTACAATATTTCATGGAACATGGTTACCAGGTGAAAAAACGTTCGGAAATATTAGGTGCAATTGTCAATAAACTTCACACTGTTGCTGTTGCCGGGACACATGGCAAAACCACCATTTCAACCATAACTTCTCACCTGTTAAATCAGTTAGACAGAGGGTGCACGGCATTTCTTGGCGGTATTTCGAAAAACTATCATACCAATATTGTCAAAAGCGAAAATTCATCTTTATGTGTGGTGGAAGCAGATGAATATGACCGTTCTTTCTTGTTTTTATATCCAAAAATAATCATTCTTAGTTCATTAGATGCTGATCATCTTGATATTTACAAAAAAGAATCCTTTCTGCACGAAAACTATACCGAATTTATCAATCATTTGGATAATGGAGGCATACTAATCAAAAAAATTGGGCTTGAACTGAAAAATCTCAATGCGGAAATTAAAACGCTTACATATGCGCTGGATAATACCGCTGCTGATTTTTATGCACTGAATATAAAATTAGAAAATGGTTCATATGAATTTGATATTCAAACCCCTGACGGAGTCATTAACAATATTCTGCTTGGAGTTCCCGGGTTGATTAATATTGAAAATGCTGTTGCTGCTGTTGCAGCCGCCACTCTTTGCCAGACAAACAATGAACAGATAAGGAAAGGACTTGCAACATTTAAAGGTATTGAAAGACGGTTTGATGTCCGATTCAGGCATCCGGAAATAACTTACATCGATGATTACGCACATCACCCGGAAGAAATAAAGGCGACAATTAAATCTGTCAGGCATGTTTTTCCGAACAAAAAAATCTTTGGAATATTTCAGCCTCACCTCTATTCCAGGACACGGGACTTTGCAAAAAAATTTGCTAAAAGCCTGGATTTACTTGATTCATTGATTTTGCTGGATATTTATCCTGCCAGGGAGGAACCAATAGAGGGGGTTTCTTCACAATTAATATTTGATAAAATGAAATTAAAAAATAAAAAACAATATCAACTCCATGAGGTTATTGAAAACTTAGAAAAACAGGAAAATACAGTTTATTTGACCATGGGAGCAGGAAGCATAGGATATATTGTTAGCGGGATAGAAGAAAAAATACGCGGATTCTGTCATATTAATGGGAATAATAATAGATAGATGCAAAAAAGTGTTGTACATAAAATAAAAATTTTGGTGTTTTGGCCAATGATTTTGGTTTATATTATCATGTCTCTAAGCTTTACGGAAAAGGAAACAGAATCCGGAAATTACAGTAACATTTCAATTAAATTATCCGGAAATTCTGAATATCCGCTATTTAACCAGGATGATATATTAAAAATACTGGAAGAGCATGGGTGGTTGTCCGGTAAATCGTTGAATAAACTCAATCTGGACTCTGTTGAAAAAGCCATAAATAATTATCCGCCTGTAAAAATATCGGAAATATACACGACGGTGAATGATAGGCTATTTATTGAACTGGAACAACACAATCCACTGGTGAGGATTTTTGATGAGAGCGGAAAATCGTTGTATCTGTGTGAAAACGGACAAATAATACATTTTTCAGGCAGCGAAATACCTTTTTTACCTGTTTTAAACGGACATGTAGAAAAAATAGTCAATAATAATTTTAATATTTTTCACCTGAGTGACACAACAACAATGCTGAATAAAAATCTTTTGACCGGATTACACTCACTGAGCGGATATTTACGACAGGATACGTTTTGGAGAGCACAGATTGAACAAATTTATGTCAATGAATATGAAGAATTTGAACTAATTCCACGTGTCGGACCTCATTATATCATTTTTGGGGATCAAAAAAATATAGAATGGAAATTTAAGAAATTATATGCTTTTTATATTGAAGGTCTCAACCGGATTGGATGGAATCAGTATAAAACGATAAATGTAAAATACAGTAACCAGGTGGTATGTACACCGCATGAATAAAAAAATAAAAATACATAAAAAAACTATCATGAAACAGGAAGAAAGAACAATATCAGCAATTGACATCGGAACGACCAAAATAGTCGCTATAATTGGAAAAAAGGATGAATATGGCAAGCTTGAAGTACTGGGACTTGGCAAATCACCTTCTCATGGCGTGAAGCGTGGGGTTGTCCAGAACATTGAAGATACATCAAATGCCATACAAACAGCCGTTGAACAAGCTGAAGAGCAGGCTGGTGTGAAGA
>CAZVTW010000152.1:0-11985 GCA_964629805.1 uncultured Bacteroidales bacterium | reverse complement strand
ATAAAATATACTTATAATTCTGGTATATAGCATTTTAAAGCGGTTTTATTTTAAGCAATCCTAATATTTTTAGCAAATCCTGATTTTTTTGGGTAAAACCCTTTGAAATAAGATGAGTTCTTTTGCATAAAAAGTTATTTATCAATGTATTATTACTTGCCTGACATTGTTTTGTTACATTTGTAATCATCAAAATTGTAACGAGATTACAAATGTTTTTTGTTTGTATATACGCTCAACAATGAATATACAAATGTGAATATTTGTTAAATCTGATTTTTCCCGTTTTTAACAATGTTTATATCTTATTAAATTGTATTATAATGTTTTATGTTTAGATAGAATCTACCTGTCAATTTCTGGATTATTTTACTAATGTTATGGGTGTAAATGCGAGATTATTATTATTGTAACTGTTTTTTTTAAAAGAATTGTCCATTTATCATTTTCCCTGTAACCAAAATTTTTATATCAGATAAATGAAGTCCACTCTCACGTGTGACATTAATTAGATGTATAGGTCAGTTTTTTTTAATGCCTTAACCTTTAAATCCTGACGATATTTTTCCTGATATCGATAATCGCATCAAAAAAATGTTTCTATTTTGAGGAATGAAAAGTTTGTAACTTGATTTGGCCATTTTGAAGAATCTTGCCTGCCCCATGTATCAAACCAATTATGTTAATTATTCGTCGTTGAATTATCAACCTTTCCGTTTACGGACCTCTCAACAAGTTTATCCACTCCAAAAATACCTGACATAAGAAAAATGGATATATCATCTGAACTCAGTATTTTTCAAAATCTATGCCTTGAGCCTTTATCTTTCGAATTTACTGAGTTCAGATCATGATGATTTTTTAATCTGTTTTGCTGCCGGGTTATTTATCTCAGCAGTAAAATGAAGCGTGAAAAGAAAAACCACTTTGCAGCAAATTGAGTGATGAGATTGCAATTCAGTCTGAAAAGTTGTCTGCTTCCGCATGGATAAACAGGTTTACAAAATATGTGGTTATCATAGCTTCAATAACTATTTCTTTTTTTTGACTTACCAAAGTTTTCCTATGCAGCATTAAAAATCAAAATAATCAGCCTTAAAAATGCGGGAAAACAGAATACGCATGAGGAAATTCCTACCCTCAAAATTCTAAAATGAATGTACTCATTTATCAATAAAAGGTAACTGCGCCAGTATCTATATCATACAAAGCGCCGGAAATACCTATTTTGTCCTTTGTTTCAAGTTCACGAAGAATTGAACTTTTCGACCGTATTTGGTTAATCGTATGATTGACATGTAAGACTGCAACTTTATTCACAAAATCTACATTCTCTCCGTTCCTGTTTTCAGTGATGGTGTTTTCCGCAGCGATAGCCGGTTCTATTTTATTTACCAAACCGGTCAAATAGCCTGTTTTTACATCATTACATGCACCAATAATTGCCCCACACTTCGTATGACCTAAAACAACAATTAATTTGGAATTGGCAATACGGCAGGCAAATTCCATACTTCCTAAAATATCATCGTTTAATACATTACCTGCAATTCTGATACTAAATATATCCCCCAGTCCCTGATCGAAAATCAATTCGGGAGATGTGCGTGAATCTATGCAACTGAGAATTGTTGCAAACGGAAACGGACCTTCTGATGTTTGCTCCACCTGCTTAATCAAATCTCTGTCAGTTTTTTGATTATTCAGGAACCGTAAATTACCTTCTTTTAAATAGTTCAATGCTTTCTGAGGTGTCATATTATCTTGTGATTCTTTGGTTTGTACCAACATATCAAAGCTATTTTTCTGTTTTTTTTTGAGATGAAGTTTTTTCTATTCTTTTGTAATTGTAGGCCCCCAAGCATTTTTGTCATACTCAGGGCTCTTAATAAATTGCTTCAATCAATCGAAGTTTATGTAAATCCATTATCAAGCAATAATATTATTTGCTGTATGAAATGAATATTGATAATCCATCGGGATAATATCAATATAATCATCCATTTTAGCACCGGACAAACAAGCCTCGATAATCTTTTTGCCGGTATCAGATAATTCGGGTTTTAGGCGCTTAGTCAATTCCTTTTTAAAAAAATCAAGCAGGATTTCAGCGCCTGCGTCATAACCTTCGGTTCCTACTTCTACCTGCCTGTGTACCTTCAGAAATCTCGTTGGTATCTTTTCCCCTTCAAGTGTGAGATAATTCAGTTCAAACCCCAATAAAGAACAACGTGCCGGTTGGTACTGGTCTTTTCGAAGCTTTGCATTTCCTCTCCTGGTCAGATATTCCCGCATGAGCATTTGAGGTTTAAAGCCAACTTTCCAGGCACCAATGTGCTGATTTGGTACTAGTTTGTAGCGCATACGGGGTGTATTTTTTATCTGCTCCAGGAGTAAATTTGCATGGGTAATCATTTTACCGGCTGCAAATGGCCAATATGAACCAATCCCTTCGCTTGCCATGACTCTGCCATCAACAATACTTGGATTGGCATGTCCGCGGGGTGATACCAGCCTCCATAACCAGGCCAGTGCAGGCGGTAAAATATGAAACAGCCCGATGATACCATACGTTGGCTTCTTTTTGGTACAGGGCGGTGTCCTTACACCAAAGCTTCTTATGTCAACAGTTACCGGCTTTTTTATTACATGGGGAACGATATCTCTGGGAACAATAACCCTGGGATTCGGACATTTTTTCCCCGGACTGTCTTCTGAATGGTCCCAGATGAGGGCCGTACAATCCGGTTTTGTATCTATATTCAGAAATAACAAAGGTTCAGTGGGCTTAATGGTTAATTTCTCAAGAAATGGGTCATCACCATATTCATTGATACTATCAACCCGAATAAACCAGGCATTTTCGGCATCCAGAACTGTTAGTTTTCCGTTGTTTTTTTGAATAGACGGATGACATAAAGCCATATCGTCTGTTACAGGATTGAATGAACAAAACAATGGAAAGCTGATGATTCTTTTCTCACCTGTCAAGATGTTTTCGCCTATTAATACCTGCCCGTTTTCTTCTCTGACTATGTTTTGCAGCATTTCACTTTTCCCACCACCGCTTGCTCCCTCGTGCATGAAAGTTGTAATGTTATCGTAAGGGCTTACCACCTGAACAGTTGAACAGTGTGCTGTCACCCATCCTTCCTTTTCGCCTTTTGTCAATAATGCCCCGTATAATCCTTTTTTCGCACTGGGGCCAGGGTACAGATTATATGAAAATATCTCATGCAACTTTTCTGAACGCTTGTGGACAACAATTTGTTTTCCACCGAAATGTGTATGCCGAAATGTAGGCGCAACATAAATAACCGAATCTATTGAAAAAACTTCAGGTAATTCATCGACCGGAATAATGCTTTGAAGCATGGCCAATCCCATAGCAAAGAATCCGGCATTTGCAGGTGCAATGGCAATTCCTCCGGACCCAATCTTTTCACGACCGGCAAAATAGAAAAAAACAGCTAAGTCCTGCTTTTGAAGCCATTTTAAGGTGTCTTTTTGCAATATATCGAATTCATATCCAAATCTGTCCGGGAATCTTTCTTTATCCATGGGCAAGTCATCAGCAATAACCATCGTATCCGGATCGCGGCGACGCATGTAAACCTCAGGATAATTGGCCGATATGCCATTGGTCACCTTATGAACGATGACCTTGATAAGCGCCCGGAACGTCAATATGGAAGAGTCCGGCAGATACGCCGGGAAATTTGATGTTCCGGCAGGTTTGGCATCAACATTTGCCGGTGTTGCTCAATCACCGGGAAACAATGGTATTGTTATCCGCGGTAATACACCGAAAGGGCTACTATGGTTACTTGAAGAAATTGAGATTTCGAATCCGAACCATTTTGCCAATCTTGTCACTTTTGGTGGTGGCGGACTAACTGCCCTGAGCAGCCAGATGCTGGCGACTTCTGATTTTTTCACCGGAGCATTCTCTGCTGAATACGGTGATGCATTGACAGGTGTCTTTGATTTAAATCTCAGGTCAGCAAATCCTGATAAGCGTGAACACACATTCCGGATGGAGGTGTTCTTACTGGCATTACTTCTGAAGGCCCGTTTTTATTGAATAAACATTCCACTTACCTGTTCAATTACAGGTATTCTACCTTAGCTTTGATTACACCACTTCTGCCACCTGAAGCCGGACTGATCGGATACCAGGATTTATCCTTTAGATGTGATTTTCCAACAGACAGAGTAGGTGTCTTTTTGGTTTGGGGACTCGGGGCGCTTGATTCCCAAAAGCATGAGGCTGAAAATAATATCGACAAATGGGAAGACCAAAAAGATAAGGAAGAATACCAAAACAATAGTTATATGGATGCTTTGGGTGTTAAAAAATTGTTAAAGAGGAAGATGTCTATACTTTTCCAAAAGTAAGCTATATGATTGAATTTTGATTTCGGGTAAATTTGCATTGGTTTTAAAAGTGTTTTTTTTTTAGATTTTCAGATAAATTATTGAGCTATTTTTTCTACATTCGTCTTTCTTTTGGTTATTTTGTTTATGCTTGTATAGAAATCTTCCTTAACAAACTCATAAAACAGTCAAAAACATGAATATTGCAGGTAAAAACTACACAAAGCAGGAAATACTTGGCCGTACCGGAAACATTTCTCAATTAGCCGGCGCTCAAAAGTACACAACAACAGAAGGTATTGGCCAGGGTACAAACATCATCCGTGTACAGAATGGCAGCGGACTTGATGTGACACTTCTGCCTGACAAAGCCCTGGATATTTTTGATGCCGGTTTCAGGGGCATTCCCCTTGCCTGGAAATCAAAAAACGGTCTTGTTTCCAATAAGTTTTTTGATGACAAGGGCATGGGCTGGCTAAGGAGTTTCGGTGGTGGGTTGCTTACAACCTGCGGGATGCGTAATGCCGGGCCGCCGGTTGATGATGACGAACATTTTGGATTGCACGGCAGGGTTAGTTCTGTCCCTGCTGAAAAAGTGAGTATCAATGAATACTGGAAACAAGATGAATACTATATCGAGGTTTCAGGACAGACCAGAGAAGCTAATACTTTTGGCGAAAACCTTGTAAACAGGCGAAAAATGCTTTTCTCTTCTGAGCATAACCGCATTGAGATTTTTGATACCATTGTTAATGAAGGATTCAGCAGGGAACAAATCATGTTGTTATATCATTTGAACTGGGGATTCCCTTTATTCTGTGAAGAAGCTCAACTTATCCTTGATCCGGAAAATACGATTGTACGAGATGATAATGCCGAACCGGATTCCCGGGCTGATTTTTCCGGTCCAATAACCGGGTTTAAAGAAATCGTATATTTTCATGACTTAAAAGCTGATGCAAATAACAATGTGAGTTACGAACTCATAAACCCAAAACTTGGCATCAAAGTCAGGGTCTCCTGGAATAAAGCTGTTTTACCCTACCTCATCGAATGGAAAATGACCGGACAGGGAGAATATGTTCTGGGCCTGGAGCCAGGTAATTGTCTGGCAGGCGGCAGAATAACCGAACGACAGGAAGGACGGGCTGAATATCTCGACAGTTTCGAAGAAAAAAATATACACATGACCATTGATGTTGAATCTCTTTAATATCTTTATATGAATCCAAAATCTCTCATCTGTCTCTCCTGGTTATTCATGCCTGCTGCCGGATCAGGTTTGCTTTCTGATAGTATGGCACAACAAACAGAAAGACCGAATATCATTTTCATCCTCACGGATGATCAACGCTGGGATGCTCTTGGGTATGCCGGAAATGACATCATTCACACACCCGAAATGGACAAACTGGCAGAACAGGGCGCTTATTTCAGCCATGCTTTTGTGACAACACCGATTTGCGCAGCCAGCAGGGCCAGCATATTAACCGGCATGTACGAAAGAACACATATGATGACTTTCGGAACGCCGCCACTGGAAAAGGAATACGTAGACATATCATATCCCCGGCTCATGAAAGAAGCCGGATATTATAGCGGTTTCATCGGGAAATTTGGTATGTGGCTGGAAAATAAGCTGGATACAACATTGTTTGATTATTATGACACACACGGCATAGGATTTTATTACAGGCTTGTCGGACCGGGCTGGTCAAAACATCGTCACCTGACTGATTTGATGGGCGACAGGTCTCTCGAGTTTTTGGATAATGTACCTGAGAACAGACCGTTTTGTCTCTCCCTTAGTTTCAATGCACCACATGCTGAGGACCAGTCGCCGGAGCAGTATATTTGGCCACCTGACATGGATTCCCTGTATCAGGATGTTACGATTCCAGTACCGCTGTTCTCAGAACCGGAATATTTCGAATCCCAACCGGATTTTGTTAAAGAAGGACTCAACAGGGTACGGTGGCATTGGCGGTATGATACACCTGAGAAATATCAACGTATGGTAAAAGGGTATTATCGTATGATTTCCGGTGTTGACAGGGTCATCGGACGTATCAGGAAGGCGCTGGAGGAACATGGAATGGCTGATAATACCGTTATCATGCTGATGGGAGATAATGGCTATTTCCTCGGAGAAAGAGGTTTTGCAGGTAAGTGGTTGATGTATGAATATGCTTTACGTGTGCCGCTTATCATTTATCAACCCGGCAAAAAACCCGTGCAAAATACTTTTGAGGATATGGCCCTGAATATTGACATAGCACCCACTATTCTTGATTTGGCCGGAATACAAGTTCCCGGTGTTATGCAGGGAAAAAGCCTGCTTCCGCTGTTAAACGGAAAAACAGACCATCTGAGAGACCATTTTCTTTGCGAACATCTCTATGATTTACAATACATACCCCAGAGTGAAGGCATCAGAACAAAGACCTGGAAATATTTCCGTTACAGACAACATCCCGGGCATGAGGAATTATACAACCTTCAGAGTGATCCGCGGGAAGCAGAAAACCTGGCCGGTAAAGATAAGTACCAGGATGTACTTGAAAAATACAGGAATATGTGCAATGAAACAATAAAAGAGCTTGAAAAAGAAAGATTAAATGGAAACTGATGTAACATGCAACAGGATGTGTTTTGTAATAGAATTGAAATAATAAAAATAAAATCCTCAATATTTTTTGAAACCATATAAAACTTCCGGTAGTTAGTTTTAAGGTAATCTATAAGACAGGTTCAACTTTTTCAATATATTAATAATTATTTAACCATAATTTTGAGATAATCTTATTGAAATTTCTATATTTGTCTCATATTAAATCTATTTTAACCATATGGAAACAATCTTATTATATCCGAAACTAAAAGAGGAACAATTTCTCAAAAATGATTCTTTTATTATAAAAGAATTACAGGAGTTTGTATTCAGACCATTAAATCTTCAGCATCCAAAACTATTACGATCTATTATTGAACACTCAGGAAAAAAAGTGTATGATTTCGTATTGGATCAGATTGGATATATGCAGAATATTTTAGTTGTCTCAACATCTTCTCAGTTTTATTTGCTTAAGAACTCTCACCATGCAATTAGCGCTGTCATCAATCTTAAAAAAATAAATGACATAAAAAGCATTAATGCTTTTTTCGAGTCAGTAAATGATTCAATTCCATATTCCGGTGTATTTATCGGCTGTGTAGAAACATATTCTCAACGCTATGCTTCTATCCGCAGAAAATATCCCTGGTTTATGAGCAGGTCATTTATATTTTTTGATTTTGTTTTTCACAGGGTTATTCCAAAAATAAAATATCTCAGAACTGCCTATTTGTTTCTGACAAAGGGTCGGGGACAGGTATTATCCAGAGCTGAAACATTCGGCAGATTAGTCTGTTGCGGATTTTCTATTGTTGATTATAAGACCATCAATGGATTAACCTATTTTGTCGTATTGAAGGAAAAAAATCCGGAATATAACGGGAAGCCATCCTGTTGCGGTCCCCTGGTAAAATTACCCAGAATTGGGAAGAACGGGAATAAATTTAATGTTTATAAATTCAGAACCATGCATCCATACTCAGAATATCTGCAGGAATATGTTTACAAGATGAATAACCTGGAGGAAGGAGGAAAATTTAAGAATGATTTCCGAATCAATTCTGTTGGCAGGTTGATGCGCAAACTCTGGATAGATGAGTTGCCAATGTTTTATAACCTGATAAAAGGAAATATGAAACTCATCGGTGTGCGACCATTGAGTTCGCATTATTTTAGTCTTTATTCTGTTGAATTACAGGAAAAAAGAACAAAAACAAAACCAGGACTATTGCCTCCTTTTTATGTGGATCTACCAAAAACACTGGATGAGATTCAAGCTTCTGAAATGAGGTATCTCGAACAATATTTTGAAAATCCTCTTCGAACAGACATTAAATATTTCTTTAAGATATTGAAAAACATTTTGTTTAAAAAGGTCAGAAGCAAATAGTTAAACTTACCGGTCCGGGAATTACTTATCCGAAATATGTTGATAATAGATGAAAAAAAATAAACCTGTTCTTATTCTGCTGGTTATCTATACAATATTCTTAACAGGAGCTTCTTTTGTTCCTGTGTTTGGAAGTGTCAACAATCATGAAACAAAATTTGAATTCAGAATCGATTATTTACTACACTTTAGTGCATACTTTTCATTCTACATAATATATATATTAAATTTAGTCCGTTTTAAAATTGAATACAATAAAAACAGCCTGATTATCCTTTCTGTAATAGCTGCATTTATAGCTGTTACAACTGAGTTAGTACAATATTATATTCCGGAACGATCTATGAATCCTTTTGATATCCTCTGGAACTATCTTGGTATATTTTCGGGCATTATAATCACTTTACTCTATAGACGTGTTTTTTTAACCTGAGCTATTTCTTATTCATAATTTTTTTGGGCAACAGGAAAGTATAGGATAATCCGCCGGAAATTGCCCTGAAATCCTGTACACCTATAAGTATCATCAACTTGTTAAAGAATAGAATTTTACATCCAACATTTATCGTTTGAGTGTCATATTCAAATAAAAGTTCATAGGTGTTTTTATAGCAAATTGATGTTCCGCCAAAAAATCCTGTTAGCTGGCGATGTCTGGCTTTTATCCAGTCAACTCCGTATCCTGCATGAAAACCCAGTTTTAGTTTTTTCATATTCAGATGTTTTGATGTAACAATATAGGTGGCATTAAAATGTTTGGTTGTGGCTTCATCAATCGAACTAAAAATATCGTGTCCGCCTATTAGAAGGGCCGGGAAATTTTTCTTTTCTTTTATCAGCTGAACCCTGGCGCTTACCATTCTGTCTGCTGTATGATGTTTATCTTTGTCATATTTATAAAACTGCCTGTTCAGACGAAAACCAAATTCAACGAAAGGCAAATAATTGATTGATACATACGGTGTAACAATATGATGCTTTTGATTGGAATAGGAAAGATATTCTTTGTTAATAAAGTTCAGGCCGGTAGTAATACGTCCGTCTTCGGATACAGTTGCGTCCGGCACATTCAACAGACCGGACAATCCTGTAAGTGACTGCCCGGTCGCAATTTGATTTGATAGAATAAAAATAAAAACTATGAATGTAAACCTGTACATTAACTTTGGTTTATGGTTTTAAATTCTGAACTCAGTAATTTTCGAAATCTATGCGTTACAAGGCATCGTTTAACTCCTCATCCCGACATCAAGTATGTCGGGACTCCGGGATTAAACAATGCCTTGCCCCTTTATCTTTCGAATTTGCTGAGTTCAGAAATTATTGGTGTCCGGTTAATATGTTGAAGTTTCTCTCCAAGGTTATCCATGAGCGAAATGATAATTCAATCATGGATTTTAGCAAAGGTGGGCTAATGGATGAAAACGCCACAGCCTCCCCCACCCTATAAAAAACTTCTAATCTTTTGTAAATAACTTTCTAATCCACAGCTTATTATTTTTTTCTTCCTGATTATAGTAGTTATAATTATATTTATATGCATATTTATAACCATATCCATAGTAACCCGGTATTGATTTTATATCATTGATTAAAATTGAAACATTTCCCTGGTTGTTTTTTTCAATTTCCTGGATTATTTCACTGAAAATTTTTTTATTTGTCACTTTATGCCTGACAATGAACACAATGATATCAGAATAAGCAAACAATAACCTGGCATCTGTAACGATTCCTACCGGTGAAGTATCAACAATGATATAATCGTAGTTTTCCTTTAATTTACTGAATAATGAGTTTGTTTTTTCAGAGGCAATGAGTTCAGCCGGATTAGGAGGAATCGGACCACCGGTAATAATGTCCAGATAAGGTATATTCGATGAATAAATTAATTCTTTAAATGAATGTTTATTTATGAGATACGTTGAAATCCCCTTGCTGTTATCAAGATGTAAATCTTTATGAACTTTGGGTTTTCTCAGATCAAAACTGACTAAAGCTGTTTTTTTGTTTAAAAGCGCAAATGAGTAGGCGAGGTTAACGGCATTGAAGGTTTTCCCTTCTCTTGAAATTGATGATGTGATAAGAATAACCTGGTTGGATTTACCCTGAATGAAATATTGCAGGCTGGTTCGTAAAGCTCTGAATGATTCTGCAATAATGGATTTTGGTTTGTCAGGAATAATGATGTCACCAGTCTTTTCTTCATGATTTATATATCCTAAAACAGGCAATTGAGTAATACGTTCAACATCTTTTTTCTCCATGATAGTATCATTCAGATACTCTTTCAGAAAAATAAATATTGATGGCAACAAAAAACCCATCAAAATGCCGATGAGATAATTTTGGCGTTTATTTGGTGAAACTATCTGCATATTTACCGTTGTAGCAGGATCGATAACTTCATTATCCGGCATGTTCGAGGCTTTGGCAATTTGTGCTTCTGCCCTCCTTTGTAAAAGCAATGTATATATAGCATCATTGAGCTTAAATTCGCGCTCAATACCTAAGAGTTCGCGTTCGGTCCTGGGAAGAGCATTTATTTCCTGTTTCAATGCCTCCATCCTTTCGTTAATGTCTTCAAGGGCTAGCTCATTGGTTTGAATCAGATTATTCGTATTTTCAAGTATCAGTTTTTTTATATTGTTGATCTTTATATTCAATGTAGAGATGAGTGGATTTTTAAATTGCTTGTTTTTAATAAGTTGTTCTTTCTTTGAGGAATATTGAATTAATTCAAGGATGAGATTGTTCAGTAAAGGGTCTTCGATTCCAAGAGAAGAGGGAGCCAGCAGGTCAGTTATCTCATCATTATTCTTAAAATAATCCCTGATATAATTATAAAATCTCGATTTAATCAAAAGTGTTGCTCGTTGTCCCTCAAGCTGCTGAATTTTCTCATAGATTTGCTGTGCCTGAAAACTTAAATCAAGGACTTTTTTGCTGCTCCTGAATGTTTCCAGCTTGTTTTCGACATCTTCAAGTGAATCGGTAATATTATAAAGTTGGTCATCAATAAATTCTATTGTATTAACAGCAATCCTGTTTTTCTTTTCAAGATTTTGCTCCAGGTACACCTGGGTAAACTGATTAAGGAAATCTGTTGTTTTTTGTGCGTGTTTATCCTGAAGATTTATTGAAACAACTGTCCCTTCTTTCGTGGCCGGTTCTATAGTTAATGACTTTTTATATTTAAGTGCCAGTTGATTTAGATTATTGAATCGAAAAACATATTCATTATCAAGTAATTTGTTAGGATCAATATTGTCTTGCAAAACAACTTTGAATTTACAATACGGTTTAGTAATATAGGACCCAAACTGATGTTGCTCCGAAAAATTAATAAATAGTATTTTAGAAGTGACTTCATTCCGGATATAATTGTAAAGATTTACTTCTTCACTCACTGCTTCTATGATGTATTCATTTACAGATAAAGGTTTTATAGTGAAATAGAGATTAACAGGTTGTGAATATGATGAATCTATAATTACTCTGAAAGGAGAATCAGTATAAAGTTCCTTAAGAAGGTACCTCGTATCCTGATAATAAAAACATGAAAAATCGATTTTTTTAATTGCCTCACTGGTCAGGGTGTATG
>CAZVTW010000151.1:0-12018 GCA_964629805.1 uncultured Bacteroidales bacterium | reverse complement strand
ATGCCCAAATCAGCATTTCTGCTTCTGATCCTGATGCCGCAGAACCTTCAGGAAATAACGGAGAATTCCTGGTAACAATGGATTATCCAAGCGCTTCTCCGACAACCGTCAGGTATTCGGTTTCAGGTAGCGCTCTGCCGGATAAAGATTACCAGGCGCTGACAGGAACATTCACAATACCGGAGAATACAACTTCACTCACACTTGATGTGATTGTCATTGATGATGACACACTAGAGTTGAGCGAAACAGTTGTTGTGACCCTGGAGGCAATAACAACAGGCGATCCTGAGATATCTGTCAATCAGTCACGAAAACAGGCCAGTGTTACAATTGCAGATGATGATGCCGCCCTGGTCAGTGTTGTAACAAGCGATGACGAAGCAAGCGAAGCAGGTCCTGACAATGGTGAGTTTACAGTGCGTATCAATGAACCAAGCGTTTCCGAAACGCTTGTTAAATATGAGTTGTCAGGAGAGGCCACTGAAGGAACAGATTACCAGGCATTGACAGGCCAGGTCACAATTCCGGCTAACACATCTGAGGTAACCATTGACATTGTTCCCATTGACGACGAGTTGCTGGAAAATCCGGAACCTGTCATCATCACACTCACTGAAATAACATCCGGTGATCCCCGTATTGCTATTGATACGGATAATCACCAGGCTCAATTGCCAATACTGGATGATGATATGTCCCTTATTGGTATCTACACCCTTGATTCCCTGGCCAATGAACCCGGAACAGATAAAGGCGAGATTATTGTCAGACTTCAGAAACAAAGCACATCTGAAACAACAGTGAAATATACCCTTGCAGGCGATGCTGATTTTGGTGATGACTATCAACCCTTACCATATGAGATAACAGTGCCGGCAAATACGTATTCAGTAGAACTTGATGTCAGTGTTATTGACGATTTGCTTGCCGAAGAAAATGAAACGGTCATTATCACTTTATCGGAGGTTTCAGATGGCGACCCGGAAATATCCATTGATGAAAACAACAAAACAGCCAGGCTGATCATTTATGATAATGAACCAAACCTGCCGCCTGTTGCTGTTGATGATGAATTCTACTTAGATGAGATTGCCCTGTTCACAGGAAATATCGTTTCGAATGATTATGATCCCAACGGTGATGATTTGGTGATAGACACCATCCCAACGGCAGATGTGATTCATGGTGAATTAAAAATCAATCCTGACGGAACATTTGATTATCTGCCGGAGGACCGGTTTGTCGGCACGGACATGTTTTCGTATACCATTTGTGATGATATTGATCCTGCGGAATGTACCACTGCAAATGTTCTCATTCATGTCAGGGAAGGACAATTGCTGCCTGTTGCAGTGAATGATACATTTACCATTGATGAAGATGAAATACTTAATGGCACAGACATCACCCTGAATGATTCTGTTGACGGTGGTCAGCCATTACAGGTTGACACGAGTGTTGTCAGCGGGCCATCAAACGGTGAAATCACAATAAATCCTGATGGCACATTCATCTATGAACCGGATTCAAATTATTATGGTCCGGATAAATTGACCTATCGTGTTTGCACAGAAGGCGAAGAAAATGCCTGTAATTTTGCTGATGTTATCATACATGTATTGCCTGTAAATGATCCACCAGTAGCTGTTAATGACACATTCGAAATTGATGAGGATAACATGCTTAAAGGAACAGGTATTTTACGAAATGACTCAGACATTGACGGAGATGAACTTGTCTCTGACAGCATCCCGGTTTCAGGACCATCTCATGGTGACCTGACGCTTTATCCGGACGGAACTTTCGAGTACATTCCTGATCCGGATTACAACGGCAGGGATGAATTTGTTTACCGGGTTTGTGATACCGTTACACCGCCATTGTGCGATGAGGCAACGGTTGTCATAGATATCAATCCGGTTAACGATCCGCCTGTTGCTGTGAATGACACTATTGAAACACCTGAAGATACTCCAATATCAGGCTTTGACATCCTTGATAATGATTATGATACGGAAGATACAGGAATTGAAGTTGATACGGTGCCTGTAAAAGACCCTGTTCATGGTGAAGTAACAATTGTCCCGGATGGTATAATAGACTATATCCCTGAACCTGATTACTTTGGTTTGGACAGCTTTGTGTACCGTATCTGTGACATTGATTCCCTGCCTGAGTGTGATGAAGCAACTGTTGTCATCAATGTGACACCTGTTAATGATCCGCCTGTTGCAGAAAATGATACAATATATACTGAGGAGGATAGCCCGGTAAGCAAAACACTGACTCCCCTGGTTGATGATGTTGAAGGAGATGATTTGACATTTACCCCTGAACCAATTGACAATCCTGCTCATGGTGAGGTCATAATCAATCCTGACGGTACATACACTTACACACCTGATACAAACTTCACAGGAACAGACCAATTTACCTGGGAAGTGTGTGACAATGGGCAACCAGTGTTGTGCACAACCGCCAGTGTGACCATTATTGTCACGCCGAAGTATGATCCGCCGGAAATATCAGGCGATACACTCTATGTTGATGAAGACAGTGTCCTGACTGCCGAAACATTATTCGGGTACATTAAAAACATTGATGGCAGTTATCTTCAAATACGGGAAAAACCGGCATCAGGACCAACAAATGGCGATGTCGATATCTTTGATGACGGCTCGTTTGAATACAGACCCGACAAAGATTACTATGGAGATGATGCCTTCTCTTATAATGTGTGTGACACACTCGATCCTGTGGGTTGCACAACAGGTGGCGTGTATATCATTGTCAGGCCGGTCAACGATCCGCCAATAGCTGTCAATGATTTCAATACAACTATTGTCAATACGCCTGTTTCAGGAAAAGCGCTGCAAAATGACAGCGATTTGGAAAGTGACAGCCTGTTTGCACACATCGAACCTCTGACTTCGCCGGAGAATGGCGTCCTGGAGCTTGGTGTAGATGGTGTCTATACCTATACCCCTGATGAAGATTTCACAGGTGTAGACAGGTTTGAGTACAGGATGTGCGACACAGGATACCCGGGCAGTGAATGCGATTCTGCATTTGTGACAATTTATGTGATTGACAACAGCGGCAAAAATAATCCGCCAATTGCCATAGACGATGAAATTCAGGTCAAAACAGGAACAGAGGCTTCTAATAATCTCCTGAACAATGATACCGAACCGGATGGCGACAGCATCATCGTGAATACTTTGCCACTCTCAGGCCCGTCAAACGGGCAGGTGGTCATAGAGCCTGATGGTTCATACGAATATGTGCCATCACCTGGCTTCACAGGTGTTGATACCTTTGCTTATGAGATTTGTGATGATGTCATTCCTTCGCTTTGTTCACAGGCTGAGGTTGTTGTGAAAATATTGCCTGAGGATGATAAAAATAATCCGCCTGTTGCTGTGAATGATATTTACTACTCAACCATGAATACAGGTATTTCAGGCAATATCCTGACAAATGATTATGATGTAGACAATGATGCTCTGACGATACAGTTGAATCCGGTTTCTGCTCCTGAACACGGCGAATTAACCTTCAATGAAGATGGCTCATTTGAATATATTCCCGAAACAGATTTCACAGGAAATGATGAATTTACGTACAGGATTTGTGATAATGGCTTACCACAATTATGTGACGAAGCTGTGGTAACACTTACAATCACACCAGTGAACCGTAAACCCGTTGCAATCAATGATCTTGTCATAACCACTGTGGATAAAGAGACTTCTGGAAATGTACTCCTGAATGACTATGATCCTGATGAGGATAACATATTCTCTTCCGAAGTACTTGTTAAAGAGCCGGTGAATGGTTCAGTAACCATTGATGAAAATGGCGCTTTTGTATATACCCCGGCATCCGGATTTACCGGAAAAGATGAGTTCACATATTCCGTTTGCGATGATGGAATTCCCGGTCCAATGTGCGACACAACCATTGTCACTGTCTATGTGTATGGCGACACAGACGATAATCTTCCACCTGTAGCCATTGTTGATGAATACCAGGTAGTTGCAGGAGAAACCCTCAACGCTCATATCCTGTTGAATGATTTCGACCCTAATGGCGATTCAATAATTGTCTCAACATTACCTGTCACTGAACCGGTTTATGGAAGTGTAACGATTTCTGATGACGGAAGCATTCAATATGAACCAGGAGACGGATTTACCGGCCAGGACCAATTCAGATACAGGATTTGTGACGATGCCAGTCCTGCGATGTGTGATACCGGTCTGGTGGTGATTGATGTCATTCCTGAAGAAACAGACTTCAATCATCCGCCTGTTGCTACTGATGACGTAGCTAACGGCAAAGCAGGAGAAACCATGCAGGGAAATATATTGCGAAATGACTATGATACAGATGGTGATTCCATAATTGTTCAGACGGAACCTGTCAAAGGGCCATCATCAGGTACAATTGAAATATTTGGCGATGGTACGTTTGAATACACCCCTGATGAAGGATTTACAGGGAAAGACGAGGTTGTCTATCAGATTTGCGATGATAGTGATCCTCAAAAATGCAGTCAGGCAACCATTCATATCAGGATTATTTCTGTTCAGGTTAATAATCCGCCTGTTGCAGTTGATGATAGCTATATCCTGGAATATGGCGAAACCCTTGAAAAGAATATCCTGGATAATGATTCAGACCCGGACGGGGATGACATTTCTGCCGCTACGACGCCTGTTTTTGATGCCGGGCATGGAAATATCACGATTTCTCCTGACGGTCAATTCGTTTATATCCCTGAAGAAGGATTCAGCGGTCAGGACAGCCTGATATACAGAATTTGTGATAATGGAAATCCTCAACAGTGTGATGAAGCAACTGTTTACATTTCAGTGAAAGCCAAAGCGGTCAGTCCGCCGGTTGCTAACCCGGATTATGCTGAAGTCTTGCAGGGAACTGATGTTACACTTAATATTATCATCAATGATGTAGACCCGGATAATGATATTGATACAGTTACTGCTTCAATCATTGAGATGCCACAATCTCTATCATCAGCAAGTATTGATACGGAGGGTTCATTGCGTATTGATTACAGTTCTGTGCCCGATTTTTATGGCAGTGATTACCTCATCTACGAAATTTGTGATGCCACAGGTTTATGTGACCGGGACACTGTTTTTGTCAATGTGAAAGTGGCTGAACTTGTTATTCCGCAGGGATTTTCTCCCAATGGGGATGGTGTCAATGACTATTTCGTCATTCCGGGTATTGAAGAATATCCTGAATGCGAGGTTGTTGTTTTCAACCGTTGGGGCAATGAGGTATACAGAAAAAAACAATACCTGAATGACTGGGACGGCATATCAAACGGACGCTTAACCCTCGGTAACCAGGAACTCCCAACAGGTACGTATTTCTATATTATTGACTTAGGGAATGGCGAGAAACCAAAAACCGGTTATATCTATCTGACAAGATAAAAGGTTTGTACAACTCTCTTGCCATACCTTTTTTTATAATGCGTATCCGGGTGCACAATCAGTGTGCCCGGATACGCTGAATATAAATCATTTCATTCTATACATTACCTTCCTCATACCATGAGGCATATTTCAGATAATTGTCAGCAATACGTGTAATCATTTCTTCAGTGTGATGTTGTTCAATCTCTTTGACTTTCCTGGCCGGTACGCCGGCATAAATACTGTTTGGTTCAAGCGCCTCGCCGGTTTTGACCAGTGCATTGGCAGCAATAATGGTATTTGATTGTAAGATAGCATTGTCAAGGACCGTAGCGCCAATCCCTACAAGCACATTATCATGGATTATGGCGCCGTGTACAGTAACATTATGGCTGATGGTCACATTGTTGCCAATTTCAATAACAGATTTTTGGTAGAGCGTATGAAGTACAGCGCCATCCTGGATATTCACCTTATTGCCTATCCTGATAAAATTTACATCTCCACGTAAGACCGCATTGTACCAAATACTGCATTGATCACCAATAATTACATCGCCAATAATCACAGCATTTTCGGCTATAAAGCACTGCTGGCCGAATTTTGGGGTCATTCCCCTGACTGTTTTTATTAGTGCCATATTCTTAAGTATTTAAGTAAAAAACATTCAAAGCAGCAAAAATATATTTTCCTTAGCATCTGACAGATAAAAATTCAGCGTTTAACAACAGACTTGTATTTAAAATATATAATTTTGTATAACTTTTAACGCCAAATTGGCATAAACAAGGAATACTTATATGAAAGACAGCAATATAAATACAATAGAACGGGAAGAGGTCGTGATTAAGTTTTCGGGCGATTCAGGAGATGGTATGCAACTTACCGGGACGTTATTTTCTGATACCACAGCGCTTGAAGGTGAAGATGTATCGACATTTCCCGATTATCCATCAGAAATAAGGGCGCCACAGGGAACCATAGCGGGTGTCTCCGGTTTCCAGATTCATTTTGGCAAACTGGTTGATACCCCGGGAGACTTTTCTGATGTTCTGGTGGCAATGAATCCGGCAGCTCTGAAAGCAAACACTCAATTTGTTAAAACAGGCGGTGTTATTATCGTGGATTACGACAGCTTCACTGATAAAAACATAAAAAAAGCCGGATATGAAGAAAATCCTGTCTCAAAAAGCGCTTATCATGATTATCATATCATTAGAGCCCCAATTACTTCTATGACAAGGGAGAGTCTTAAAGATTTGGGGCTGGATAATAAAACTATCCTCAGAAGCAAAAATATGTTTGCTTTGGGTATTGCTTTCTGGATTTTTCACAAACCGTTGATACACACTAATCATTTTTTTGAAAAAAAATTCAAAAAATACCCCAAAATTGTTGAAGCAAACAAAAAAGCTTTACTTGCCGGCTATAATTATGCAATGACCATTCAGGCTATTGCCCCGACATATGATGTTCAGAGGGCGAAAATCGAAAAAGGTATATACAGGAATATAAACGGTAATATTGCAACAGCCTGGGGTTTTCTTGCTGCTTCGGAAAAGTCCGGATTATCACTTTTTTGTGGCTCATATCCAATAACTCCGGCAACAGAAATTTTGCAGGAATTGTCTGCAAGAAAAGAGTTTGGGGTGAAGACCTTCCAGGCAGAAGATGAAATAGCCGGTATCTGCTCAGCCATTGGCGCCAGTTTTGCCGGGAAACTGGCTGTAACCACCACCTCCGGCCCCGGTCTGGCATTAAAAACCGAAGCCATCGGACTGGCTGTAATGACTGAGCTTCCGCTTGTCATTGTTGATGTACAGCGTGGCGGCCCGTCTACAGGGTTACCAACAAAAACAGAGCAATCTGATTTACTCCAGGCTGTATTTGGGCGTAATGGTGAAGCTCCTGTGGTGGTAATCGCAGCCAGCACACCATCTAACTGCTTCAGATATGCATTCCTGGCATGCAAAATTGCCCTTGAACACATGGTACCCGTTCTTTTGCTGACTGACGGCTTCATAGCAAATGGCGCTGAACCCTGGAAAATACCCTCTATGAAAGATTACCCGGAAATACAACCTCGCTTAGTTGACAGGGAAGCAAAAGACTGGATGCCATATATCAGGGATGAGGACACACTCGCCCGTTCATGGGCTATCCCGGGTATGAAAGGATATGAACATACAATTGGCGGTCTTGAAAAAGCTGATGTCACCGGGTTTGTATCAAATATACCTGAGAACCATCAAAAAATGTGTGTGCTCAGAAGGGACAAAGTTGAACGCGTTATAGGAGAAGTACCCGATTTGAAGGTCGAAGGAAATGAAAGCGGCGAAGTTCTTGTCATTGGCTGGGGTGGAACGTATGGTCATCTCAAAACGGTGACCCGCGAATTACAAGAGGAAGGTAAAGATGTGAACCTGGCGCATTTTAACTATATTTATCCTTTACCGAAAAATACAGCAGATATATTGAAACGTTACAAAAAGATAATTATTTGTGAGTTAAATTTGGGGCAGTTTGCGAAATACCTCAGAATGAACTACCCGGAATTCACATACCATCAATATAATAAAGTACAGGGCCAGCCATTTACAGTTATTGAATTACGTGAAAACATCATAAACTTATTGGAGAAGTAAATTATGGAAGAACAACATAAAATATTGGTAGCTAAAGATTTTAAAAGCATACAGGAAGTACGGTGGTGCCCCGGTTGCGGAGACCATGCCATTATGAATGCAGTTCAGAAGACCATGGCTGAAATGGGGATTCCGAAGGAAAATTTTGCTGTGATATCCGGTATTGGGTGCTCTTCAAGATTTCCCTACTACATTTCAACTTATGGTGTGCATGGTATTCACGGACGAGCTGCTGTTATTGCCTCGGGCGTTAAAGTGGCAAACCCGGAACTGAGTGTGTGGGATATTACCGGCGACGGTGATGCTCTGGCCATAGGGGGGAACCATTTTATCCATGTTGTAAGAAGAAATATTGATCTTAACATGATCATTTTTAACAATGAGATATATGGTTTAACAAAAGGACAATATTCGCCCACCACTAAACTCGGGAAAGTAACCAAGACCTCTCCCTATGGCACAATTGAACAACCATTCAGACCGGGTGAGTTAACCATAGGCGCTGGCGGGACTTTCTTTGCAAGGGGGATTGACAATAACATTAAACTCAGCCAGGAAATATTTACCGGTGCAGCAAAGCATAAAGGGACTTCGGTTGTTGAAATGTTACAAAACTGCATTATTTACAATGACAAAACGCATGCTGAAATAACCAATCCGAAATACAAAAAGGAACGGCAGCTTATTCTTCGACACGGAGAACCAATGATTTTTGGTGAAAATAATGACAAAGGAATAGTGCTTGAAGGTATGCACCTCAAAGCTGTCAGAATAGGTGAAAACGATGTGAAAGAGGATGATATTCTTATTCATGATGCTTATGATCAGAATCCTTTTATCCATTTGATGCTTGCAGGTATGAAATTACCTGATTTGCCTGTTGCTTTTGGAATTATCAGGTCGGTTGAAGGTCCAACCTATGAAGAAAGGCTTGAGGCTCAAATAGAACAGGTCAAAGAAAGTTCAAAGCTCAAATGTGTTGATGATTTATTGCACAGCGGAAGCACCTGGACTGTTGAGTAAGTGGTCACTACCAGGAAAATAATCCACATCGACATGGATGCATTTTATGCCTCGGTGGAACAACGCGACAATCCTGAATACCTTGGCAAACCGCTGGTTGTCGGTGGAAGCCGGGAACGCGGGGTTGTTGCGGCTGCAAGCTATGAAGCGCGAACGTATGGCATCCATTCTGCAATGCCATCAGTCATTGCAAAACGAAAATGCCCTCACCTGATTTTTGTCAGGCCACGATTTGATATCTACAGTAAAATTTCTAAACAAATTCATCATATTTTTCATCAATATACTGACCTGGTTGAACCTTTATCACTGGACGAAGCATTTCTTGATGTGACGGAAAATAAACACAGTAACCCCTCAGCAACGATCATTGCCCGCGAACTTAAAACAAAAATTCAATCAGACACCGGGCTCACGGCTTCAGCAGGTATCTCAATCAATAAATTCCTGGCAAAAATAGCCTCAGACTATCAAAAACCTGACGGATTGTTTGTCATTCCTCCTGAAAAAGCCGAAAAATTTGTTGAAGATTTGCCTGTTGAAAAGTTTTTTGGCGTAGGAAAAGTTACAACAAAAAAAATGCACAATCTTGGTATTTTTTATGGCAAGGACTTAAAACAATGGAAAATTGAAGATTTAATCAGGATGTTTGGAAAAACAGGCGTTTTTTATTTTCACATTGCCAGGGCTGTGGATAACAGGGCAGTTATCCCTGACAGGCTCAGAAAATCAATTGGGGCGGAAAATACGTTCAACACGGATATCAGCGACTTCAATCAGCTCAGAAACAACCTTGAACCAATTTCAAAACGGGTTTTTGACAGGATGGTCAGCAATAGTCTTTTTGGCAGGACTGTGACATTAAAAATAAAATACGCCAATTTTGAAATCCACACCAGGAGCAAAACCTTGTCATTGCCTGTCAACTCAATAGATAAATTTAACAAAATTGTGTTTCAGCTCCTCAAAAATACGGAAATACCGGAAATAGGCGTTCGATTATTGGGTGTTTCTGTCTCTAACCTGGATTATGGCAGGCTGAGTAATCAACCTGTACAGTTGCGGTTAAATTTTTAAGATTTAAGCTCCCTTTCTTTTTTCAAAAAATCCCCGGATGGCATATAATCCACGGCTGACTATCTTTTCTGCAGGCATTTCACAGGGATTTTCTTCAATATACAGATTTTTCAGGTTAGGCATTTTTGATAGACCGCCGGGAAATTCAGTGATGCTATTATAACTTGCATCAAATATCCGAAGGTGTAACAGATTAGTGAAATCCGGAGGTAGTTCAGATATCTCATTATGACTCATGTCAAAAAGAGTCAGACTTATGAGAGATGAAAATTCATCAGGGAGTTTCCTGATTTTATTGTTAAAAACATATAATGATTTAAGTTTTGACAGCCGGCATATTTCATCAGGAAGGTAGCTGAGTAAATTATAGCTTATGTCAAGTGATTCAAGGTTCTTTAACCGGGATAATTCCGGTGGTAATTCCCTGAGTTCTTTATTGGACAAACTTAATGTGTAAGTTTTTTCAGGATCAAATGAATTAATGTATTGAATTGCTTCTTCCTTTATCATAATAATGCTTTTAAGACCATTGTTCATTTGTTATGGTACGCAAAACAATACAAAGATATAATTATTGATTGGTTTTTTTAAATAAGACAAGTTAAAAGTTTCTGTTTAACAATCCTTTTTTTATTTTCGCCACACATGAATCTGATAGTCAGAATTGCTGATTGAGGGTGTTTGGAAAATTATTTTAACCGGAGACTACTGATAAAAAAATTTGATTTGACCAGTTTATAAAACTTGCTATATCACACAGCCTAAATGGAAAAAAGAAAAGAAATGACATTCATAGAATCCCTGATACCGGTGATTTTTCTCATCGTTTTTTTGGGCATGAATGTTATTTTTTTTGACGACACACTCAGCGGGTCTAACCAAATCATACTTCTTCTTGCAGCAGCGCTGGCAGCAGTGCTTTCAAAATTCTATGGTATAGCCTGGTCATCAGTCAAAGACCGTATCATAAAGACAATCTCTGATGCCATGCCTTCCATACTTATCCTTTTACTGATAGGTTCACTTTCTGGAACCTGGATGATAAGCGGTGTCATCCCTGCGCTTGTCTATTATGGTGTAGACATCTTACATCCAAACATTTTTCTGTTTGCAGCAGTGGTAATCAGTTCAGTTGTGTCTCTTGCTACGGGAAGCTCCTGGTCAACAGTAGCCACAATTGGTCTGGCGCTGCTTGGTGTTGGCATGGCGCTTGGCCTTAACAAAGCTGTGATTGCCGGAGCTATTATCTCAGGCGCTTATTTCGGCGACAAAATGTCTCCTTTGTCCGATACAACAAACCTGGCGCCAGCAATGGCAGGTACTGATATTTTTACACATATCAGGTACATGTTTTACACCACCATACCAAGCCTGACAATAACACTTGTCATTTTTTTCATTTGGGGATTTCAAACTGATTTTCATGAAGCTTCGACTAATATCGAACAAATTCAAACTTCCCTCAGTGAAACATTTAACATCAACCCGGCGCTTCTCCTTGTGCCTGTCATACTGCTGGTCATCATTGCCAGGAAAACGCCGCCTATTCCGGCCATGCTGGCAGGTACAATTCTCGGTGGAATATGTGCTGTCATTTTTCAGCCAGACATCATACGTCATATTGCAGGGCCTGATAAAAATTACTTCATTTCATCATACATGGCTTTTGTAAATTCAATGTTTGGAGATATCACCATCGAAACAAGTAATTCAACCATGAATGAACTACTTTCTTCATCAGGTATGGCAGGGATGCTCCCAACAGTCTGGCTTATCATTTCGGCCATGATTTTTGGCGGCGCCATGGAAGCAGGCGGTCT
>CAZVTW010000150.1:0-12047 GCA_964629805.1 uncultured Bacteroidales bacterium | reverse complement strand
GATGACATGGGTTATGGCGACGCATCCTGTTTTGGCGCCACAGATATAAAAACGCCTAACATCGACCGAATGGCCGGTGAGGGAATTAAATTTACTGATTTTTATTCTGCCAGCCCGGTATGCAGTCCGTCCAGGTATGCCCTGATGACTGGTCGCTATCCTGTCAGAGACGGAATAAACGGTGTCTTTTTCCCTGAGAGTTATGATGGCATCAGTACAGACGAAATAACAATTGCCGAGGCTCTTCAAGAGGTGGGATATTCCACAGGCATTGTCGGGAAATGGCATTTAGGTCATCACTACAAGCACAGACCGTTGCAAAATGGGTTTGATGAATACTTTGGAATACCATACAGTAATGACATGGAGATGGTTGTTTACATGAAGGATAACGAGGTAGTTGAATATAATCCTGATCAACATTACACAATACAAACCTATACAACAAAGGCGCTTGACTTCATTGAAAGGCATCAGGATAAACCTTTCTTCCTGTATGTTCCTCATAACATGCCACATGTTCCCATTTATGCCTCTCCTGAATTCGAAGGGACTTCAGAACGTGGATTATATGGCGATGTCATACAGGAAATTGACTGGAGTGTTGGTCAAATTCTCGATAAACTTGAGGCATTGAATCTTGCAGAAGAAACACTTGTCATTTTTTCAAGTGACAACGGCCCCTGGCTTGTGATGGAAGACCACGGTGGTTCAGCCGGTATTCTTCGTGAAGGGAAGCAATATACCTTTGAAGGTGGTATGCGGGAGCCGACAGTGGCCTGCTGGAAAGGTAAAATTAAACCAGGTACTGTTTACAACGGTTTGGCAGGTATGATTGACTGGTTTCCCACGATTGTTAACCTGGCTGGTGGTTCAATTCCATCAGACAGGGAAATAGACGGCGTTGATATATCCGGTGTCCTCTTTGGTAAAGGCGAGCGACCGGATGATGAATTTTTCTATTTTAATGGTGATCAACTGCGATGCTACAGAAAAGGTGAATGGAAAATAAAGTTGCCCTTTGCAGGTACCGAACCGGCTAGATGGAGGAAAGCCGTTGATCCGCATCCTTTATTGCTGGTCAACCTTCGGGAAGACCCTGGTGAAACAACCAATCTGGCCGAAAAATATCCCGAAAAAGTAAAAGAAATGAAAGCCAGAATGAATGAGTTTCATGAATCAATGGGCCAGCTGCCCCCTTCAAAAGTACTCAAACTCGGCGCTGATAATAGCCATTACGAATATTTAAGAAAGAAACATGAAGCTGAAAAGAAACAGGCAGTAAAAAAATAATATGATTACAACGCCTTTCTTTTTGAAAATTTTTGTCTGTATACGAATTGGGCGAGTATACTAAGGGTTTGATGCGAAATAAAATAAGTAGGAAAATATGAAAGAAATGTACAGATTTATCATTGTAATTTTAAGTATTCAGATTATCACAGCATGCACAGATACAGGTAAAAAAACCAATAGTGATACAGAAAGGAGTGAAATAATATCTGAGCAGGTTCCGCAACAGCAACAACAACCAAAAATAGAAAAAAGCGCTGATACAATTGTTACCGGGACTTCTGGTATGGTATATTTTGAAGGCGGAAAAATTACCATTGGCAGTAACACCCGTCAAAATAATGAATCTCCTGCATTTGAGGTGGATGTTGATCCGTTCTACATTGACAAGCACCCGGTGACGGTTGCTCAGTTCAGAAAATTTATCAGGGAAACCGGTTACCAGACCGAGGCTGACCGTTTTGGTGATGCCGGTGTCTATGATTTTGAAATAGGTAACTGGCAGTTGGTGAAAGGTGCTAATTGGGAGTATCCCTTTGGCCCGGAAGGTAAAAAAGCAAAAGATGATCATCCGGTTACACAGGTCAGTTGGAATGATGCTGTTGCTTACGCCAAATGGGCAGATAAGCGTTTACCAACGGAAATTGAGTGGGAATATGCCGCCAAAAACGGGCAGGATACCAACAATAAGTTTCCGTGGGGCAATGAGTTGATTGTTGAGGGAAAGTATAAAGCAAATGTTTGGCAGGGAGACCTGCAATCGCCGGACACAAAAGACGGATATTTGTATACAAATCCGGTCGGGGCTTTTGGTGAATATGAAAGCGGCCTGACAGACCTTATCGGGAGTGTTTGGGAATGGTGTCAGGATTCTTACACGCTTTATAATGGCAATTATTCGCCTTTCACCTACAATTACAAAAACAAAGTAATACGTGGTGGTTCATTTTTTTATGATCAAAATGGTGAAGCAAGCTATACAATAACCGGGCGCTCCATGAATAGCACAGAGACATCTCTTTTTAACACGGGATTCAGATGCGCAAAGGATGCTGAGAAATAAAACGGAACCGGTTAGTGTACCTGTTTTTCTGTAAATTCTTCGAATTTATTCGGAGAATGTAATTTTTGTAATAGTTCCTTCATCTCATTTTTCATGGATTGAGCATGTCATACTCTGTTAATCCCAACTTCTGTTTCATTATTTTAATTTTTGTATAGAACAATAATAAGCTCCCCGCTGTGTCCCCTGTTCGTCTGTCAGCCATGTTTGAACTTTGCGCTCTCCTTTTTTGAGTGTTACATTGAATACAATTTCCCGGGCAATGGGATTTACAATTGTATCCCATGTATTTTCACCTATTTTCAGACAGGCTTTGGTAATTTTTATGGGCTCGCCTGCTGGAACCGCCCGTACGCCTTTCATGGTTTCAAAAGTAGAAGCAGAGTCATTTAAATGATAATCAGTTTCAAATGGCCACCGGCGTAATTTTACTTGATATTTTCCCGGTTCTGAGAAAGCTACCATCCAATATCCGTTTTTTTCCTGTGCTTTTCTGACGGCATTTTGGCTCCAGGGTGGAATTTCTTCTGCATACCAGTCGTGGCAGGTTAGTATCATCGGGTTTTCAGCTTCTGTTCCTGCGATAAAAGCGCTGTATTCATCGCCCTGCAAAGATACTTCTTTCCACCAGTTTTCATAGGCAGACCTCAATGAATCCACAATCACCGGGTGAAGATTTGATATATCATTTTTTTGTCCCGGGTCTTTTTGGATGTCATATAGTTCCGTTCCATCTATTAATCGCCATTGTCTCTTCATGACAGCACAATCTTTCCATTTCTTAAGAAATAATTCACGCTGGGTATCAGTAAAAATAATCCTGTCTGTATGATTCCAGCTTTGTCCTGTCAGCAATGATTTTAAACTCACACCGTCAATATTCATCCCGGGTGGAAAGGGTATTTGGCAAAGGTCAAGTAAAGTGGGCATGATATCGACAAAAGAAACCAGTTCATTGATGTCTTTTCCGCCGTTAATGTCCTTTGCATCCCATTTAATAAAGAGCGGGACACGGTGTCCCCCTTCGTATTTTGACCCCTTATGCCCGCGCATACCGGCATTGTAACCGTTCCCGTTTTTAAATCCCTTGTTATCCTGTTCTATACCTGCAGAAGTTCCGTTATCAGTTGAAAAAATGAGAATCATGTCTTTTTCAATGCCCAGTTCCCTGAGTTTATTTCGTAATTTCCCGATATTGTCATCTATATTGGTAATCATACCATAAAAATTGGGGCCATGTGAGTCTGATTTTGGTACATTTTCTTTGTTAAGGTACATTTCCCGGTATTTTTGTGGCACATAATACGGTCCGTGAGGTGCATTGGTACTCAGATAGCAGAAAAAGGGCCGGTCTTTATGTTCTTCAATAAAATTTATGGCTTCGTTAAACCATATATCCGTGCAATAGCCTTCATACTTTTCCGGTTTTCGGTTTTTGAAATAGGTATCATCAAAATAATCGTTGTTCCAGTAATCCGGTGTCTGACCTACACCGCCTCCACCATGTGTCACTGCAACATCAAAACCTCTGTCATTTGGATGGTAGGGATAATTATCCCCAAGGTGCCATTTTCCGAAAATAGCGGTTTTGTAACCGGCATCCTTAAATACATCAGCAATGGTTTTCTCCCCCTGTCTCAAAAGATAACGCCCCATAACAGTATGCCAAACACCAACCTTATTGTTATACTTACCGGTTATAATTCCTGCCCTGGTAGGAGCACATGTGGTGCCGCAATGGTAATTTGTAAACCGGACACTTTCACTGTAAAGTTTGTCCATATGAGGTGTTTGTATCACCTGGTTCCCATGGCAGGCCAAATCGCCATAGCCCTGATCATCGGTCAGGATAAAGATAACAGCCGGCTTTTTACTGTCTTTTTGCTTTTCAGTGTTTTGACACGAAAACATTCCAAAGGATATGGCTGATAATGTGATAAAGCTTAAAAATTTTTGATTCATGATTTTATTGATTAAATTATAGTAAGAAGAATTATTCATATCAAAATTAAAAATTATTATCTAATTAGTGTCCATCCATAAAGTCGAAAAGTCTATTTTGTGGACAGACACTAATTAGTGGCTATATGAAAACTCCAATTTATTCAATGTATTTTATAATTATATCAATGGTATTCCCCGAATATATCGAGGGCAGGCCCCGATAATATCGAGGGCAAGCATGAGATCGCTTCGCTAAGTTCGTAGTTTTTGCGCCTTGGCAAAGAACAAAAAAACTTCGTTTATTCTGCACAGTTTATTTCGCATCAAACCCTTAGGCTATGTTTTCCCTGTTATTGAACCTGTGAATGTTTGAATAATCTTCATGGAATCCCCAAAATTTGTTTCATGGACAGAATTCACATTTACAAAAACCAAAAATTCCTTATTTTTGTTATAACTTTGTATAAAAAGACACATAATGGAAAAAGAACTCACAAAACAGGATATTATGGAGCAAAAAGGCAATCTGTTGAATATGCTTTATCCTGTATATCCCAGGTAATGGAAAATAGGCTGAGAAATAAATAATTATTACAATTGAATCACTCATGAATATCCTGGAAAAAATAAAGCAACCGGAAGGTCGTAAACTGGAGTTCAAGGAGAAATTTCCTGAAAAATCTGACTTGTTAAAAAGTCTGGTTGCCTTTGCCAACGGAAGTGGAGGGAATTTAATTATTGGAATAACTGACAAGACAAAAGAAATAGCAGGCGTAACTGATCCTATTTCCCTGGAGGAGAAGATTACCAACCTGGTGTATGATTCTATTGTCCCAATTATATCTCCTTATATTACAATTCATAATCTGCACGGAAATTTTATACTTAATATACAAATTTTACCCGGAAATAATCCACCTTATTTTCTAAAATCAAAAGGTGTTGAAAAGGGTACCTACATCAGAATAGGTTCATCAAACAGACTGGCATCCACAGAAATAATTGGTGAATTAAGAAGACAAGCCAGAGGAATATCTTTTGAAGGAGAACCAGATATTCACAAAGCCATTTCTGATCTTGACAGGAAAGCGCTTGCTGAACTAATTCCAGTCGATAGCTTAGAAAACCCGAAAAAAGAACTTTTATACTGGAGAATAGCAAATAAAAATAATGGTGATTACTACCCAACCATAGGAGGTATTGTGCTATTTGGTAAAGAAGAATTGGTTGATTACAATTTCGCTGCTGTCAGAATTACCAGGTTTAATGGTCATACACTTTCGGATATTGCTGAATCGGTTGAATTTACTATTCCTTTGATAAATAAAATTAATGACATGTATCAATGGATACATGATAGATTATTAAAAGATTCAATCCTTTCCGGGGTAAAAAGAATATCAAAAAACCGGATTCCTGATTTTGCTATCCGCGAGGCTTTGATTAATGCCATTGTACACCGGGATTACAATAATAAACATTCCACAATAAAAGTCAATATTTTTAATGACAGAATAGAATTTCTGAACCCGGGTATTCTTTACGGAAACATTGATATTGAAGACCTTGGTACTGGTGTTTCTGAATGCAGAAATAGAAATATCGTTCGTATCTTTCGCAAATTGAATCTCATGGAAGAATTAGGTACAGGTATTGCAAGGATAAGACAACTTTTTATTGATTCAAATTTGAAGGCCCCGGTGTTTTTTGAACAAGGCAATTACTTTAAAGTTATATTACCACAAATAACAAAAGAAAACGATTTACAGGAAGAAATTTATCAGCTTATCAGGGAATATGATACATTGAGTACTTCGGAAATCGCTGATAAATTAGGATTTCATTCAAATACAATTTTAAAATATATCAATAAATTGGTCTCACAACAAAAGATTTTTTCAACTGGTTTGGGAAGGTCCCGCAAATACATGGTGTCACAAAAATAATCCCACATTCCCACATTTTTTCTCACATGGGTGTGGGAAAATAAATGTCATGTGTACAAGACCTATTCCATCACCAGAATTTCCCTGTCATTGAGTGGCTGTACCGGGCGTGCATTATTCGGCGGCATCATGTCGCTGATTTCCTGTATCTGGTCTGCTGACGCTTCAACAGCATTTTTCATGACAAACCAGTTCACACCCTCTGTGCATGGGGGGGTAGTAAGGCTGCCAGTATAATTATAATAACTTCTTATTTCAGGCAACAGGTGATTAAGATTAAATTCAACTTCTATCTTATTTTCTTCTCCCGCATCTTCAGGAAAATCCCCGATCAACGAACCCAGTAACTCATTTTCCTGACCTTCGACCACCATCAGACCGATAACACAAATATCTGCCGAATCATTAACATGAACAAGGTGGATTTCCATTGGCAGGGCTTCTCCGTTTATGGTATGTTCTGATGGTGTGTGAAAATGGAATTGTTTGAGGGCATACTTACTTCGTTTATAGTTGAAAACGCTTCCTTCAGGCATATTTACCTGTACGGAATGGCCATTGTTAATTGCAGTTACTTCATTAACTGTTTTGTATTGCAGATTCAGAGGCGAGAGATAAACATCCGAATTGGCGTTGGAAATATCAATTGGTGATTGCTGGTTTCCCCCGCATGTTGCAAACGATTCCGAAAGGTTTTCCCAGTTTTCCGGGCCTGTGTCGCCACTGTAACTCCACTGAACACCTCCGTGCGATTTTTCTTCTGATTTGACATCATGTTTTTCTTCCCCCGGTTTGTCAGCAACCTCTTCTTGTGTTTCACCCTGTTTTTTTTCTGTTGATTGTTGACATTGAAAATTCATCACAGAAACAAAAAAAAGGATGATAATAACAGATAATCCTGAAAATTGTCTTTTTTTCATAATTCAATATTTTAAGGTTATTACAATGTTATACTGAAATTTCTATATATGAATAAAAGTAGTTTACAGTTTTCAATTACCCCGGACTTTAGCCCGGGGTAAGTGAATTAGAAAGTGTAAACTATTATTGAAAAATGCCTGTTATACATAAAAAAATCAAACGAAATCTTCATAGTCTAAAGTTTTATGTTTCAGAGTATTAAAAAAACATCGTATCATTTTCATTTTGACAATAAATATATGAAAACAGATTTAATTTATCAAGGGTTGGTATGCAATGTTTGGTGTAAATATTTTTTGTAGCCATCTTTTTTATCAATTTTCTTTAAATCAGCTACAAGCCATCCGGAGTTCAGGGTATTCCTGTTAAAATTCTTCACCCGGACAATCCAGCCCGGCACAGAAGTAATATGGTAAGTCATATCAAAAACATGTTCAAAATCAATTTCTCCCTTTAAAATATATTCATAAAATCTGCTTAAACTGTTTTCTTTAGAATTTCCTGCTATAAGCGCAGATAACCTGGCTTCATCTTCAAATAAGGATTGTATTCTGAGAAATCCGGTTTCATTGGCATTGGGCGGAAGAGCGGTGCTTTCAACCGGGGCCTTTTTATGATAGATATTTTTGCCGAGTACAACAGTAGCTATATCCCAACGGGATGATTTGTCTTGATTAACAACTTTTTTAAAAATAACAACTGTTTTTATGGGTTTATTGTTAAAGGTGGCCTGGCATGTTGCTTCTACAAAAATACCGGAGAGAAGGTAATCAAGATAGATAGAATCGTTGACCACCTGGCTGACAAAAGCTTCTTTTTGTTGAATATATTCGGGATTGAAAGCATCTTTCGATTTATCTATCCTGCTGTCTTCAAAATCAA
This sequence comes from uncultured Bacteroidales bacterium, assembly GCA_964629805.1. GTDB lineage: Bacteria > Bacteroidota > Bacteroidia > Bacteroidales > CAZVTW01 > CAZVTW01. Next base: position 3,998 of record CAZVTW010000150.1, on the reverse strand, counting down.
ACAGGTACAGGATATAATCTTTTCTGCTCATCTGGTTTCGAAATTCTTCGTTCATCGTTTCGTTGCGGAACGTTTTTTCGTAATTGAATCGTTCTACAAACTGGTTAAACTGCTTGACTTCAGCTATCATTTCAGGACTAGCAGGAAGATTCCCGTCTTCCCCTGCAATGCTCAGAACTTTTTGTGCGGAGCAATGAAAGAAAACAAATACATATATAAGTACAAAGTAGTATTTTATCATGGCAAGTATGGTTTTTATGGCTTTTTCGTTTATTTTTCCACAACTAATTTAACGGCATTATCAATAACAATATTTTTGTCTGTTTGTTGTTCAAGTTCATCAACTGAAAGATCACCCTCAAAAATTTCTAATGATGCTTTCATAAGAGCAACAGGAAATATTTCTTCAAAAATTTGTTTCATCTCACTATCACTGATATTGTATCCTTTTGTTTTTCTTCTCTTGTTCACTTTTTTTATTCTGAATACACTTTCAGCAATAGAAGCTTCCAATGACTTTGTGGTTCTTTTTTCAATGTGTTTCTTTATAAGGTGCATCAACAGGATAATAGAATAGCTGCTGATTTTGTTAATTTTGTCTTCAAGACTCATTTCTCCAGGTTCATCGATTAAATGAAGGGCTTCATCGTAGCGGTTTGAATGAATATATTGTTTCAGAGTATCAAATTCTTCCATAATTTGTTATGAAAATAACAACAATTAATGAGTCTACTCCGGGAAGTCCCTTTTTTGCCAAACTCTTCGTTATTTGTTTCGAATAGTCGAGACCAAAATAATCCTTTTTGCAGTGGACTCATGAATACAGATGAAAAAAATACACCCAAATTGAGCTATTCGCAAATATATAAAAATTAACCGGTTTTATCAATAACCTTAATATCATCGAGCAAAACTGTCCATTGCCATTCATTGTAAAAATCGTCATAGGTATATTCCATGACAATATTGATTTGTTTGGCCTGCTTATCTTTATAAACAATTTCACCACCTTTAAATCCTTTAAATTCCTGGAAAATTGTTGCTGTGGCGTAATATTTTCCATCCTCTCCTTTAAGAAATTTACCAATATAAGCGATATTGTAAAATGAGATTTCAACTTTTGTATATGGCAATGCCCGTAATCTGAAAAAATACTTCTTCATGGGATAGGAGGTCACCCTGGTAATTTCATCATTTTTCTGATTGGACACTTCCATCATAGCATCCGGTGTAAATAGCTTCAGTGCATTTTTGATAGCCAGGTCTACATCCTGCTTTTTCTTTTCTTTACTGCTGATTATCTGCAAATAAGTCTGGAATTCATCTAATTAGTGCTTCTTTGAAATTAACCAAATAAATAGCGACCTAAAGGTCAATTTCCGGTATACTTTCCGACAAATAGTTAATTTAGCAGCCTAATCATTAAAACTATGACGAATAGATTTACACAAGAGTTTAACGAACATATCGACTTTAACTATGGGGCTACTCTTAAAAGTAAGATTTTCGTCAAAATCAAAGCCTTCCCTCGTAAATAAAATGTCGGGGGCGTTGAGGATTTTTTAATCGGAGTTAACTGCTTGTTAATGAGTATTAAAAAATTCTCAACAACGCAGAGTTTGGCGATAAATGGACTTTTAGGAGTGGACGTATATGATTAATGAACACATAAAAGATTGTACAAAAGAAAAACTTCCAAAAGAAAAAAGTCGCATAAATGATTAAAAATAAAGATTAAACCTGATTTACATAAAAGATTTATGTTAAATGTTCAAAAACAGGGAACTTCAATTGATACATATATTGAATCAATTTTTGATAACCAAATTTGATTTTGCCCGGATGAAGTACAAATTATTTGAAGAGTTTATTCTTTAGATATGAATATAAACACCACGTATCAAAAAATTGTTGTTTTATTCATAGCCGTTTTCACAAGGTTGGACGTCCCTTTGGCTATCAGTTCGTGGTTTTGGTTGTACAAATGACATTCTGCATGAACAATTGTACTTCCCTTTCTGACAATATGCGATTTTGCCAGGATTTTTTCGTTCAAATGTGCAGGCCTGATAAAATCAACCTGCAGGTTCACTGATACATACACCTTGTCTGTTTGGAGAAGAAAGACATTTTCGCCAATCGTCTCATCGATCATCAGCGCTATAGCGCCTCCATGCAATGTTTTATACGGGTTAACCATTTCCGGCCTGACGGTGAATTCAACAGCAATATGGTTTTCGGCCACTTCCCGGATGATACCTGCCAGCCAGGACGACATTGGTGATGGATTATTTGGAATAGGTTTTCCGACATATCGTTGAAAAAATTGCACCAATTTATTGTTCATGATATATTTGTTTTATATTAGCAAAATTAGAAATTATTTGATAAAACATAAAAGACAATGGGATTACTTGAAGATGACAAGGTGTCATTACGAGCAATGGAACCAGAGGATATCGAAACAATCTACAAATGGGAAAATAACACTGAGAACTGGCGTATAAGCAATACCCTGATTCCGTATTCAAAATATCAGATTAAACAGTTTATCGAATCCTCTAAAAGTGATTTATTTGAGGATAAACAACTCAGACTGATGATTGAGGATATAGAAACGCGGAAGATTATTGGCGCTGTTGATTTGTTTGATTTTGATCCCTTTCATAACAGGGCCGGCCTGGGAATACTTATTGCTGATAAAAATGACAGAAACAAAGGATATGCTTCCCTGGCGCTCCGGCTGACTATACAGTATTGCTTTTCGTTTTTACGTTTACACCAATTGTATTGTAATATTAGTGCAGGTAATGAAAAAAGTCTGAAATTGTTTCAAAATCAGGGCTTTGAAATCTCAGGTTGCAAAAAGGACTGGATCATGTCGGATGCAGGATGGGAGGATGAATATTTTTTACAGCTTTTAAATTTGGAAATGTCCCGAAAAAACGCGTAACTTTAGGCTGCATAAAGTATTAAACTATGGAACATTACAAAATAAAGCCAAAACGAATTGATCACATTTATTTATTTGTAAGTGATCCTGAACGCTCCAAGACCTATTACGAAGCGCTTTTCAACTTCATTTTCAGCCCCATACCAGGAGAAAATGATATGTACATGGTCGAATCGGAACATGTGCATTTTTTTATGAAAAAAGCAGAAAACGACCAATATAACTTAAAGGAACAGCACATCGCATTTGAAGTGCCCAGCATTCAAAAAGTGATGAAAAAACTCGATAAGATGAATATCCAGACCTATGAAATTGGTGTTTTTGATAAATTTGCAAGTAATAATTATGAATGGATAGAATGGTGCGATCCTGACGGAATCAGGATTGAATGTGTTGAAATAGTTTAATAACCAGCATCCCGGTTTTCGGTCTTACTCTTCAATTCCGGTAATTCCACCTCGTATTTTTGTTCTATGTACTTCATTATTTCAGCAAAAAAGGTATAAAACTCTTCAACATAGAGGTGGTATTGTTCATCGAGATGTTGAAGCATCTGGTCACCACGGTCAGGCAAGGAGGTGTAACCAGCCATGACTGACAAAGCATTTCTGAGTCCTTCCTTTTTTCTGTAAGTGACCAGCCGGTTGCTCAGAATAAGCTTAAAGGTTATGTCCTTGACAGTTTTTGGCAGGATGTAATAATGAGAAAGGAGAATGGCATAAAATCCGGATGCAAATCGTTGCAGGGGTATCCTGCTGAACGAATCCCAGTGAGCTGCGAGAAGGTGATCATAGAGAATATCAATGACGATGCCCGCATACCGGTTATAAATATCTTTCACCCTGGCAGCGCTTTTTTTTATGACAGGATGTTTGTCTGTGTATGTATCAATATCCCTGTGCATCAAAACACCTGTTTGAATATCAGAAGGAAATTCCGTGTAACTTTTACCTTTAACCCAGTCGCCGATAAAATTACCCAGCTTAACGCCCGGTTTCTTTCCTGAAAGATATATATGTGCTAAAAAATTCATTCTGTTCAGCAA
>CAZVTW010000149.1:0-12057 GCA_964629805.1 uncultured Bacteroidales bacterium | reverse complement strand
TCAAAGTGAATTATTTCATTTACAGTTAATTCTTTAGTTAGCAATGCATCGGTCGATATTCTAAAATATTTAGCAATATTAACAATTGTATCAATTTTAGCTTCTGCCCGTCCTTCCTCGTAAGCCCCAATACTTGCTCTTGTAAGTTTGAAGATTTCAGCAAATGCACTTTGACTTAACTTCTTGACTGTGCGTATCTTTTTGATGTTTTTTCCAAAAAATGACATTTTTTTTAAAATTAATGCTAATTTTTTTAGTATTTTTAAAAATTATTATTATATTTGTACAACAAATTTAGCAAAAAAAATCAGATTGAAAAGCTAAAAAACAATTATTCTATTATTTACTTAAAAAAAAACAGATATGGAAAGCTACTTTTATAAAATTAAAGATTTAATAAACGAACTCGACCTCGAAATAATATATGAAGATGATAATGACGAGGTCTTTGTAATCCGGGATGAAGATGAATACATTGACAGAATGGTCATCGGATGTGCTGATCCGATTTTGGTTATTGAACAGTATATCTGCGAAATTGGCGAAGACAACCCGGGTACATATAAAAAACTATTGCAAAAAAACCGTGAGATTGTTCATGGTGCCCTGGTGCTGGATTCAACAGGCACTAAACTGATTTACAGGGATACACTGCAAATTGAACATATTGATCTAAACGAACTTGAAGCGTCGATTAATTCGCTTAAAATATTATTATCAGAATTTTCAGATGAGATCATCAGGATGTCAAAAAAGAAAGAACTCGAATTTGCAATGATGTGATGGTCTTCAAATGAAATATATATTTTGTAACACTAAAGAAGATGAAAGTTTAACTAAATTTTAAGGAGGAAATAAAAATGAATGTATTTAAGAGAATATTTAAAGTAGGAGAATCAGAAGCCCACTCAATAGTGGATAAGTTAGAAGATCCGATTAAAATGACAGAACAGGGAATTCGCGATTTTAAAGTGGATTTGGATAAAAGTCTGAAAGCTTTGGCAGAAGTTAAGGCCTTGGCAATCAGATCAAGAAATGAAATAGAAACAAATAAACGGCGAGCCGGAGAATATGAACAAAAAGCTGTCAGTTTGCTCGAACGAGCTAAAAATGGCGCTATCTCACAGGAAGAAGCTGACAGGCTGGCCGAAAGTGCGCTTCAGAAACAACAGGAATGCCTCGATCATGTTAAACGAGCAACCGTTGAACATGAAAAATTTCAGGCTAACGTTGATAAGCTTGAAGCCAATGTCAAAAAACTCAAATCGAATATTTCGAAATGGGAGAATGAAGCTAAAACGCTTAAAGCCAGGGCCAAAGTTGGGCAAGCAACAAAAAATGTGAATAAGCAACTTGCCAGTATAGACTCTTCAAGCACTGTTTCATTGCTTGAGAGGATGCGCGACAAAGTTGAAAAAGAAGAAGCCTTGTCAGAATCGTATGCTGAAATTGCTAATGAAAGCAAGTCCGTAGATGATGAGATTGACTCTGCATTAGGAAAAACTGATACAAGTGGATCGGCTTCTCTGGCTGCTCTGAAAGCAAAGATGAATGAACAAAAAGCAAAAGCTTCGGAACCTAAAAAAGCTCCGGGGCAGGATGCTGCCAAGAAATAAACCGTTAATCCGGTTATTCATTACAAAACAGACACTCCCTTGCTTTTTATACTTACAGGCGAGGAGGTATTTTGCCTCCTCTGTCTGTTTTTTTTGCCTCATTCTATTAGAAACGTTTTTCTTTGATTCGGGCCCTCTTACCTGTACGTCCTCTCAGATAAAAAATTCGTGCCCGCCGGACATGTCCTTTTTTATTGATTTCTATTTCCTCAATGAAGGGTGAGTGTAACGGAAAGATTCTTTCAACACCGATACTACCGGACATTTTGCGAACAGTGAAAGTTTCGGTATTCCCGGAGCCACGACGTTGAATGACAGTTCCCCTAAAATTTTGAATCCTCTCCTTGCTTCCTTCTTTAATTTTATAGTGAACCGTGATTGTATCACCGGCTTTAAATTCCGGATGTTCTTTCTTTACAAGAAATTCATTTTCAGCTGCTTTTATTAAGTCCATCAGTACCAGTATTTAAATTATTACTACTTTTCAGAAAAATTGGCGCAAAATTACACTTTTTTTTCTAAAACACCATATGTTTTTGAATTATTATTCTTTTTCAAAAGCATATGCAACTATATTTGCTCCCATTTTAAGCGCTTTTTCCCGAATCTCTTCCGAGTCTTTATGAACTTCATAATCTTCCCAGCCATCGCCCAGGTCTGATTCGTAGGTATAGTAACAAACCAGACGGCCTTCATAAATCAATCCAAAACCTTGCGCGGGTTTATTATCATGTTCATGCACTTTTGGTAATCCTTTCGGAAATTTATATATTTTATGATATATTGGGTGGGAATACGGAAGCTCAATAAAATCAAGTTCAGGAAAAACTTTTTTCATTTCGCGTCGCGCAAATTTGTCAAGTCCGTAATTATCATCAATATGGAGAAAACCACCGGCTATGAGGTAATTTCTGAGATTTTTAGCCTCTTCGGATGAAAAAATAACATTCCCATGACCTGTCATATGTATAAATGGAACATTATACAATTCCGGACTGCCAACTTCAACTGTTTCAGGCTCAGGATAAATATTGGTCAAAATTTTTTTGTTGCAAAATTCTATCAGGTTAGGCAGAGAGGTGGGATTTGCATACCAGTCTCCTCCTCCCCGATATTTAAGCAAGCCTATTTTTACAGAGGTGTTCTGAGCTTGCGACAGAACAGATGAAAAAATGATTATGGTTAATATATAAACAAAATTACTTTTCATATTTTTCTGGTTTGTATGAAATTCTTATTTTATTATAAAAATTGTTCGGTAAAAACTTTCTTCTGCTTTTGCTTAAACGCAGTTATTTTTAATTTGTTTTTTCACATCGAAGGATAAGTATCTTAGTAACCATCATCCATGCAACAGGTAAAAGGAATGACATGCTAAAACACCGGCAGTTTCCGTCCTGAATTTTGATATACCCAGCGATATTTCATTGTAACCATTGGTTTTTGCCAGCTCAATTTCATCAGATGTGAAATCACCCTCAGGACCTATGAGTATTGTTGCTTTATTAAATTTCGGGCAGAGTGTTTTAAAATCTTCTTTTTTGCCATTTTGACAATGAGCAATCGCATATAAATCTTCACCATTGTTATTTTTCCTGATAAATTCTATGAACATAACAGGTTGATTGAGTTGGGGTTTATACATTTTCTCCGATTGTTTCATGGCAGCTATCATGATTTTATTTAACCGTTCTGTTTTTAGACTCTTCCTTTCAGACCTGCCTGAAATGAGAGGTGTGATTTCTGTAATACCAATTTCTGTGGATTTTTCAATAAACCATTCAAACCTGTCCATGTTTTTCGTTGGAGCAATGGCAATATGAAGTGTATATCCAATTTTCCCGTGATGTTTCTTTTTTGATATTACGTGTAACCTGCATTTTTTTATATCTGCTGACTCAATTTCACATACATAGAGATTCCCTTTACCATCTGTAATTGATATTGTATCTTTTGCCTTTAAACGCAGCACTCTGATACAATGTCTTGATTCTTTTTCGTCAAGAATAATATCATCTGATTGTATATCCGGAATGTAGAATAAATTCATCTGGTGATGTTTTTGTTACATTTTTAAATTTGGACTGCAGTTTTTGGAATGCAAAATTATAAAATCGCATACAAATCCCTAATTTACTTTAATCAACGGCAGGTTTAATCTAACAATAGTTTCGGGATTTTCATTTTTTATGGCACTCTGATCGATAAATTCAATAGATGAGTTTGTATGGTGAAGTGAATTAAATAATTCAAGTCTTTTTTTTGTGATTTCCTGAAGTGAGTATTCTGTATCGGATGTTAAGATGTTTTCTTTCCAGTTTTTTCCGTTGTCTTTAATTTCACAAACAATATGGTTATTTAATTGTGAAAAACAAATGATGAGATGACGACCACTTCCGTTTGCAAATATACGATGGTTGATGGCATTTTCAATGATTGGCTGAAGCAATGAAGGTGGTATTCGTAAAGCATTGATTTTGATGTCTTTCTCAACAATTATTTCATATTTAAGGTTTTCTTTGAATCTCAACGATTCCATCTGCAGGTATAGCTTAAGAATATTAATTTCTTCGTTTAAAGAAATAAGTTCCATTTTAGAGTTTTGCAGGATGCTTCTTAATAGGTTTGCAAATTTTACAAGATATAATTGTGATAGTTCTTTATCATTTTTTGCTATGTAGTATTGGATGGAGTTTAGCGAATTGAAAATAAAATGTGGATTTAATTGTTGGCTGAGAGAACTTTGTACTGCTTTATTGATTTTAAGCCGTAATGCATTTTGTTTTTCAAGTAAACTAAATCGTAACCTTAAAATAATGATTATGATCAAGATGACTAAAACAAAACATGCTGTAACAAACCACCACGATTGCCAAAAGGGAATCTTTATAACAAATGGTATTTGTATTGTTCGTGAGATGTCATTTTTTAAATCCGAGACTACTTTAAGTTTAAAAATATAGTCGCCAGGCGGAAGAGCTGTATATTTCGCGATTCGCTCGAAGGAGAACCTCCATTCTTTGTCAAGTCCTTCCAGTTTATAGGCATACATTATTTTCCCTTGTTTCCTGTAATAGATTGATTCAAAATCTATTTGCAATGAGTTTTTATAATATGGCACATTGTATCCGGCAAGAAGACTCGTATCTGATTGGTTTATTGTAACGGATTTGACAGTTAATAAAATGTTCTTTTGATGAGTATCGAAAGTTGATTTGCCAAAAAAGGCAATTCCATGATTGGTAGCCAAATAGATTGAATCTTTTAATATGATAATATCATGTATCTCGTTGGAAGGCAGTCCTTTGTCTGTTTTGACATGATTAATGCAAAATTGATGCGGGTAACCGGTATCAATGGTTATAATGTTTAGACCTGTATTTGTTCCGGCATATAATGTATTAGCTGCCTTATTAAGTGAAAGGATTGCATTGCTTGTAAGTCCATCTGATTTTGTGATGTTATAAATGGTATCGCTTCCCCAATAAATGATTCCCGCGTTTTTAGTCCCCATCCAAAATACTTTGTCATCTTTAACTATTGTCCGGATATCTTTTGAAAAAAGGGGTTTAACTTCGCTTAAATGTTGTATATCCCCATTTTGAAATTGATAAAGTCCGTCTATACTTCCAAAAATAGCTTTTTTACAGTCTGTCTGACAGATGGAATTTACCCTGATATACCCATCATCATTATCTTTGGTATATTTGTATGCAATATTATTCTCAACAATATAAAATGCACTTGCTCCCCCGGCAAAGTAACCATTTGTTTTGCGATTGGTTATTGTGTGAAAAGCAATGGAATTACCCTCAGGACTTACAATAGTAACTGCTTTAGCAGAATCATTTAGTATGAATGTTTTACAATCGGAGGAAACGACTACCTGCCCCGTTCTGTTGTCATAGTGCAATGCTTTCATTATCTTATTTGCACAAGATGATAATGCGTCATGACTTATTTCGTTCTGAGCTAATTTCCCCAGAGCGCTACGATTGCTATATCCAAACCAAATATTATTTTCTCCGTCCGTTACCAGTTTATTAACCTGGTTTGACAATAATCCGTCTTCCACATCAAAATATTTGACTTCAAAATAAGGATAATAAAACAGGCCTTTGTCAAGTGATGTGATCCAGACACCATTTTCGTTATCCTGCAAAACCGATGATGCTGATGCATTCTTTAAAATACGAAGGGGTTTAATTTTGTTCTGTCTATCGACCGGAATGACATACATCCCATTATTATAAGTGCCGGTCCAAATATTATTATCTACATCGCAGCTAAGCCAGATGATTTCAGAATCATAAACTGCGACAGATTGCACTTTTTTATTTTGATATTCAGAAAGATAGTTTCCGTAAGAAAAATAGATATTTCCATCTCTATTTTGACATCCGGCATATAGACCAAAAAAATCATTACGTATACCAGTGCTTACAAGAGTGTCCCTGCCAGGTGTTATAAATCTGACTGCACCTGAAGACATATGCGATCTGGTAACTATGTATAGTTTTTTATTCTCATCAACATAATATGAGGCATGTTTTTCATCAGAAAGATGATCTAACCTCTCTGTTTTGCCTTGAGGTGAAATACGTAATAAACCGAAATTTCGAATTGATATCATAATTTCATCATTCTGACTCACAGAGAAGGATAATTTCTGTGGATTGGGGCTCATTGTTATGGCTTTTTGAAGGGCGTCATTGTAAGGATATGCTTTTATGACCCCATTTTCGTAATATGAAAGTTTACATGAGAATGGAATGAACCATATTCTGCCTTTATAATCTTCATATATTTCAAAAACAGTATTGTCAGGTAATCCGTTTTCCGTATCAAAATTTGTAAATTCATATCCGTTAAACCTGCTAACACCGATGCTTGTTGCAAACCAGAGATATCCGTTCTTGTCCTGAATAGCATGGAAAACACATGAAGAGGGCAGGCCATTATTTGTATCAAATTTCTTAAAAACAGGTTTTTGTGCAACCACATCAAATGACAGGTATAACATGAACAATATTATACGTATTATGTGAAAATACTGTATGATATTTTGAAGAGACATAAATTGTTTCCTCCTGACAAATGTTAGTACTTATCTCCTTATATTTTTTTAAATTTAAAACTTACATTAAGAAATGGGATGAAAAATGATATTATGAGAAAGATTTTGTTGAGGTTTTGTGTTTGGAAGTTGTAAATAATCAAAAAAAAAGCACATGATATAAAGAAAATCAGATTCAGACCCTCACGGCGGTGATAGTATACAGTTTGGCCATATAACGGACAGAGTCCGAAAATACGGATACATGTTCTCATAGAAATTCCAGTTAATCATTTTTCAGTCTGTTACAAATTTACGACCTTATTTTGAATTTACAAGACTGCTTTGTATTTTTACTGTTTAACAAGTTGTAATAATTGCATTTTTTTTGTATTTTTATTGAAAAATTATAATAATGATGAAATATAAGTTTTTGTTAAAATTATTTTTATTCGTGGCTGTGTTTTTTGCCACATCCCGTTGTGAATTAGACCTGGGAAATTGCGAATATTGCTGTCTTGTTACATACGATTCAAACGGAAATGAAGTTTCCAGGACCTCTTGTGGTGAATATTGCGATGAGGAACTTGAAGATTTTAAATCTCTGGGTGGTTCAATAGGCGGAGATTTAACGACAGTTGTTGAGTGTGATTAATTAAATATTCAAATGCCATGTTAGGAGTGGACACGTGTTATGGGATTCTTACTCCCATAACAAGGATATCATCCACCTGTTCATTATCGCCTCTCCAATCTTCAATAGTTTCATCAAGAATTTTGTGTTGCTCATGCATTTGCTTATCTGATATTTCAACGAGCAATCTTTTAAACCTTTTGGACATAAATTTTCGGTTATCTTTTCCCCCGAACTGGTCGGCATATCCATCCGAAAACATATAGATACAATCTCCTTTTTTTATATCTATCTGGTGGTTAGTGAATTGTTGGTCTGCCCTGTGATGTATGGCCACAGGCATTTTATCGGCCTTAATGGTAGATATTTCTTTCTCACGTATCAACAGAAGAGGGTTATATGCACCTGCATATTCAAGCTGGCAATTATCAGTATCAATAATACATAAGGCCATGTCCATCCCGTCTTTAGATTCACCTTCACCACCGGTCTGATGGAGAGAATGCATAACATGATCGCGCAAATCATCCAGAATTTCACCAGCCGTCAAATCAATGTCTTCCTTGTTAACAATTTCATTCAGAAAAGCCACGCCAAGCATACTCATGAAAGCCCCGGGAACACCATGGCCTGTGCAATCGGCAGCAACAATAATCGTTTTTTCACCTTTTTGGGTCAACCAGTAAAAGTCCCCACTTACAACATCACGCGGTTTGTTTAATATGAAATGCTGCGGCAAGGTGTTTGTAATAAGTTCTTCCGGTGGTAGTACAGCAGTCTGTATTCGCCTGGCATAGTGAATACTATCCATAATTTCCTGTTTCTGACGGCTGATTTCTTCATTCTGTACAGATAGTTTATCGCGTTGATCAGTAACTGTCTTATGTTGTTGTTCAATAATCCTGTTTTTTTCAGTTAACTGGATATTTGCTTGTTTTTTGATTTTGTATGCCCTGAAAATAAAAAATGCAAGCGCTATGATGAGGGCAATAAACAGCAGGAAGATATATAAAATAAGTCTTTGTAATTTTATTTTTGCAAGCTGTTCATTTACAATCGCTTTTTGGTCTTCAATCTGTTTGTTCTGTTCGAGGATTTCATTTTTTTGAATGGATAGGATTTTCTTTTGCTCTTCAACCTCTTCCTGCTGTTCCTCCAGCTTTTTTTCCTGTTGTCTGACCAGCCTGGTGTTTTTCTGTAATTTATTTCTCTGCTCCTCTATGTCTCTTGCGAGTTGATCCAGGTGTTCTTCCTGATTTTTAATTCTATTCAATTGCTTTTTTATTGTATCTGCCTGGGTCAGGATTTGCTGTTTTTGCAGGTCGATTTCTTTTTGTTGTGCACTGATTTGTTTTTTTTGCTGCGCCACACGTTCTTTTTCATCCTCAAGCTGCTTTTCTGTTTCTGCAAAGAGCTCTTTCCAGTCTGCTTCTGTCTGAACAGCCTGGGCTTTTAACAGCAATGATACTTTAAGGTTCTCAGTTTCGAGTTTTTGTTCATTGAGTTCAAATCTTCTCATGTTATCAATAACAGCGAAATTGATCATCGATTTGTGAAAACCAAAATTCTCACTGATAATTAATGTACCTTTACCCCTGGTAGCTTTCAGGGTACGATCAATATCAAAATCGCTGTTTTTGTGAAGATATAATACCTGTACCGGTCTGATTTGCTCAATTGATGTGAATTGAAGAATTTTAACAGGTTTTCCTTTGATAGTCTCTACTTCATTGCTATACTGCCGGAGTTTTTCATATAAATCTTTATCGCGGGTTAACAATGCTATTTTAAATGTTGTAATCGTATCAATTGCAGGCCATTCAACCTGTTTCACAATGTCTGTGATGTACATTGCTCTTTTTTTATTTGTAAAGGTCTGTTGCGAATAGACCTTGCTTTGTTTAAAAAAACAAACAATAGTTAAGATACTAAATAAAAAAAACAACTTATTTCTCATGCTGATATCTTGTTCTGAAAAAGTAATAAATTAATAGTTGATAAATATACAAAATTTCCTCAGATTTTAATGATTCGTTGAATACATTTTCTGTTGTGTGCTTCGATTCATTAACGTGGATGCAAATCATTCAATGATTCTCTCAATCGGTATAGCCCTTTTTTCTTCAAATCCAAGCATTGAGTTGATGAGCATGATCATTGAAAAGTCCCCCAGTTTTTTTATTTTAATCGTATCTTCTTTGATAATGCCTTGTCGAATTAAATATTCACGCATGGTTCCAAAAAGAAGTGGTTGTTTGGGAGTTATCCAGTCATTCCCATCAAACAATGCCACATTGCTGTATGAGGTATCAGTGATTACACCATTTTTAACGATTAGTATTTCATCACATCGGCCCCTTTTTGACAATAGTTTGTCAAGATTGGACCTGTCAGCAAATTTGTATGAATAATTAATTTCGTTGTCAGTCACAAGTTTCAGTGAAGTAATATGTTTTGGTTTATACGGTTGAAATTCAATGTGGTGTATTTTAGAGTCATACTCAATTCTGCACTTGTAAACGTGCTCTTCGGTTAACCGTGCACTGATTGAGATTTTATTTTTCAAATCTATAAAATCGTTACATCCGAACAATTCTTTTCTTGTTCTGTTGAATCTTTTGTTATGATTCTCAATGTTGCAAAGTCCCTTCGATTCAATCTTTATTGTTTCAAGCAACCGGCACATATATTTTGTCTGTGAGTTCATTATATTCTTCCTCCGGATTACTCATGAAAGTGATACCACCACCACTTTTGTAGACATATCCATTGTTGGTTTGTTCAATAAACCTAATCGTTACTGCACTTTTTATCGAGCTGCCATCGAACATACCAAAAACGCCTGTATAAAATCCTCTTTCATAGATTTCGGTGTTTTTTATTATTTCAATTGTTCTTTGTTTTGGCGCTCCGCTGATCGAACCAGCGGGCAAAAGCGCTTCAAAAACATGACCAGGATAATTCCGGTATTCTTTCCTGATATCTCCTGATATTTTTGAACTTACCTGGAGCAGCGTTTTATTATTTGTGTTGACTCGTTCTATATATCTGAATTTATCAACATGTACATTATTTGCAACAATGCTGAGGTCATTCCTGAGAAGATCAACAATAGTGAAATGCTCGGCTTCTTCCTTTTTATTTTGCATTATTTTTTTTCCTGCATCGGGGACAGAGGCGTCTATAGTGCCTTTCATAGGGAAAGAAAATATCTGCCCGTCTCTTATTGTTACAAATGTTTCAGGAGAGAAAACAACAAAATGATCCCTGAGATATAATTTATATCTTGCTACGCTGGCATCATATATTTCATTTAGTGAGTGTTTCGATTCCACGACTGAGGGAAAAGTAAGATTTAACAGATAAGTATCACCCCTTTTGATATGATGCATAACTTTGTCAAAGGCTCTTTTGTATGTTTTATATGAAACAGTTTTTTTATTCAGAGCAATATTCGTATGCTCATGGCTTGTTGTTGGAACATTTGAAAATCCTTCAATATCAAACATAATGGTATCTTTATTGATATCATTCAGGATATGGACAAGTGATAACCGGAAATCAAAATCTATAATGAACAGAAAAGGAATTTTTTTCTGATACAAGTCATTCAGTTTATAAATTGTTGCACTTTTTGACAGGAATTGCTCCTGATTCTTAAGACTGTGAGTTTTTTTATCTGACAATACTATCATCAACAAAAATGTGGCTAAAAGATATTTTTTTAATACGAGAAGTTTAACCGGAGTTGCATCATATAGAAAAAGCCATTAAAACCGGAAGAGTATTAGTCTGACATTTCAATCAGATTAAAATTCAAATCAATGATTGACTGAAAATCTTTTCCGAGTCCTAATATGACCTCATCATCTTCTTCGTAGTACCAATTGATTGCTACTTTTCCTTTCCCTGTGTTTTTAATACTTTCGAGTTTTCTCAGTAATGATAATAAATACCTCGAACTACTGGAATTAATATAGTCAACTTCAATATTAATTTCCGTGTTTGGCGCGGGATTTTTACAATATTCTTCTATATGAGTGTACAAAGGATGATATTTGGCAACCGGGTTTTCTGCTGTGGATCTCCCCTGAATTTCAAATATGCCGGAATCAAAATCAAAATTTATCCTAAAGGTACTTTGTGTTGCATCAATTGTAACAGGGTCCATATATTTTTTCGCATTATTTAATAATACATGAAATCGGGTGAAATATTTCCCGGTTCAAATATGGGTAAAATTATAATAATAATCAATATATTCCAATTGAAATTGGATAAGCTTTTAAAACTATTTAAACGAAAATGCCGCCAATAAAGTTTCGCTATATCTGTATTATTTAAATTTTCCCGGTCTTTAAATCAATCATTCGCTGCGTTAAATCGGCTTTTATTGCATCATAGAATTTTTCATACAGTTCTTTTTCCTCATCAAAAGATATTTCCATTGTTGTTTTTTTGGCAGTTTTTTTTAACAACTTGTCTATTGTAGAAATCGCATTGTTAAACATGCCTGAGTCAGCATTTACAGTATTACTGCCGGAAAAATTATTGTTTATAAAGCCGACAAGACTTTCCAGCTCGGGTTTTATGATCACAAATGCTTCTCTGAGAATATCATCAACATCAAGTTCTATCTGATTATGATCAAGAATGTCGCAGGTAATTTTCTTTTCAATGTATTGTGCATATTTCCTTTCTGCTGTATGCAATAGTTCAAGTATTTTTTTATTCGTTTTTCTGTGTGCTCT
>CAZVTW010000148.1:0-12106 GCA_964629805.1 uncultured Bacteroidales bacterium | reverse complement strand
ATTTGCCAAAATCTTTAATAAAATTTAAGAGACAGGGTACTATTCTTGAAAAATGCATTGTATTGGAACTATCCAACATTTTTTTTGAATTTGACAAAGCTGAATTGCTTCCATATTCTATTCATGAATGAGTCTACTCCTAGAAGTAAGATTTTCGTCAAAATCGAGCTTGCCCTCGTAAATAAAATATCGGGGGCGTTGAGGATTTTATGGCTGGAGTTAAATGTCTGTTAATGAAGACTTAAAGATTCTCAACAATGCAGAGTTTGGCGATTAATGGACTTTTAGGAGTGGACTCATGAATTGAATCGACTGGTCATATATTTAAAAAATCATCTGGAAATGATTATAGCATCAAGCCATAAGGTTTCCTGACAATTGCCTTACCACGACAAAATAAGTTGCAACAGGCCGGGTGAAATGATTATTCTCAGTCAGAGTTGTTTTCTTGAACAGGATATTTTTTTGCTGAGAATAAAGACCGGATGATAAAAATAAAATAATGAACAAGAATGGGCAATAAAAGTGAATTTTCATGAGTATAGAAAAAAACGAATATCCTTAGCTTTCCTTACTGGAAATTTTTCCATAAAGATATTTAAGATTTCCAAAAAATCCTGAGATTTCTATAAATAAATGAACCCTTTGCTAAAAAAAAAGATTGTTTTTATGAAAAATTCTTGTCAATTCTATTTCAACTGCCTCATTATCTGTTTTGTATTTCTAAATCGCAGTTTAAAATAAGAGAGATGTAAAATGCATTTAATTTTAAAAGATAATTATTATCTTTATGAAATATTTATCAACTAATAAATAATGAAAATTGAATTCATTCGGGAAAAATTGAGTCAAAAAGGGTTAAAAGTTACTCCCCAGCGCATAGCCATTTACGAAGCTGTTGTAAAGCTTAATAATCACCCAACTGCTGAAAATGTTTTTGATTACATCAAATTGAATCATCCTAATATATCGGTCGCTACTATTTATAAAGTATTGGAAAAATTTGTGGAAAACAGTCTTTTGAAAAAAGTTAAATCTGAAAGAGGAAGTATGCGTTATGATGCAGTCTTGTCACACCATCATCATTTGTATTCTTCAAATTCAGC
This sequence comes from uncultured Bacteroidales bacterium, assembly GCA_964629805.1. GTDB lineage: Bacteria > Bacteroidota > Bacteroidia > Bacteroidales > CAZVTW01 > CAZVTW01. Next base: position 11,000 of record CAZVTW010000148.1, on the reverse strand, counting down.
CCGTCTTGAAGATTATGAAGATGAACATTTAGACAAACTTATCAGCGAATATTTTAGAAAGAAAAATATAAAAAATTTTACAATACAGGATATCGAATTACAGATAACAGGAAAATTCAACAAATAAATTAAAACTAATGTCATGGAAAAATTAAAAAATCTACAAAACAGCCTCATGCACGGTGCAAATACGGATACAAAAAATTCCGTCATGAGTTGGTGGCCAAATGCTCTTAATCTGGACATTTTGCATCAGCATGATACAAAAACAAATCCTTTAGGACAGGACTTTAACTACAGGGAAGAGTTTGAAAAACTTGACTTTGAAGCATTGAAAAATGACCTGAAAAAACTGATGACTGAAACTCAGGACTGGTGACCAGCCGACTGGGGGCACTATGGTGGTTTAATGATACGTATGGCCTGGCATAGCGCCGGTACTTACCGTATTGCTGACGGACGTGGAGGCAGTAACACTGGTAACCAGCGTTTTGCTCCACTTAACAGTTGGCCTGATAATGCTAATTTGGACAAGGCCCGAAGGCTGCTGTGGCCGATAAAGAAAAAATATGGCAACAAACTTTCATGGGCCGACTTATTTATCCTTGCCGGAAATATGGCGTATGAATCGATGGGATTTAAAACATTCGGTTTCGGAGGCGGCCGTGAAGATATCTGGCATCCTGAAAAAGACATTTACTGGGGGAGCCGAAAAAGAATGGCTTGGAAAATCACGTTACTCAGATAATTCAGAAAGCGAATCGCTTGAAAATCCATTGGCTGCTGTTCAAATGGGGTTAATCTACGTCAATCCTGAGGGTGTTGACGGCGTCTCTGATCTTTTAAAAACAGCACAAGATATGCGAACGACATTCAGGCGCATGGCTATGAATGATGAAGAAACAGTAGCGTTGACTGCCGGAGGCCATACAGTTGGGAAAACGCACGGAAGTGGCGATGCTTCTGTTTTGGGACCAAGCCCGGAAGAAGCGCCTGTCGAACATCAGGGTTTTGGCTGGATGAATCCGAAAGGAAAAGGAAATGCTGAAGATACAGTAACAAGCGGATTGGAAGGTGCATGGACAACCACCCCAAACAAATGGAATAATACTTATTTTTATTTGCTTTTCATCTATGACTGGGAACTCACAAAAAGTCCTGCCGGAGCATCTCAGTGGGAACCTGTTGACATCAAAGAAGAAGACAAACCATTTGATGCACATATTCCCGGTGTCAGAAAAAATCCGATGATGTCAGATGCTGACATGGCTTTGAAAATGGACCCGGAATACCGGAAGATATCCGAACGTTTTTATAAAGACCCGGAATATTTTGCTCAGACTTTTGCCAAAGCCTGGTTTAAACTGACACATCGCGATTTAGGTCCTAAATGCCGGTACCTCGGACCTGATGTTCCAAAGGAAGATTTAATCTGGCAGGATCCTGTTCCAACAGTCAGCTATACACTTTCTGATACTGAAATTGAAGCATTAAAAACGAAACTTTTGAATTGCGGATTAACCCGCACTGAGCTTATTAATATGGCTTGGGATAGTGCACGGACATTCAGGGGTTCTGATTACAGAGGCGGCGCTAACGGAGCAAGAATCCGCCTGGCCCCGCAAAAAAATTGGGAAGGCAATGAACCTGCCCGGCTTGAAAAAGTCCTTAAAACCCTGACAGAAATTCAATCAGGTTTGAGTAAAAAAGTAAGTATTGCCAATTTGATTGTCCTTGGTGGCAGCGCTGCCATTGAAAAAGCAGCACAAGATGCAGGGATGGATATAAAAGTTGCTTTCGAACCCGGCAGAGGCGACGCAACCGCTGAAATGACCGATGAAGAATCCTTTGCTGTACTTGAACCTATTCATGACGGTTACAGGAACTGGCTGAAAAAAGAATATGCCGTGAATCCGGAAGAATTACTGCTCGACAGAACCCAACTGATGGGACTGACTGCCCCTGAAATGACTGTTTTAATTGGTGGTATGCGGGTTCTGGGAACAAATTACGGAGGAACAGAACACGGCGTATTTACCGACAGGAAAGGTGTGCTAACAAACGATTTCTTTGTAAATCTTACTGACATGAATTACTCCTGAAAACCTGTTTCGGCAGGGCTCAAACCGGTCAGGAGAGCTGTTCTGGACGGACTGCAAACCGGGGCTGCACAATAAGCATCGGTAAAAACCATACTTTCACCGGCGAGTTTGTCCAAATGAGGGGTTTTTACATTTGAAAATTTTGTTGAATAACCAACCCAGTCACGTAAGTCGTCTACGGCAATAAACAGGACATTGGGTTTGTCTTGTGCTGCATCCTGTTTATCGGTAGAGGCCTCGTTTGTCTCACTTGGCACAGGTTGACAGGACATAAGTATGCCTGCGATACCTGCAAGACCCGGATGGAACGCTTTTTTTAATATTTTTGATGTCTCCATATGTGTAAATTTTGAGCATGGAATTTTTTATCCACAAATGAGACGAATTAACACGAATTTATGAAATAATCATTCGTATTAATTCGAGAAATTCATGGTCACTAATTATTCTCCTTTTGGTTTTACATAAGCATAATACGCTCCACATACAAGCGGATTTTCATCATTACTAAACCAGGCCCGGATTTTTGTTTCTCCTCTTTCAAAGGTAACAACAAAAGTGGAAAATTTATCTGCCTCAGTCACTTCATTTGTTAATTCACCTTCAGCGGTTTCCAGGTGGGCTTTTGTGACATTAATTGGAACACCTGCCGGCAAGGGTTCGCCAAATCGGGGCGTAAACGGCGGTATTGCGCCACAGATTGTGGCATCTGCTTCGCGGGGATATCTGCGTAGTTCTATCTCATATTCACCGGCTTGCGCAACATTAATATACCAAATACCACCTTTAAACTCTGTGCCTGTTTTTGGCCTGGCTGCAAGTTTCCGTGGTGAAACTTTACAGATAAATGTATAAACATTTTTCGACAAAAACCATTCTTTTCATTATCAAAAAGTAGTATAGGAGTTGGCAAAAATTATTAAACGTTCGGACAAGTTTGTTGTAAGACAGAATATTTCTAAATATCTTCCTGAATATACAGAATCTCGAGTATACATTTTTGAACCCTTGATCTAAGGCAATGAGAAAATAATTAACCCTTTAGAGATTTAATTCGTTATAATTTGTTCAACACGTGAAATAATTAAATAAGAAAAATCAATTTCACGGGGTGAATTCGTGACATCAGAGATAATAAAAATGTCCTGCTTTAGACGGGTAGCCTAATCCTGATAATTCAACAACATACGTGCATATAATTACATTGATGATAAAAATTATACTTTTGTTGGTTAAATCCGTTTTTTTGAATTTCGCTTTGGATGTTCATTGCAAACATTTATTAATAAATATTTAACAATTCAAAAATGAAGAAAATTAATGTGTTTTATTTACTGGCTGTTCTTTTTGTTGCCTGTATAGTTGTTTCTTGTGAAACAGAAGATGATTTAGGTAACGGTGATGATAGTAATTCAATTGAAAACATGTCTCTTATTGCTTTTTACGAACCTGACGATCTGTATGCAATGGGTGATCAAAAGCAATTGGCGAAACTGGAAGTTGACAATGGGGAACTATCGTTTTCCAGTTTTGAAAGTGTATATCCTGAGGGGGACAATTTTTACAAAAATGCTGATTTGAGTGGTGATTTTCTTGCGCTTGCCCTTCACAATGATTTTGATGACGGATATAGTTCATTGGGCGTATGCATTAACATAGCTACTAAAGATATTTTTAATTTGCCCCTTGTTGCTCCTCAGCAAGATAGCGATTACGCTTATTTTCAAAGCGGAACTGCAAGGGTAAGTGAAAATGGCTATGTGGTTTATTCTTCTGCTACAAATGATAAACACTATGGGGATGAATACAGGCCGTATTTAATCCGGTATAATACCCAAACTAATGAATATCAGTTGGCTATAAGTCCGGAAAATTTTGTCCTTTCCCAACCTGAAAAAGGAAGCGATACTGAAACAGGTCAATTTAACCGTACATTATATATTTCACCTGACGGGCGCTATGTTTATGGTGTGCTTGAAGCTTACGGAGTAAGTGGCAATATTCATTGGGATTATGATATACTTTATCAGTATGATTTTGAAAATGAGGAATATATGCGACTTGGCGAAGAGGGTGATGATGATGTTTCTATTGTTGGACTAACAGCTGATGGTAAAAAAGTTGTTTATATGAACGACGGCGAAACGAAGATTCATGATATCAGCACCGGCCTGGTCACTCAAAGGGATTTATATTTCGGCGGAAGCTCAATTCCAAAACAATGGAACAATGATGGCTTGTGCAGGTCAGCCACAACAGGAATATATTATGACGATTTTGTCAATGATGCTGAAATAAAGGTTTTAAATGAATATGGCACAGGAAATGTATTCTTTTCTGAAAATGGACAAAATATTTATTTTACAATGGATGGAAGCGAAACAAACTATTTTTGCAGAACCCAGGGATTACTGGAAAATTCATTATATGATACCATTTGTGCATTACCGAAAGAATTTGTAGATGTGTTTGTTCTTGAATAATTATTTCACCTGAATGTCTGACCAGTAATGAATAGCCTTTTCCCCGTCTATAGCGGAAGCTTCAATCACAACATTGGCATGTTTTCCCGGGGTAAGGGCTATTTCAAAATTGTGCCACTGCATTTCTTCCGGGTTTCCCGATATCACTGTATCCAGCACAAGCCTGTTTCTTTGTGCCTGTCGATCCCTGATGCTTAATTTCCACTGCTTGTTTGCATCATGCCCGGCTTTAAATGACAAGTATGGTGTTTGATTTTTTTTCATCCGGTCATTTTTGGCATTAAAACGCATGAGCAAACTCCTTGTAGCACTCATTGGCGTGGTTGCCAACACATTTTCTTTTTTATTCCAGGATACCAGCTCCGGTTTAACAGTTTTACCGCAATGTATGATTTCCATTTCAAGGCCAAATTTTTCAACCACTGGTTTGAAGTGTAAAGAGGAATAGGCCAGGATTTTTTTCATTTCTTTTTCGGTGTAAAGACTGTCTTCGGTAACCGGAGCAGGATCAAAGCTAGGTTGATAGGGAGAAGGATTTGGTTTTTGAACACGAATTTTAAAAATTTCTTTCCCGTTTTTTTCTTTTATGATTTCTCCTCCGTTTTTTACCACAAGCTCACGGGTAAATTTCTCAACGAGCCGGAGCAGATCATGAAAATCATATTCACTGTAAGAAAATTTTTTATCTACATCCAGCGCTTTTTTAAATTTCTCCGGAATAGCTTCATATCCCATCATAGCGCCTAAAATACCGCCTGCATTTGAGGGATTACAATCAGAATCCTTTCCTCCCTGCATGGAGATTTTCAGGGTTTGTTCCATATCCCCGTTACCGTACAACAATCCCATCACAATATAAGCTCCGTTTATTTTGGCGTCAATGGGTATCCAGGAATCATGTTTTTTTGCAAATTTCTGGTGTTCGTAACTCTCATGATAATGCTCTTCGATCAGTTGCCACGTTTTTTTCCAATCACCCGGGTACTTCCTGTGCCAGTCCAAAACATCGCGTACGCAGACTGCATAATCACTTTCAGCGGGAATACATTCCAGAGCTTTTTCAATCACCTTCTTTACATCATCCTCAAAATAAGCAACCGAGTACATAGCACCAACAAATTGTCCACCGTACATCCCGTCGCCATAGTTCATGAGCCGTCCGAACTTTTCTCCCATTTCGATGGGTACGTTGGGCATTCCAGGAGCCATGATACCGCTGTAATCCGCTTCAATCTGGTAGTCAATATCATCGCAATTATTGGAATACCCGGGATGGCTTGATGCCGGAGGAGCAATGCCATATCGTAAATTCCGCCTGCCGGTTCGGTTGGCAGCCCAGAGAGTATAGCCTGTATTGGCGAAATCAATGCCTGCCTGTCTGATAGTGGCATCCAACCCGTGTTTTTTAAGTGTAGACAGGAAAGTCATTTCAACATACAGGTCATCATTGCCTTGCTGATTAACCATTTGGGTATTCCATTCAGGAACTTTATCATCAGGGATAAATGTGTTGATGTAGTCAAATTCAGTGGGCAAGCCCCAACCTACACCGGCCATTTGACCTACCCAGGCGCCTTTCATTTTATCACGGTAAGTTTCCCGGTTCAGGGTATAGAATTGATTTTCACCGGATGGGGTGTTACAAGACCATTTGTTCAATAAGAACAGAATAAGAAAATAGTACAAATATGCTTTTTTCATGGTATTTTGATTTGTGGTGATGATTCTACTCAGTTATGAAAAAGTAATTATCTCAAACTAATTTGCACATCCTTAAAAGAAATGCCCTTCGTTGAAAAGGTTACATAATGTGAATTTTCAATCATGTATATGTCAAAATCAACAGGTGTTTCATTTATTGTAATCTTTTCAGGCATTACACTACCACGCAGAAGGAATTCAATATCTGTTTTTTTATCAAGCAAAGCATTTAATGATTTTCTATGTATCTTGAATGAAATAAATGGGATAATAAGAGGAAAAATGGGAAGAGATTGTCACATAAGTTTAGTTACAGAAATTTATAAAAAAATAATAAATACTATAAGTGATATGATAAAAACCATTAATATAATTTCAAGTAAGCCTAACAGAAAAAGTCTCTTCTTGTATTTTTTATTTTCCATTTTTTAATTTGTATAAATTTTTGAATATAAAATCGGGGGCAAAGGTAAGAAATATGATGGAAAAAACGTATTATATCTTTCCAAAAATAGTATATAATGTTCCGTAATGAAAAATAATTCATATTTATGAATCAACTCTCTGAAGTCCATTTGGTACTATACGCTCATACCTGGAAAGTTTCAATTTTTAATTCTCTACATTAAAGAAGTTCACAGAACTTCGAGCTATTGTAATAAAAAGTATTCGTAAAAAACCGATGTCTTTTGGATATCAAACTATCAACTTTGAGTGACATAGTTAAACACGCTGTTAGTGAATGGTTTAGTGGTATAGTGTCTTTTACAATAGTAAACCATTCTTCGAAGACTAATATGGCAAATTCCTAAGATTTGATAGAAAAACCAAAAATTATTTATCAGTCATTTAAAAAAAACAGATGTCCAATTATATCCTTAAAATAGTGCCAATAAGAAAACATGCAATTTTTCTAAGTGCCACTAGAATAGGTTTTTTGCGAATATTTCTTACTATTGTAGCTTTCAAAAAATGAAACAGACAAAGTCTGGCGCTACGTTATTTTGTCCCTTATCAGTCAGGAAAATCTTTAATCCGGTATAATATTAGTCTGAGCTCTATTTCACCGTATTTAAAATGAACGTGTTAAATGAATGAGCTTTAGAGGTTACCTGTAACATTTTTTTATCTATCCTGAATGTATATTCTTTTACAAATTGACTGGGATTCCCGGCAATAAGAATTATTTGGCCATCCGGGTTTTCGAAAACCAAAATTAAATCATCATCTCCTGTGGTTTTTATCAAGCGTGCCCCTGGTTTTACAAAATGACTCATGTGTTTCATGACATAAAACTCCTGATTATAAAACACGTCAAGTTTAAAACGGTCTATTGTTATCATAGCATTTTGTTTCCATCCCCATGTGCTCAGGCCATAATTGTCAAGAACCATGTTCCAGTACATATATGAATTCACACCAGCTTTAAAATAATGGCAGATAAGACTATATGTATACTCAGCCGCTGACTGGTCATTACTCCCATTTCCACATTCCGATTCAGTCTGCATGATCTTAATATCCGGATGATTTCTGCGGGTTTCTTCTGTGGCGAATTTCCCTGCCCATTGATAACCAACTCCTGAAATATACCCGGCAGCTTTTGTATCTTTTAAAACTTTCCCGGCATATTCCTCATAACTCTTGTGATTAATCGAAGAAAGCCAGATTTCAGTCTCATCCAGACCGTCTTGTTCAAATTGAGGCCCCAGATAGTCACCTATAAATTCATTGAGTTCTTCCCCGTTCCATAAACATGAAGGAAAAATCTGACAGGCATCTACTTCATTCTGTACATGGATAGCATACAGATTAATTCCTTCTTCACGATAGGCTTTAACAAATTTAGAGAAATATATTGCATATGCATTAAGAACATCTTCTTCCCAACGCATTCTTGAAGATTCTTTCCAACCCTTGCAGGAATATCTGCCATTTTGTTTCATCCATTTCGGCGGACACCAGGGTGAAGCCCAAACTTTTAAATCCTCATTATATTTCATTGCATTTTTAATATACGGAATGAGGTATCTTTTATCCCTGTCAATACTGAAATGTTCCATGTCGTAATCATTCTCTACCGGGGCAAAAGAATAATAGTCCATCGCGTAATCATTAGCGGCCAGAGGCATCCTGCAAATATTAAAAGCGCATCCGTCATTTGTATCAAACAAATTTTTCAAAATTTCCTGACGTTTCTCTTCAGGCAGGACAGACATGGCATCCCAGCCACGTTCATTAAAACATCCTCCAAAACCATCAATGGTCTGGAGTTTTTTGTCAATATGGATTTCAACCTGGTTTTCGGCTTCTTTTTCATGTTTTTCCCATCCAGGAGCATTTTTTGTCTGCCATTGATTATCTCTGGTTGTTTCAATCCATTGATTTTCTTGTGCATAGAGGTTTAATATCATAAAAGACAAGACCGCAATAAGAGCAATTGATTTTAACATGTCTATTTTGTTTAGATTAAAAATTGAATTTGTGTGAGAGAAGGTAAAAATATACATTTGTTTTTGATTAGCAAATAAAAATATGTATTATGATGTCCAGAAAACCGGTTATTTCAGTTATCGGGCCAAATGCAGAAAATTGCACACAAGAAATATATGATTTTGGTATTCAGCTTGGGAAAGGGATTGTTGATAGCGACTGGCAAATCGTTTGCGGTGGCAGATATGGACTCATGGAAGCTGTTTGCAGGGGAGCACGGGAATCTGAAAAGTACTTTTTTGGTTGTACCATCGGAATCATCCCGTCGGAGAATGTCAAAGAGGCGAATCCTTTTTGTGATACCATTATCCCAACAGGTATCGGAATAGCCAGGAATAAAATTGTGGTGAACACAAGTGATATTGTAGTAGCAGTGGCCGGAGGATCAGGCACTCTGTCAGAAATTTCATTTGCCTGGCAGTCCGGTAAGCCCATTATCTGCTGTACCAGATTCGAAGGATGGGCAAAAAAACTTGCCGGTCAGCAGATTGATTTTTCCCGTGAAGGTGCCACAATACCAGCAGAATCGACAGAAGAGATATTAATTGAGATAGACCGCATTTCAGGGCTTCGAAACGAAATAAATTGCACAGAATAAACTGTTCAGGTTATTTCGTTTCAGGCCCAAAGTAAAGGATCAGTAAAGTGACGTGTTAAACTGCATTTTGAACAAGCTTTGCAGCCTCTTCAAGAGTAATGGCTGACTGAACCTTTAATCCGGAATTGTCAATGATCGCTTTTCCCTCTTCAGCATTTGTTCCCTGTAACCTGACTATGACCGGCAGCTTTATTTTACCCACTGATTTATAGGCATCAACAACACCTTGTGCAACACGATCGCAACGAACGATACCGCCAAAGATATTCAACAGGATGGCTTTAACATTTTCATCCCGTAAAATAATTCTGAATCCTGCCTCTACTGTGTCCGGGCTAGCGCCACCGCCAACATCAAGAAAATTTGCCGGGTCACCACCGGAAAGTTTAATAATATCCATTGTAGCCATTGCAAGTCCGGCGCCATTAACCATACAGCCAACGTTGCCATTAAGTTTTACAAAGCTCAGGTTGTGTTTTTGCGCATCAACTTCTGCAGGGGCTTCTTCTGTTATGTCACGCATTTCCTGGTAATCTTTATGCCTGTATAGCGCATTGTCGTCAATTTTAACTTTAGCATCCGCTGCAAAAATCAAATTATCTGAAGTCTTTAATACCGGATTTATCTCAATAAGTGTAGCATCACTTTTTACATAGGCATCATACAATGAAGTCATAAACTTAAGCATGTTCTTAAAGGCAGTCCCTTTCAGCCCGAGATTAAATGCAATTTTCCGTGCCTGGAAAGGAAGAATACCTATTGAAGGATGAATTTCCTCTTTAAAAATGAATTCAGGCGACTCAACAGCAACTTTTTCAATATCCATCCCGCCTTTAGGTGAGTACATGACGATATTTTGGCCATTGTTCCTGTTGAGCAGAATACTGATATAATATTCCCGGACATCAGTATTTCCTTCTTTATCAGGGTAATACACATTTTGCTCAATCAACACTTTGGAAACCTTTTTCCCTTCGTGACCGGTTTGATGGGTGACCAGATTCATACCAATAATCTCATTGGCAAATTGTTTGACATTGTCAATTGATTTGGCAATTTTAACACCCCCGCCTTTGCCTCTTCCGCCGGCATGTATCTGTGCCTTAACAGCCCAGCCTTTAAGACCTGTGGATTCGGTGATTGCTTTTGCATGATTTTCAGCCTCGCCGGCATTATAGGATACAAAACCCAAAGGGACAGTAACATTGAAAGATTTGAGAATTTCTTTTGCCTGGTATTCATGTAAATTCATACGGTTGATTTTATCTGTTGCACAAAGTTGATTTTCTTTGACTAAGATAGATTTTTTTATTTAAAATCAATAGTTTTGCGACAAAATTATCAGCACAGACGATAAATTATGAGAAAACTACGTAATAATGAATTAAACAGAAAAAGTGTCAAAGAGTTCAAAAAATCTCCAAAAACACCTTTTGTCGTAGTTCTTGATAATGTCAGGAGTCTGAACAATATTGGTTCGGTATTTAGAACCTGCGATGCTTTCATGGTTGAGGCGGTTTATTTGTGCGGAATAACAGCCTGTCCGCCACATAAAGATATTCATAAAACAGCGCTTGGCGCTACCGATTCGGTTGCCTGGAAATATTTTAAAGAAACAAGAGA
>CAZVTW010000147.1:0-12177 GCA_964629805.1 uncultured Bacteroidales bacterium | reverse complement strand
TTAATTAGTGTCCATCCATAAAGTAAGTGTCTGGGCCAGAAAGTTCGAGGTCGAGGCGGATTAAAAATCATAAACCTCAGTCCGCCGGCTGGCGGATGAGGATTTAGGGTTTTTAATCCAACGTAGAGAACGGACTTTCCGGACAGATACTAATTAAAAACAGATCTTCTTCCCTTATAATTTTGTTTCAGGGTGGAGCCTGAACAGCAAATCTGCATGCTGCAAAATCACCTCTCTGAGGTGTTTTGGAAAGTCCTGGTTATGGGATAAAAAACCATGAACTGTTGTAGCCGCTTCCTTTGTCCTGTGATTCTGAAGTGTTGCCTCTGCCCATCCCGATGGAAAAAAGATATCGCCTGTTCGTTGTATTTCAGGTAACAACTGCAGTGATGGTTTTATATACCGAATTGTTTCTCTGATATTTGCAGGATGATAAAAATATCCCACAGATTCAGTCACCCAAGATTCTTTTGCCCTGTTCTCCGTTTTTTGCAGAGACAGGAAAAAACTGTCACGTACAGATAATTCAGGCGAAAAAACAGGACGCATAAATATCATTTTTGCTTTTAATTCAGGATTATTTGTTTCTATAATTTGTTTCTTCAGGATTGTTTCTGACATTTCCCTATTCCTGACTGCTAATTGATATGATAATGTCACCAGGTCTATTTCTGAGAGTTTAAGACTGCCCAGACCAGTTTTTCCTGTCCAGAAATCATAAAGCTCCTGCCAGGTTTTGTCAGTGATAAATAATTTTATTAAATATCTGAAATACAAAGTTCTGACCTGTTTATTGTGAAAAGTGCGTATGTTTTTCATGCACAATGATTCTAATTCAGAAGCGAGATGTTTTTTTTGATTCTCCGGTAAAAATACATGAAAAGCTCTCTCTATGTATTGCAGGCTTAAACGGATATTCTCCTGGTTTTTTTCCTGCCTGAGATAACCGGTTTGATTTTGTATAAAGGTCTGTGGTCCTAATCTTCCGTGTATCATCTCCTCATAAAGCAATGAAAGGCAAACGGCTTCCGCCAAATCATTGTTCGTGACAGGCGGGTGAATGTGAAAATATGCCAAGCTTTGGCTGTCCGTACTGAAATATCCGTATCCTGATGCATCCGAATTTGGCAAAATGAATTGCAAATTTTCATCAGAAATTGAATACCTAACTGTGTCTTCTTTTAAATCAATATCCAGGATGATTGAAGTATCTTCATATTGACACAAATATTGACATTGTTGCGTCCATCCTGATTTTTTGCCGGCAGGAAAAGATTGTGTTATAATGAGTTTTACCGTTTTTTTTGTGTTTTTTTCAACAAAATTGCGTATGACAGGCATCCCGGCTGTATAAATCCAGCTTTCTGACCATTTTTTAAGATTTACGGTTGATTTTGAATGAAGTATTGCAATCAGATCATCCCAATCAGCGTTTGAAAATAGATATGTTTGCAGATATTCCCGTATGCCTGCTTTAAGATGTTCTTTTCCGGTTTTCTTCTCCAACATATTCATGATAACCGGCGCTTTATGGTAGATGATCGGCCCGTACATTGTCCCGGCATCCAGGAGATTGTCGAGGTTCTGCATGACAGGGATTGTTCCGGCTGTCCTGTCAATTGCCTTCGCTGCCGGATAATGGTTACAGTAGAAAAGATGCCTGAAACTGATATCCTTAAAATACGGTTTGATGATTTTATCAGCATAAAAATTTGCAAAGACTTCCTTCAGCCAGACTTCATTAAACCATTTCATGGTAACAAGATTTCCAAACCACATATGTGCTGTTTCGTGGGCGATAAGTCCGGCCCTGGACAGATGTTGAGCCTGAGTGGCCTGTTGAGGCAGGAAAAGTCCGGAAGCCCGGTAATAAACTGCCCCGGGATGTTCCATACCCCTGAACTGAAAAGAGGGTATAGCAATGAAATCATAATGTTGCCAGGGATAATGTATGTTTGTGTAGCGTTCTAACCACTCAATTGATGTCTGAATCCATGAGAATATTGTATCGGCTTGTTTTTTAGCTTTTAATGAATCTGATTCGATAAAATACATTGTCAACAAACTGTCTTTTGATATCATTCGTGCAAACCTCCCGGCTGTGAATGCAAACTGATAGGTTGAAATCAGTTTTGTCTGATGAAATGTGATGATCTTTGTCTCAGCTTTTCTCCGGGTATTTTTGATTGCACCGTTTGAAACAGCTTGCCAATTCGCCGGTATTTCAATCGTTAAATCATAAACAGCTTTTAAATCAGGCTGGTCGAAACAGGGAAAGGCTGTGGAAGCCCGGTCCGGAACAAACAATGAATACAAGAAATTTTCCCGGCGGTTTAATGCTGAATTCCCTGCAATAAAATCAATTTCAAAAAAATTATCCATTAACTGGAGATATTTCTGTGGGATAATGATGTGTCCCTTATGGAATTGATATCTGACCGGCTGTCTTCTGACTTTTTTAATGACTGATTGTATCATAGTCGAATCCTCTCTGAAATCGATGGCAACAGGCTTTGAAACGCTGTTCAAATCAAACTTCAGAGTCATTTTTCCAGGCACCGGCTTTTTTTTTGATGCCGGAATCTGAAATCTGAGTGAATAATGGATGTCAGAAATGTTGTTCTTTCGGTATTTCGCCAGTGATTTGTCAACGCCTTCTGCTATTTTCGGAGTTTCCGGGCTGTTGCAGCATGTGAGATGTAAAAGGAAACAGAGAAATATCATATGAATTACCCATATTTTCGATTTAGCCGGAAATATGGAGCCAATTTTGCAAAACAAATTTAAAATCATACTGGTATGATATTTGAATATTTCAAATGATGATATTGAACAAATATATCTGAATAAACACGAACAGGCAAATTTATCCTCCGAAATTCATGATTTATCAATGATAATTGTTGATAATCCGGGAATTGTTTGATGAAATAGTTATCGAAGATTGTTTAAATTATTGATATTTAAATATTTAAATCAAACTATATGAAAATCAGATTATTTTAATCAAGAATTTTTGGTTGTTAATCAAAAAATGAGTGCGATTTAAACAATGTCATTTATTTTTGCAGCAAACCTTATACTGATTTTTTAAAAAAAAGTTTCAATTAATAATAGGACAAATTTCTATAAATGATGAGAAAGTTAATACCAATATTGTTTGTTTTGATTTCAGTGAATTTATTTTCACAGAGTTACAGTTTATTCAGTTTACCAGAATCCTCAAAGTTATTATATGTTGCTGATACAACAAGTACATCAACTACGTTCAGTCCGGCAACAGGAAGATTTACCTATACTGCAGATGCCAGCATGATGGCTCCTTATTTGGCAAAGTATGTTAAACTGATGAGAAAGAATTTTAATTCGGAAGAACTAACTGAGCAAAGGCATGAAGTTTTTGAATTCCTTGACAGGAAATATGCCTATTTCCTCGAAAAATCTACCAGTGTTGAAGAAGGAGAACTGGCAGAATTAATGGCGCAGGAAGAAAATAAATTATTTGTAGACGAATATTTTTACAGAACATATAAACTATTACATCAGGTCATCAACCCGTTCGTAAAAAGTCTGAAAACCCTGGAAAGTCATAAATTGTATTATACAACTAAAAAAACCATTTATACAGTTGGTTGTGAACAGGAGACTGTTGAATGGGAACAACTACAGGACGAACTGAGTGTTGTGGAATCTGTCAATGCCTGGATTTTAAACCATAGTACAATGTACAGAACCTGGCAATATTTGCAGGCTTGTGATAATCAACATGAATGGATAGAAAATCTTACCGGGGAAGAACAGTATGCCGGGGAAGACCTTGAGTCACTTGATGAATTCAGAAAAGTTACTCAATTTTGGGGAAAACATATTGTTTCTAACTAATTTCTGAACTCAGTAAATTCATAAGATAAAGGCGCAAGGCATCCTCTAATCCCGGAGTCCCGACATACTTGATGTCGGGATGAAGAGTTAAAGGATGCCTTGTAACGCATAGATTTCGAAAATTGCTGAGTTCAGAATTTTTATTTTTAATGCGGTTAAAGGTTAAGTATTATTTTATTTTTCGGTATTGCTTTTATGAGCAAAATGTTCGGGTGTGCGCCTTTCTGTGGAAAGGCGCTTTTTTTTTCCGGATAAGAAAATTTAACTTTTCAGTCTGACTATATGTGCTGATATCTATTTTTCGGATTGCTCCCAGGCCGGATGCTTATTTAGTTCTTTTTTAAGAAACAAATATGTTTTTTTCACCTTTTTGTTTAAAGAATCTGTATTCAAAGGATTCTGTTCAAGTCTGTCCCGCTTTAAATCATATAATATACTATCGTGGTATAATTTGTAATCTGTTGTCTGGACAAATTGATTGCGGTAAACATTGACGAATTTACCCCAGCGGGGATCATAATAAACAAATGCTGCCTCCCTGGGTTTAAATGAATTATTTGTCAGTAATGGATAGAAACTTTTTCCATCACATGTTACCTCTGTTCCTGCGAGTTCAGCAAAAGAAGGTATACTGGTCTCCTCCCAAATAGCCAAAATATTCGTAATTCAGGTAATTATATTTTCCGGTCATTATTTTTACCCTGGAAGGGGTACATAAAGGCTGTGAAATGCACTGGGTGAATTGTATGCCGTTTTCTGCCAGCGAATCAAGTACCGGGGACTGGTAAGAGAGACTACCATAACTGCTTAAACATTCCCGACCCATGTCATCAACCATAATCACTACAACATTGGGCTTATGGTTTTCCTTTTCCTTTTGACAGGAACAAAATAATGTACTTATGAGGAATAAAAGAGCAGATTTTTTCATGACATTGTTAATGAATATTTGTATTAATATACCATCAAAAATAATAGTATTAATGAATTAATTATTTCCTTTGCGGAAGAAATTAACATATCCTGAAATGATAAGAGCAAATACAAGGCTTGCTATGGTTGAAATGTCCACAATATCCGGATTTGGTGTAAAACCTGTTAATCGTTCGATAAGATAGGCGATATATGAATTTGGCAAACCGGTTTCACCCAGTTTTCTCAGTATTTCAAAATGCCAGTCTGTAAAGGGGCAATAGCCAAATCCATAAAAAATTCCGAGTACAATCCAGGAAAGAAAAGTGAGTATGATTGTAATAAGATTAAATAATTTGGTCTTTCTGTAAATCCAGCCAAACAGATTGAATAGTGTAAGGGTGGTATGAAAGACTAAAAAAAAGATGTCCAATATTTTATAGATTAGCATTGCAGTTTTGGTTTAAAATTGATTTATAAGTGTATGTTAAATATTAAGACAATGTTAATAAAATATGATAAATTTTCAAATTTCAGGTTGGAAATGTGTTTTATAAAATATACTTTTATTTTATCATTTTACGACGAATTAAAAAATATCATATATCCATGAAAGAAGAAGTATTAATTGATAACTTTATTACTTCCAGGAAGTATCAGACCATTAAGGAGAAATCACTCACCGGCCCAAATGGCTGGTTACTTTTTGTAGCATGTAATTCGGGTATTAACTTTGCAAAATCAATAAAGGAACAATATGAGAGATTATATTATCTCAATGAGAGAAAACCTATTGATATTCCGCTTATTGGCACTGAGGATGAAAAACTGACACGTGTATTCACAGATACTGAAACATGCCCGAGATTACCCATACATGTTGCAGGGGCTGATGCTTATGTTTTTCAGTGTGTACATGAGAACATCAGTGATAACACAGTCAATGAAAATATTCAGCAACTTTTACAGGTTATCCGGACCCTGCGGGCTCACAGGGCCAGAACTATTACTGTTGTGTGCCCCTATTCTCCTTATTCACGCCAGGATAAACCATCATTTATGAAACGCGAAGCAGCCCTCGCCAGTTTATTTGCGGACCAGCTTAAAGTGGCCGGCGCTGATATTTTTCTGACTTATCATCCGCATACATTATCACTCTATGGATTTTATGAACCGGAGATAAAATTTGTTGCACTAAGCGCACTAGATTTATTCGAAGAATATTTCAGTAAATATAAAAATCGCAATGATGTCATTGTGGTATCAACAGATGCCGGAGGCGCTAAAGCAACAATTCATTTTTCAGAAAAAATGAATACCTCTTACGCCATCTCATCAAAATTCAGAAGAGGGAAAGACCAGTCGAATATTCTTGGGACTATTGGCGATTTTGACGACAAAAAAGTGGCTATTATTACAGATGATGAGACTGTTACCGGCAGTTCAATTATTAATGCTGTGAAGTCGTTATACCAGTCAGGAAGTGTAAGTGAAATTAACGCTGCTGTTGCTCATTATAAAATTACCAGGGAACACATTGGGAAATTTATCGAAGCACATGAAAAGTATGGCCTGAAAGAATTATTCATTACTGACACGATTCCACAACTGGATGAAATCATAGCATTGGATTTTGTTAAAGTCCGGAGTTTATCGGATGTATTTGCAGCTACGATTAACAAACTCAGGTATAATCAATCTGTTAGCCATATCTTTTCAAGATTGTGATTCTATAATTCTGCATCTTAATTTTAATTCTTATTTTTTTTCAATAAATTGGTCACCTCATAATTGAATTGATTTATTTATTAATCTGCATTATGACTTGTTTTTATGCCTGAAAATAATAATACAGTCCTGAAGGTGACTTTGCTCATCCTGTCTTTTACATTTGTCTATGTATTAATAAGATTCGTTGTATTTAAAGGAGTGCATTGGTCCCATATACCACTTTATATCACAAATAAAGCATTTGCCTGGTCAGCATCCACCCTGATAGTTATCAATTTTATTATTATCCCACTTTCAAAATGGAAAAATTCATTTATTAATAAATTGAAATCAAAAAGACCGGAGATAACAAATTCTGCATTGATATTCAGCTTTCTACATATCATTATTTCTCTTGTTTTATTTCACAGGGAGTATTTTAACAATTTCTTTAACAGTGAAAACACATTGAGTCTCGCAGGAGAATTAAGTATGTTAAGCGGATTATTTACCTTTATTGTATTGGTACTTTTTTTTGTTAATGTTCAAAACATGCTAAGTTTTCAATCCTTTTTGGACTATTTTATTTCTGGTAAACGTGTCGGGTTAGTACTTTTGATACTGTTGGTTATACATATTTCAAGCATAGGATTTCAAAATTGGTTCGCCCCAAAACAATGGCCGGGGTATTTGCCTCCTGTTACTTTATTTGCTGCTATTGACATAATAACTGGTATTTTTATTATTTTACATTTTAAAAATAAAACAACCATTAGGAAAAATAAAAAAGTGCAGCCATAAGCTGCACTTCACAAACTGCAAAACTATGAGAAACACAAAACATTTTTTTATGACATATGAAAGCATTTTGATTAATTAAATTTTTCTTGTAACAAATATAAATCATTCAATCTCCTGTGATGTCATAAAATTGTTAATAAATGTCACTATATGTCACAAAATGTCATGACCAATAATGCGATTTTTTGAAGGCTAATTACAAACCACAATGTAGAAATTTGGTTAATTTTAACAATTATGGGAATATTCACTTATCTTTGAAACAAGAATATGGATTATGGAAATAAGCAAATCCGCGACATTAAAAAGGCGTCTGAGAACTTCGTATATTACTACCCTCATTAGTATTTCGCTTGTTCTGTTCATGTTAAGCCTTATGGGTTTGATCATTATTAATGCTCATAATTTATCTAAACATGTTAAGGAAAATATTGGATTTACTGTAGCACTTAAAGATAACATCAAAGAAGCTGATATCATTTGGCTGCAAAAGACACTTGATGCATCGGGATATGCCAGATCAACCAGGTTTATTACAAAAGAAGAGGCAGCTGAAGAACTAATTCAGGAACTGGGGGAGGATTTTGTTGGTTTTCTTGGATACAATCCGCTTCCATCCAGCATAGATGTACATCTGCATGCCCAATATGCTAATCCTGATAGTATTAACATGATTAAGCATGAATTTTTAGATTTTCCACAGGTGAAAGAAGTATTTTACCAGGAGTCGCTGGTTCATCTGGTCAATAAAAATATAAAAATGATTAGTGCAGTTATTTTACTATTTAGTGCATTCCTTCTTATCATTGCCATAGCTCTTATCAATAATACTATAAGACTTTCTGTGTATTCAAAACGATTTACAATCAGAACCATGCAGCTCGTGGGAGCAACAGAATCTTTCATACGTAAGCCTTTTATCATAAGCAGTATCATGCAGGCCCTTCTTGCAAGCTTAATATCCTTAACGTTGTTTTTTGCAACAATCTATATTCTTCAACAGGAATTTGAGGAGTTCTTTTATATTGAAGGTATGGGAATTCTGACCTTCCTTGTTGTTTTGTGTAGTATCACCATTACCTCTGTATCAACTTGGTTTTCAGTAAACAGGTATCTTCGATTAAAAACGGATGAATTGTATTATTGATATTATAAAAAAATATATACTTTTGCAAATTTTTGTTTAGATTTGGTATTCAAAAATATAAAGAGATATCATGGCAAAAACAGATACGAAATCAAGAAAGGAACCCAGGGAAAAGCTTGAGTTCGCCTTTGGTAAAGAAAACTATATTCTGCTTATAATCGGATTTGTTATTATTATTGTTGGTTTTTTACTGATGATAGGCGGTGGTGTTGATGATCCGAATAAATTCTATCCTGATGGTGATCCTTCCAAAACCCCTGAAATATTTAGCTTCAGAAGGATAACCCTGGCTCCACTTGTTGTTCTTGCCGGTTTTTTATTTGAGATATGGGCAATTATGAAAAAGCCCCGGGATAAAGAAGTGGTTAACTGATTTTTTTCCGGCAATTCTAACCTGGTTTTGATACACTATATTTTTTTGCTGTTTTTATATAATCACCTATATGGAATGGTTTGAGGCATTAATACTTGGTTTAATTCAGGGGTTGACAGAATTTCTTCCTGTAAGCAGCAGTGGTCATATTGAGTTAGGCAAGGCCATACTTGGTGTTAATGTGGAAGAAAGCATTGTTTTTTCTGTAGTTGTACATGGTGCAACAGTATTAAGTACAATTGTTATTTTTTATAAAGAGATTATTTTCCTTTTAAGGGGACTTTTCCGGCTTTCCTGGAACCAGGAAACTCAATATATGTTTAAAATTTTTATTTCCATGCTTCCTGTCCTGGTTATAGGATTGTTTTTTAAAGAGGAAGTTGAGAAAATGTTCTCAGGTAATGTTTTCTTTGTTGGTTCTATGCTGATAGTTACTTCAATATTATTGTTCTCAACCTATATAATTAAAAAAGATAAGCTCAAAATACATTTTTTTAGCGCTCTGATCATTGGAATTGCTCAGGCATTTGCTGTTATTCCCGGTATATCCAGGTCCGGAGCCACTATTGCGACAGGTTTGTTACTTGGAACAAAACGTGATGAGACAACAAAGTTTTCTTTTTTAATGGTTCTCTTACCAATCATTGGCGCCAACATAATTGCAGTTAAAGACATAGCAGAGATTGGCACTAACCATACAGGATTTATTCCTGTTTTGATTGGTTTTCTTGCTGCTTTTGTTTCAGGCTTGTTTGCCTGCAAATGGATGATAAAAATTGTTAAAGGTAAAAAACTTGGTTTTTTTGCTTTATACTGCCTTGTGGCTGGTTCTGTATCTATTGTCATTTCAATGTTTATAAATTAGATTCATTTTTAATGCATCAGGACAATATCGTACCTCATGATAATGTTTATTTTAATGAAAGATTTTTCAACTTTCAGGCAGGAGAATTGTTGTTGTTTGACAAGCCTTACGGAATTACATCATTTGGTTTGCTCAACAGGGTCAGGAAGAATATATGCAAGCGACTCAAAATTAAAAAATTAAAGGTGGGACATGCCGGTACGTTAGACCCTCTGGCAACAGGATTGTTAATTTTGTGTACAGGAAAAAAAACGAAAGAAATAGATAAATACCAGGGTTTGAATAAAGAATATACAGCTACATTAAAATTGGGCGTAACAACTCCTTCTTATGATCTTGAAACAGAAATTAATAAGTCCTACGCAACCAAACATATCACTTTTTCGTATTTAGAGGAGAATTTAAAATCCTTTCTTGGACAGCAGGATCAAATACCACCTGTTTTCTCAGCCAAAAAAATCAATGGCGTTCGGGCATATGAATATGCCAGGAAAGGAGAAAATATTGATGTCAGGCCTTCGGTAGTGGAAATATATGATATAAAAATACTCGATTTTTCACTTCCTGATATAAAGTTGCACATTAATTGCAGTAAAGGAACATATATTCGATCTTTTGTCAGGGATTTAGGACATACGATGAACAGCGGAGCTGTGCTAACAGACCTGAGAAGGACTAACATTGGGCAATTTTCTGTCGAAGAGGCTTTTAAATTAGAAGATTTTATTGAAATACTCAACAGTTAAAATTAATTAAAATAAGATAAAAAAATATCGTGAGGATGAAATTATCTAAGTTTAAGTACCATTTACCGGAAGAATTGATAGCAAAATATCCTGCTCCTAACAGAGATGAAAGCAGGTTGATGGTTGTGCACAGGGATACAGGAAAAATTGAACACAAAGTATTTAAAGATATTCTTAAATATTTTGATGATAGCGACGTCATGGTTGTCAATAATACAAAAGTTTTTCCGGCTCGTTTATATGGTAATAAAGAAAAAACAGGGGCTAAAATAGAAGTTTTTTTACTGCGCGAATTAAACAGGGAACAGCGTTTATGGGATGTCCTTGTTGATCCGGCCCGGAAAATCAGGATTGGAAATAAATTGTATTTTGGTGATGATGATATGCTGGTTGCAGAAGTCATTGATAATACAACATCAAGAGGCAGGACCCTGCGATTTTTATTTGACGGCCCATATGATGAATTTATTGACACCCTTCACGAACTAGGTGAAACCCCACTTCCAAAATACATTGACAGACCGGTTGAACCGGAAGACCAGGATAAATACCAGACAATTTTTGCCAAATACGAAGGTGCAGTTGCCGCCCCTACAGCAGCGCTTCATTTTAGCAAACATTTGTTGAAAAGATTTGAAATCAGAGGTGTGAAATTTGCTGAGATTACTTTACATGTTGGATTAGGCAATTTCAGGGGGGTTGATGTAGAGGACCTGACAAAACATAAAATGGACTCAGAACAGATTTTTATTAAAGATGAGGCTGTAAACATTGTCAATAATGCTAAAGACCAGGGGAAAAGAATTTGCGCTGTTGGCACTTCGGTTGTCAGAACCCTTGAAAGTTCGGTTTCAACTACCGGATATCTGAAACCTTTTGAAGGATGGACCAATAAGTTTATTTTTCCTCCCTACGAATTTAGTGTGCCAAACTGTCTGATTAGCAATTTTCATATGCCCCTTTCAACTTTACTCATGACTGTGGCTGCATTTACCGGCTTTAATTTATTGTTCGAAGCCTATGATCTTGCCATTAAAGAAAAATACAGGTTTGGCGCTTACGGAGATGCTATGTTGATATTGTAGTTTTATAGGTTTAAATTATATGAGGCCATTATATTAATGAATTATTTTGTCCTCCATTTTCACCCTGTCAAATACATTTAAATTGGTAAAGATATTTCACAGGGTAAGCTGATTAGTACGAATTCGTTAATTATCAATTAATTGTTACCTAAATTTCTAAAATGAAATCGTAACGAAACATTGAAATGTGCTTTGAAATTGAGAAGCGCATCAAAAAATATCGCAAGCGTAGCTATTGTTACGGTGAGATATTTTGCAGAGAGCATTCTCAATAGCAATGTACAGTTCAGTGTTGCAGTAGATTTTCGTTTTAGAATTTTAAGTGTTATTTAGTGCCTCTAAGCTACATTTAAATCTTTAAAAACAATCAGTTACACTTTATTAGTGTATGTGAGAAAACGCCAATCTCTGCGTTACTTTGAAATTTTAAATCCTCATTTACAGTCAGTAAACTCCGGTTTAAAATTTCAAAAAGCCTCCGACATTTCATGTACGTGAGCAGGCCCCGATATACTCGTGAGCAGGCCCCGATATACTCGTGAGCAGGCCCCGATATACTCGAGGGCAGGCCCCGATATACTCAAGGGCAGGCCCCGATATACTCAAGAGATCGGAAGAGCGTCGTGTAGGGAAAGAGTGTAGATCTCGGTGGTCGC
>CAZVTW010000146.1:0-12190 GCA_964629805.1 uncultured Bacteroidales bacterium | reverse complement strand
TTATCATGTGGTGTATTGTCAAAATGCAGAGGATGCTTATAAAGCCTTCTCGAAAAATTCTTTTGACATCATTCTTCTGGATGTTATTTTGCCGGGTAAAAGCGGATTTGATCTTGCTTCACAAATACGTGAGATAAATAAAGAAGTGCCTGTTATTTTCCTGACAGCACAAACAATGAAAGATGATATTGTAAAGGGATTTACAGTCGGGGCTGATGATTATATCAAAAAACCTTTTGTTATGGAGGAACTGGTTCTTCGGGTCAATGCTATATTGCGCAGAAGCGGAGTGATACCTGGTCAGGAAAAGGGAGAAAATAAACAATTCTCTATTGGAGAATATGAATTCCTATATGATGTTCAAAAGCTTAAATACCAGGATAAAACAATCGAATTGACTCATAAGGAGAGCGAACTATTAAAAATGTTCTGCGAAAACCTGAATAATGTCATAGACCGGAAATACGCACTCAATAAAATTTGGGAAGATGATTCCTTTTTTAATTCCCGGAGTATGGATGTGTATGTCGCCAAACTTAGAAAATACCTCGCTATGGACTCAAGGGTTGAAATTGTTAATATACGCGGAAAAGGATTTAAACTTCGTATTAACAAACCGGGACAGTGAACTTGAATTTACTTCCTTTGCCTTGTTCACTTTCAGCCCAGATTTTTCCGCCGTGCTTTTCAATAAATTCTTTGCAGAGGATTAGTCCAATGCCGGTGCCCTGTTCATTATCAGTCCCTGTGGTTGTATGTTGTACGTCAATTCTGAAAAGTTTCGGAATATCCTCATCCGGTATTCCAATCCCTGAATCCTGAACCTCAATTTCAACATGAGAATTGTTCAGATTTGCCTGTAATTGAATGTTTCCACCATGCTGAGTGAATTTTATGGCATTTGAAACCAGGTTTCTTATGACAAGGGCAATCATATTTTTATCAGCATTGACATGCAGATTTTCATCTAAATTGGTACTGATGCTGACATCTTTTTTTTCAGCGTTTCCCCAAAGCGGGCTTAAGACTTCCTGAACAACATCATACAAGTTTAGTTTTTTCGGTTTATACTCTATTGTTCCAAGTTGTGCTCTTGACCAGTTGAGAAGATTCTCAAGAAGATTTGCCAAAGACTTTGATGACTTATTCATATTAAGGATATACACCTTAATTTTTTCGGGAGAATAGCTTTCAAAATTTTGAGCCAGGATATCAGAGGTTAAAAGTAAAATGTGCAACGGATTTTTCAGGTCGTGTGCAATAATGGAAAAAAACTTGTCTTTTGTGGCGTTTAACTCTTTCAGGTTAGCTTCGGATTTACGTAAACGCTCATTTGCCTTTCTTTTTTGATTGAACTGAATAAAAATAATCACAATAAGTGTAACCATGATAAAAGATGCAATAGCCATAATCAATATCATCCTGTTTTTCTGTTCCACTTCCCTGGCTTTCATTTCAAATTCCTGTTGTTTCATCTTGAGGGAATCCTGAACAAGCATTTGCCTGAAAAGCAATCCACCTATGCGAACTTCCCTGGCAGCCATCTCCTCGAGTAATTCGGCAGTTTCTTTTTTTGATACATTCAACGCAGAATCAAGCTCTTTCAGTTTATCTGAGTTGCCATCAACCTCTTCGGTGATGTACCTCGTTTTATACCTTGTTATCCTTTCGGTTTCTTTACTCACTACTGTGTCAATAATTTTTATCGTGTCTTTTCTTGGAATTCGCTGTTTTGAATACAAATCAACATACAAATCGTAATAATCTGCTGCGAGCTGGTTATTATTTGTGCTTGTGTAGAGTGTGTATAGTTCGATATAATTTTGCAAAACCATAAACTGAAGGTCTAACCGTTTTGCCATTTCAAGACTTCTTTCGTAATATGAAATGGCCCTGCGTTTTCTGTTCCATTTGTTGTAGGCATTTCCAAGTTTGAATAAAAGTTTGACAACATTCTCATTTTCTCCGTTATCCCTGTGTAGTCTGAGTTCTTCATTATAATAATCAATAGCACGTTTAAACCTCCATTGCAGGTAATAAGCCTCACCAAGATTGCGAAGAATTTTCCCGAGCATTTTTTTATTTCCTTTTCCGTCTTTAATTAATTGTAGCGCCCGTTCTCCGTATTTAATTGATTCATCTGTGGATATATCTCTGTATAATTCTGACAGTTTGCAAAGCAGCTCCGGTTTTAGAGAATCAGCTACAACCTTAAGTTGATTCTCAAGACTGTCAATAACATGCTGTTGACTGAAAGTACTAACAGAAAAAACAAATGAGAATATAATGAGTAATATCAGCCTCTTCATATTTTTAGAATTTGTTGTAAAAATAGTTAATATTTATGAATTACATGGTTTTAAAAAGACAAAATCATCACCAGGATAAATTATTCCCTTATATTTCATTCTATCAAAAAAATCAGTAATGTAAAAATTATCGCTTAATAATTATACAATATTATCATTGTTTTGCTTTAAAAAATTACCTTTGCCGCCATTTTAAATCCGGCAAAAATAATGTTGACAGACAGAGCATGCAAACCATTTGATGTAAAAAACGTCCCGTTCTTCTACGGCTGGGCTATCCTTCTATTTGGCACAACCGGTATACTTATGAGCGCACCGGGACAGACCATCGGAATGTCAGCTTTTACTGATTATGTTTTAAAGGCCCTTGATATTTCCAGAAACACTTTAAGTTTAGCATACATGTTCGGTACAATTCTCAGTTCTTTGTTTCTTACTTCTGCAGGAAAATTTTATGACAAATACGGTGTGCGATTAACAGCCATTTTAGCCACAACAGGATTGGGAATATCTCTCATTTATATGGCTAATTCTGATGTTTTGTCCCAACATATCTTTTCTTCAGGTATTGTCGTCCCTTCTTCATATATTTCATTTTTTATCATTTTCCTGGGTTTTTTCTTTATACGTTTTTTTGGACAGGGAGTTCTCACTATGGTCTCAAGAAATATGATTATGAAATGGTTTGTCCGCATACGAGGTTTTGCCAACGGTATAAGCAGTGTTTTTGTTGCTCTGGGATTTTCAATTATGCCCCTTGTGTTTGATCAACTTATCCGGAAATTTACATGGGATGGAACCTGGATGTTTTTAGCCATTATTACGGGTGGATTTTTTACATGTATTGTTCTCTTTTTTTTTAGAGACAATCCGGAATATTGTGGCCTTTCATCTGACGGAAGTTTTAAAATAAAATTGCCTAAAACCAATATCTCACCAAAAGCAGAAAAACAGTATACACTGGCTGAAGCAAAAAAAACATACAGTTTCTGGATTTTTGCTCTTTCACTTTCGCTGTATGCTTTGTATAATACAGGATTAACTTTTCATGTGGTTTCTGTTTTCAAACAGGCCGGGATGAACAGATTTGAAGCTATGTCAGTTTTTATTCCAATGTCTGTGATTGCGGTTGTAATTAGCCTCTTTTCCAATACAATAAGCGATTATATAAGACTCAAATATCTTCTTCTTATTATGTTGACCGGGTCTCTTATTTCAACATACGGTCTTATGGTTCTTACTCCCGGCCTGCCAAAAATAATGATAATAACAGGAAATGGTATACTAAACGGTATTTTTAATGTTCTTCTCAGTGTAACATGGCCCAGATACTACGGCACTAAACATCTCGGGGCAATTAGCGGCTTAAATATGTCCCTTGTTGTTTTTGGCAGCGCTCTTGGACCCTGGATGTTTAGCCAGTTGTTTCAAATCTCAGGTTCTTATGCACACGCCGGGTTGGTGTGTTTTCTTGTAAGTATTGTTTTATTCATTGGCACTTTTAAAGCTGATAACCCACAGGACAGATAGTCATAAAACAGTAAGATTTTTGTGTTTCATGACATATCCGTGAGAATTTAGTTTATGTATATAGGAGTGAACTCATTTATTTTTTACCTGCTTCTGACCGGTTTTTTGTGTAATAGATTATGATATCAGCCTCAGCTTTATTCTGTGTGATATATACTTTTTTTTTTCAGCCTCAGCTTTGTTCATTGTCCAAAACCAAATTCCGGTCTTATGTTGAGCCCCGGCTTTATTTTTTGTCTGAAAGACAATAAGATCAGCTTCAGCTTTGTTTTTTCATTGAATCTGTATTTAATTTTTCAAAGATATTCTTTTATGATAAAAAAATAGTAATTTAAACCACTACTGTCCGGTTAATATTTGGCTGATTCCTCCTTTCACTCGGAATAACTGACTTTTTATGATATTTGCTTTGTGGAGGGGGGCGGTTTGTGGCTCTGTCACAAACCGCCCCCCTCCACAAAGCTTCTTCAACTGTAACACCTTGTCATTCTGACCTCGAGAAACTCGGGGGAAGAATCTGTATATTGTTTCAATACCAATTATTCAATCAATTCATTTTTATATCGGATAATACTATCTTTTTAATATTATAAACCTAATACTTCGGTTTTAATCCCCCCCAAAAAAAGATTCGAAAAAGTGTTAACTACTTTTTATATTGTTTGAAAAATGCCAAAATTTTTATTAAATAAGCGATTGAACTTAGTTGATATTTTTTACAACATGCATTCTGTCAATCCAAACTGGCTTAAACTTTATAATTTAGAATTTTAATTTATGAAAAAAGATGAGAAAATGATTAATCCATTGAATATAACCCTGATACAAGCTGAAATTTTATGGGAGCAAATTGACAAAAATTTAGAACGTTTATCTACTATCATTCGACATGTGAATCAGGAAACTGATATCATTATTCTGCCGGAGATGTTTACCACCGGTTTTTCCATGAATCCCCAATCATGTTACGATACCATGGACGGGAAAGCAATGAAATGGATGGAAGAAGTATCAAAAGATTGTTCTTCAGCTGTATGTGGAAGTTTTATTGTGAAAGAAAAAGACCGGTTTTACAATCGTCTTGTATTTATGCAGGAAGACGGACATTATGTTGTTTATGACAAACGGCATCTTTTCAGCTTAACAGGTGAAGATAAATCTTTTACTGCCGGACAAAAGAAGGTTATTATCGACTACAAAGGCTGGAAGATTATGCCGCTTATTTGCTATGATTTAAGATTCCCGGTTTGGAGCAGAAACCGAAATGAATATGATTTACTCATTTACATTGCCAACTGGCCGGAAAGCAGAAATCAGGCCTGGCGGTCTTTACTGGTTGCCAGAGCTATCGAAAACCAGTCTTATTCAGTTGGAGTAAACAGAGTAGGTCAGGACCATAACAAAACCAGCTACTCAGGCGATTCAATGGTGGTTGATCCGACCGGGACCATCATTTGTCAAATGTTTCCATACAAGGAATCCTATAAGCGTGTTACACTCTCATATGAGAAAATTGTTGAATACAGGAAAAAGTTTCCGTTTCTAAGTGATGCTGATAATTTTACAATTCAGGCATAAATGTTTCTAAAGTAATAATTTAGGCTAATATAAAAAGATGTTTGTGAAGGTGTTATAAAACAAATGATCTTTTTGTCATTATTGTCGTATAAATTGGGGTAAAATGTAGTATCTTTTAATATTGATTTTTTTAGCATTTTTATCTGTGAGTCCGCTCCTAAGAGGCATATAGAAGTGGGCGCATCAATGTGAAGTATGAAAGATGAATAACTCATAAAAATTAAAAAAATAGAACATGGATTTAATACAAAAAATCAAGGAGAAATCCAGGTTGCTTCAGAAAAGAATTGTCTTGCCCGAATCAACCGAAGAGAGGACATTGAAAGCAGCTGATATTATTTTAAGAGACCAAATCGCAAAAGTTATTTTAATTGGCCCGCGAAATAAGATTTTGGAACATGCATCAAATCACAATCTTCAACATATTGCTAAAGCTCAAATTGTTGATCCTGACAATCATCCTAAAAAAGATGCTTATATTGATTTATTCGTGCAATTACGCCAGAAAAAAGGTATGACAAAAGAAAAAGCTGCTGAACTGGTCATAGACCCTCTTTATCTATCCACCCTCATGATAAAAAACGGTGATGCAGACGGTGAGGTTGCAGGAGCGATGAATGCAACAGGGAATGTACTTCGTCCGGCATTCCAGATAGTTAAAACACTCCCGGGCATTAGTGTTGTATCGGGCGCTTTTATCATGATTCTTAAAGATAAAAAATTTGGAGAAGACGGGATTCTGATATTTGCAGATTGTGCAGTTCACCCGAGTCCCACAGCTAATGAGCTGGCTGAAATCGCCGTTTCTACGTCAAAAACAGCTAAATCCATTGCAGGGCTGGAGCCACGAGTGGCAATGTTAAGTTTTTCTACCAAAGGTAGCGCAAGTCATGAAGAAGTTGAAAAGATTACCAAGGCAACCCAAATAGCAAAAGAAATGGAACCTCAACTTGATATTGACGGTGAACTTCAGGCGGATGCAGCTATCATACCTGCAATAGGGCAAAAAAAAGCGCCTGATAGCAAAATTGCAGGGAAAGCCAATGTTCTTGTTTTTCCTGATTTAAATTCCGGGAACATTTGTTATAAACTTGTTCAGCGCCTGGCACATGCAGAAGCTATCGGCCCGATACTTCAGGGTATGGCTGCCCCTATTAATGATTTATCGAGGGGTTGCTCTGCTGAAGATATTGTTAGTCTTGTGGCCATTACTTCTAATCAGGCTGAAGGTTAATTGTAAAACTAAAATATTAAAATATATGACAGAAGTAATTGTAGAACCGATTGAAGAATACGGCCTGCAAAAAAAAGACAGACCTAAAGCAATGTTCACCAGGGTTGGAATAGTAGGCTGCGGAACAACCGGACAAAACATTGCCAGGATGATTGCCTCAAAAGGCATAGAAGTGATTTTTCTAGAGATAAGCCAGGAAAAGATTGATGAAGCTTTTCGAGATATAAGCAGGGAACTGGATGATCAGATAGACCATTGGGGCGTTACAGAAAGTGAAAAGCGGGCTATCCTGACCAGGATTACCGGAACACTTGATTATGCTGATTTTAGTGGTTGTGATCTAGTCATCGAAGCCATCCTCTCCAAAACACGTGAACAAAGTGTTGAAATCAGGAAGGAGGTTTTCAGGAATACTGAAAAGTATGTTGACAAGCACACCATCATTGCTACGAATTCATCTACGCTGGTTATTACAGAATTGGCTTCTGAGCTAGAAAACAAGGATAGATGCATCAGCCTGCATTTTTCTACCACAGCGCCTGATGCTCGAATCATTGAAGTGGCCGAGGGGTTATATACTTCTAAGGCTGTTTGCGAAAATGTCAGAAAATTTGCCAAACTTATCGGTCAGCGAGTTATTCCGGTAGTCGAGTCTCCCGGGTTAATAAGCCCCAGATTATTTGTTGCGCTTATCAGTGAAGCCTGCCGTGTTCTGATGGAGAATGTTGCCACAATGGAAGACATAGACCTGACAATGAGGCGGGGGTTTGGCTTGCCACTCGGCCCTTTTGAAATGGCTGATAAAATCGGACTGGAAAAAGTTGTCCGCTGGACAGACAACCTGTACAATGAATTCGGGGATATTAAATATAAAGCATCCCCTGTGCTTAAAAGACTTATCAGAGCTAACCATCTTGGACGAAAAACAGGAGAAGGATTTTACAAATATGATGATCATGGACATAAAATTACCAAAGATGGCAAGTCTGGTTGTAAATAACAAAAATGATAATCGATTTTCGAAGTATGAATATTTATTCAATAGAATTTAGTTTTATAATCAACAGAATCATAGAAGCATGAAAATTCTTATTTTAAATTGTGGCAGTTCTTCAATAAAATATAAATTGTTCAACATGGCCTCAAAGGTTGTACTGGCTCAGGGTGTTGTTGAAAAAGTTGGTATGCAGGGCGCTTTCCTGCGACATGAGAAAAACAATGGTGAAAAAGTCCGGTTTGAGGGAGAGGTAATAGACCATCAGACCGGTATAGAATACGTGCTGGGTGTCCTAACCAGCGAAAAGCACGGTTGCCTGAAATCGTTGGATGATATTGAAGCGGTTGGTCACCGTGTTGTGCATGGCGGGGAGGAATTCAATATGAGCATGTTAATAACCCCGGAGGTAAAACAGGCCATTGAACGGGTCATTGACCTGGCGCCCCTTCATAATCCTCCGAATTTAAAAGGTATTGAAGCCATTGAACTATTATTGTCAAATGTACCACAGGTTGCTGTTTTCGACACTGCTTTCCATCAGACCATGCCTGATTATGCTTATACTTATGCAATTCCTTATTCTTTGTACAAAAAATATGCTATACGGCGCTATGGCTTTCACGGAACAAGCCACAGGTACATTTCCAAAAGGGCCTGTGAAATTCTTGGTGTTGATATCAACACACAAAAAATGATTACCTGCCATCTTGGGAATGGTGCATCAATGGCAGCTATAGAAAATGGTAAGTGTATTGATACATCGATGGGACTTACTCCGCTTGAGGGATTAATTATGGGCACACGTTCCGGTGATATGGACCTGGGTGTACTAACCTACATTATGGAAAAGGAAGAGATTGGGATTCATGCAGCCAATACCCTTCTTAATAAGCATAGCGGAATGTTGGGCATAACAGGGGTTTCATCAGATATGCGCGAAATAGAAGCGGCTGCTGCATCCAAGGATAATAAGCGGTCTCAACTCGCCTTGAGAATGTATACCTACAGAATCAGAAAATACATCGGGGCTTATTCGGCAGCGCTTAATGGTGTTGATATTATTGTTTTTGCCGGCGGAATTGGAGAAAACGGCCCGGAAATCAGGGAGGATATTTGCAACGATTTTGAATATCTTGGGGTTGACTTTGATAATAAAAAAAATGATGGTGTTAGAGGTCAGGAGGTCATAATAACCAAGGACTCATCAAAAGTGAAAGTAATTGTTGTACCAACCAATGAAGAACTGGTCATAGCAAATGACACCCTTGCTATTGTATCAGAAATGAAATCAGAATAAGCAAGATATTGATATTATCTGTTTTTACAAAAATTCCGGAATTATGTTTACAAAAATATCACAGTTATATGACCTGGCCTCTTCTCAGATAAGAAAAAAAAGACTGGTTCTTTCTGTTGCCCATGACTTAAGCGCACTTGAAGCAGTATGCGAAGCATCAAAACAGAATGTTATTGAACCTGTTTTTGTCGGGAAGAAAGAGGAGATTAAAGAACTGGCATCAAAAACATGTTTTGATTTGGATAAAGCAGAAGTGATAAACGAGCCGGATGATCAAAAGGCAGTTGAAAAGTCTGTCAGGCTTGTCCATGATGGTGATGCAGACATTCTTATGAAAGGATATGTCGGAACCTCCGCACTCATGAAAGCCGTATTGAACCGGGAATATGGCCTGCGTTCAAAAAAGATCATTTCTCATTTTGCCCTTTTCGAAGCAGATGAATATCATAAGTTATTTGCATTGACAGATGTTGCCATGAATATAGCGCCTAATCTGAGTGAGAAAATCGGCATCCTGGAAAATGCAGTTGAGTGCCTGAACACGATTGGCATATCAAATCCTAAAGTTGCCATACTGGGCGCTGTAGAAATGGTGCATCAAAATATGCAGGCCACTCTTGATGCAGCGCTTATTTCAAAAATGGCTCAAAGAGGACAGATAAAGAATTGCCTGGTTGACGGGCCACTCGCTTTTGACAATGTTGTTAGCAGCGAAAGCGCTCATCACAAAGGGATTAAAAGTGAGGTAGCAGGTGATACCGATTTGCTTTTATTACCAAATATAGAAACCGGGAATGTGCTTTACAAAGCCCTTGTCTGGTTTGGTAAAGCTAAACTGGCAGGGATAATACTGGGGGCATCAGCTCCTATTGTGCTCACTTCCAGGTCGGATTCTGAAGAATCGAAATTAAACAGCATTATTTTAGCTGCGATATCAACAAAAAATGATTAAACCGGTGATTTGACTTTTTTTGGATCGGCATTATATCAACAAAAGACAAATAACCCAACATTTTTGTTATAATAACGTTAAAAAAAAATAATTAAAATTAAAGTTTTGAGAGATGAATAAATTAATTGTAGTGTTATTTTTGCTTAGTACACTTAATATTCAGGTGAATGCTTTTCAGACAGATTCTATTTCCGAAAAACAGGAAAAAACGGCGAGTGATGATGAATCACCTGAAGAGAAAGCGCCTAAGGACTGGTTTAATCTTGATTTACAGGAAGACCAATTCAGAGGAGTTAGTACGGAAAAGGCCTATAAAGAGTTACTAAAGGGGAAAAAATCGGAATCAGTAATTGTAGCAATCTTAGATTCAGGCATAGATATCGAACATGAAGACCTGAAAGATATAGTTTGGGTGAATGAAGATGAAATACCTGACAATGGAATTGATGATGATAAGAACGGATACATTGATGATGTCAATGGCTGGAATTTTATTGGCGGAGAGGACGGTGAAAACGTTGATGAGGATACCTATGAACTGACACGTTTATATGTGAAGTATCAAAAAAAATTCGGTCATCTTGATAAAGATGATGTCCCGCGTGAGGACAGAAAAGCATATAAAAAGTTTCTCGAATACCAGGAAGAATACGAAAAGGAGTTATTGGAAGCTCAACAAAAGTTACAGACTTACGCCGGAATTTATGAGATGTATAAATCATCTGAGCAAGCCTTAAAAGAACATCTTGAGCTTGATTCTATTACAAAGGAGGATATACTGGACTTTGAAACTGACAATGAGGATTTACTCAGAGCAAAGAAAATCATGCTTAATTCATTTCTCTATGATTTTTCAGATGAGTTTTTTGATGAATTGCTTGAATATTTTGGCGATAAAGTCGAATATGGTTATAATCAGGAATTTGATCCACGCACTATTGTGGGTGATAATTTTAATGACGGCGCGGAATCAAACTATGGCAATAATGACGTCACAGGTCCTGATCCGATGCATGGTACACATGTTGCAGGTATCGTTTCAGCAAACAGGACAAACAATATTGGTATCAAAGGAATTGCTGATAATGTGCGAATCATGTCAGTCAGGACTGTACCAAATGGTGATGAACGGGACAAAGATGTTGCAAATGCCATCAGGTATGCGGTTGACAATGGAGCACAAATTATCAACATGAGTTTTGGTAAAAGTTATTCACCACGAAAAGAACTTGTTGATAAAGCTGTTAAATATGCAGAATCAAAGGGTGTTTTGCTCATTCATGCTGCCGGAAATGACTCTGAAAACATAGACAAAGAAAATAATTTCCCCAACCGGGATATCAGGGATTCCAGGAACGATGCTGAAAACTGGATTGAAGTTGGCGCTTCTTCATGGGGTGACAATGACGATTTTGTTGGTGTTTTCTCCAATTATGGACGGAGATCGGTTGATGTTTTTGCACCTGGTGTTGACATTTATTCCACAATGCCAGGACAGGAGTATGATAAAAAAAGCGGCACAAGCATGGCTGCACCGGTTGTAACAGGTATAGCTGCCCTGATTATGTCATATTATCCTGACCTTACTGCAGAACAGGTGAAAGAGATTATCCTTGAATCCGGTATTGAGTATAAGAGGGAAAAAGTGAACCTGCCAACCGAAGCAGGTCAGAAACCGAAAATGATAAAATTCAGGCGACTTTCATCAACCGGAAGCATTGTGAATGCTTACGAAGCGCTAAAAATGGCAGAGTCTTATCCGGAGTCAGTAAAGAAAGGATTTTTCCTGTTTAATTAGTGGCTGTCCATAAAGTCCGATCTCTTCGTTGGATTAAAAACCCTAAATCCTCATCCCGATATTTTATCGGGACTGCGGTTTATGATTTTTAATCCGCCTCGACCTCGAACTTTCTGGCCGAGACACTTACTTTATGGATGGACACTAATTAGTGGCTATAAGCAATATTTAAAATCAATCATTTACACTTTTTTAGTGTATGTGAGAAAACGAATAGTATTACCAAAATGATTGATTCGGTTTAGCTATATCACAATCATTCTGAAACCTTAAAAAGGGTTGTAGTAAATATTTAGTTACAACCCTATTATTTATGAGACCACGCCTCAAATGATAATTTTTGCCTCGACTTGGTCGAGATCGAGCCTGCCCTCGTACATAAAGTGTCGGGGGCGTTTGTATCGATTGAGTAGGGACAAACCTCGAAGAGCTTGGCAATTAAATGCATTTCTTTATCAACTATATCATTCATTAGCGGTTTTTATAGTAAATCCC
>CAZVTW010000145.1:0-12224 GCA_964629805.1 uncultured Bacteroidales bacterium | reverse complement strand
ATCTTCAACCCATTAGTATGCAATAAACAATAGAAATTTAGTAATTTAGAATATTTTAAATATTTTTTTGTATTTAAAATTTTAAATAGCCAATATTTCTAACATAACTTTTGGGACAGGGTACTACTATTTATTTTTTTTGCCTTGCCTAAAGAAAAAATAATTAACCCTTTACGGTGTGTAATAATATGATTGTTACAAATGAATCTGTTTTTATTTGCTAAATTAGGAATCCATTATAAAAGAATGTATGAATTATCCTATTACACACCCTAAAAATGTTCAGATTATTTCGCATCAAGCCCAAAATAAATAGCTGACTATAATTTTAGCGCCATTTTCAAAAAAAAATATTTACCCATTGAATCAAAAAAAAATCAAATTAGATTAATACCTTTGTATACAAGAAAACAGTGAATTATGAAACCAATTGAATATGCGCTAACAGAGAATATTGGCCATCCTGAACTTTTCACAGGCAGGAAACAGTTTATGGATAATTTTGAACACTGGGTTTATATTATCCGAAAGGGGCTTGGTAAATCACGCGCCTTACTTTCGCGTCGAAAAATGGGTAAAACAGTGTTTATGCAACGATTATTTAATATTATCTGGTCACAAAACCACAAGATTGTACCCTTTTATTACGAGATTAGAGAAAAAGATATGACATTAGGTGATTTTGCCGAAGATTTTCTGTGTTCTTTTTTATGTCAATATCATGCATTTATATATCGTGACAGGAAGTTTTTAATAAAAAAATATACTTCTGATGAATTAACAGAAATTTTAACCGATGATTTTGCTTTAGAGTTATTAAACAGCTTAATAATCAGCAAAAAAGAGCCAAATCATACTTTTATGTGGGAATTAGCCAGAACATCTCCACATGCTCTGGCATCCATAAAAGAATTACAGGTACTTCAGTTTATCGATGAATTCCAGAATATTAATAAATATATTCTTGATGACAAAGGAAAGTCAATAAAAACACTTGCAGGTAGCTACCTTGCAACAGCAGAAAGCAAACGTGCACCAATGTTGGTTTCGGGAAGCTATATCGGGTGGTTGCGCCGGATTATCTGGGAACTACTCCCGGCCCGATTTAATGAATTTTTCATGGGTAACCTTGAGCCTTCAGAGGGTATGGATATGATCCTGAAATACGCAAAATTCTATGAAATACCGGTTACTTACGAAACAGCCGAGTATATCCAGGGACTGACACAGGGAGACCCTTATTATATCTCTGTCATTTTTGAAGGCACATATATTGGTGAAAAAGATTATACAAACATTGAGAACATCAATGATGTATATGAATATGAGATTACACAGGGCAACATCAAAGGCACCTGGATGGATTATTTATACAGGGCTTTTTCTGAAGTCAATGACATGAACGCCAAACGGATTGTTTTATACCTCTTCAATGCAAACGGAGAAGAACGTAATCGCGAACAGATTATGGAAGACCTTAAACTTGATATGACAGATAATGAACTGGAGAAAAAGCTCAAAGTCTTGGTTTATGCTGACATTATTGGGCAGGGAGGCAGTAACTATGAATATAAAATCTCAGATGATAAGATTTATGAATCGGTATTTCGCTATATTTACCAAAAAGAGATAGACAAAGCAGGGCAGGATATACGACAAACGCTGAAAAGCCAGATAGGGAAATTCAGTTATGACAGGGGACATTTCTACGAATACCTGTTTGAAAAAATTTTTAACAAAGGATTTAATCTCAGCGATGTAACCTACAATGGTGATGACAGGCTTATAAGAGCTTCAGGCGAAGTATACCGCAACTACATCCTGAAAGAAACACGGCTTCGGAATATAGAAATTGACATCTACGGAAAAACTGAAGAAGGTCAAGAAATACTCATCGAACTCAAATCAGGGGACAGAAGAACAGGAAAGAATAATGTGGGGAAATTTATCCGTCTCAAACAAAAATATGACCAGGAAAACCGAAAAGCCATTTTCCTTTTCTTCTCTGTTGAAGGATTTACGCCTGAAGCAGAGAAAACGATGGTTGAGCATGGTATTTTTTACGGGGATAAAGTGAAATATCCGGTGGTTTAGCGCTGTAACACTGAGGTTTTTTCACAGAAAAGTGAAATTAATAGTTGACTATAATTTCAGAACTCGCGTCATTATTTTTTTTTACAATATCAAAATTTTAGTGGGACCAAGAAGTAGCAGCGAAGCTATATTCAGAAAAACCAAAAATGAGATTCGAAAAAGTGTTAACTTCTATTTAGGAGTTGTCTCATTTTAAGGTGTTGAATCTTTCTACAATACATGGGAAATCATTTTCACGATGTGGAAATATGAAACATCAACAAGGAAATTGGCTACAAGAGAAACCTATGGGCGTTGACTCCTGAAATAACTGAAATTGTTTTTGCTATAATTCTGAATGTCATATAAGGATTGTTTTGGTAAGTAGTGTCCATCCATAAAGTAAGTGTCTCGGCCAGAAAGTTCGAGGTCGAGACGAATTAAAAATCATAAACCCCAGTCCCGATAAAATATCGGGATGAGGATTTAGGGTTTTTAATACAACGAAGAGACCGGACTTTATGGACAGACACTCATTAACTTTCAGTTAATTTTTTTTAATCCTCTATTGTATAGAAGCAAGTTCTCGATCAAGTCGAGACAAGTTATCCAAGTCCTGAAATCTTCGATTTCTGGGATACTCGACCAAAAGTCGTTATAAAACAGGCTTTTAAGCCTGTGAGATCAATACGCTCTTGCCATATGGTGACTGCCGGGCGCTCAAAAATCATTCTTAGGAGTAGACTCATTTATCATCTTTTTACATGAATATGTCCAGGGTGTCTATAGAATATTTCAGCAGCTTCCATGATTGTTTCTGATGTAGTGGGATGGGGATGAATGGTAAGTGAAATATCCTTAGCTGTTGAAGCCATTTCAATGGCCAGGGTCAACTCCGGGATCATGTCACCGGCATTCTTCCCAACAATACCTGCTCCCAGAATCCGTTCATTTTCAGGATGTATGAGCAGTTTTGTCAATCCTGTTTTTTCGTTCATGGTTGCTGCCCTTCCAGAGGCAGACCAGGGAAATTTAACTGTTTTATATTGAATGTTTTCTTCTTTTGCCCGGATTTCGCTTAATCCACAGGTTGCTATTTCAGGTTCGGTGTAAACCACAGCCGGAATAGCCTTTGCATCGTTAATAGATTTTTTTCCGGCTATAACCTCTGCCGCTACTTTGCCTTCATAGCTGGCCTTATGTGCCAGCATGGGTGGACCTGCAATATCTCCGATAGCGAATATATTCTTATCAGCAGTCCGCTGTTGATTATCAGTTTTTATAAATCCTTTCTCATTGATTTCAACAGATGTGTTCTCAAGTCCCAGGTTCTTTGTGCCAGGAGTATGTCCTATTGCAATCAATATTTTATCAAATTCACCACTAAAGGATTTGTTATCTTTATCTTTAAAATTTACCTGAATTGCGTCCTGTTTTTTATCAATATTTTCAACTTTTGTTTCAAAATAAACATCTTTAAATGTGTTTTTGTTTTCTTTCTTATATTCCCTAATCAAGTCTTTATCCATACCGGGCATAAAATCCTCTGTGAGTTCAGCAATAGATACATTTGTGCCAAATGTTTGATATATTGTTGCCATTTCAAGTCCAATGTATCCGCCTCCTACTATAAGCATTTTTTTCGGTATGTCATTCATATCCAAGGCAGTTGATGAGTCTATTATGTCTTTATTGTTAATTTCGATGCCGGGTAAGGACAAAGGTTTTGCTCCGGCAGCAATAATCGCTTTTTCAAAGGATATTTTTTCCCCGTTCTCCAGTGTCAGTGTTTCGGAATCCGCAAAAGAAGCTTTTGACCGGATATATTTGAATTTTTTCGCTTTTACCAATTGCCCTAAACCGCCGGTAAGTTTGGTTACCACCTGGTTTTTCCATTCACGGACTTTTTTGATATCAATTTCCGGTGATGAGTACCTTATTCCTATCCTTTCAGCGTGATTAGCATCTTTGATTATTTTGGCTGCATGCAGCAGGGCCTTTGAAGGAATACATCCGCGATACAGGCATAATCCACCCGGATTTTTCTCCGGATCGATCATTGTTACGTTTACACCCAGGTCTGCTGCCATAAATGCAGCCCGGTAACCTCCCGGCCCGGCCCCGATAATAACTAATTCATGTTTTTTATTGTTACTCATAATATTTTCTATTGTAATAATGCGTATGGGTCTTCAATAACATTGCATATCCAACGTAAAAACCGGGCGCCGTCAGCTCCGTCAATGATTCTGTGATCATATGAAAGTGATAGCGGAATTATCAGTCGTTTTTGAAATTCATCATCCTTTAGGACCTGCTGATATTTGGCAGCGGATACACCCAGTATAGCAACCTGTGGCTTATAAACAATTGGTGTGAAAGCTGTTCCGCCAATCCCCCCCAGGTTTGAGATGGAAAAATTACCTCCTTGTAATTCTTCCGGTTTAATGTTTTTATTACGGGCTTTTTTTGCTATTTCTGTTAATTCGACAGATAAATCGGCTAAGGATTTACTATTGACATCACGCACAACCGGAACTAAAAGTCCTCGTGGTGTATCGACTGCAATTCCGATATTAAAATAGTGTTTATAAACGATTTCCATGTTATTCATATCCAGGCTGGCATTGAACCGTGGAAACTTTTGCAATGCATAACCGGCTATCTTTAATAATATTGCCGTTACAGTGAGTTTGCCGCCTTTTTTGCTGATTTTATCCTGGTTTTGTTTTCTGAAGTTCTCCAGATCAGTCATATCTGCCTCGTCAAATTGGGTGACATGAGGTATTGTCTGCCAGGATTGTAATACATTTTGAGCTGTTATTTTACGGATATTGTCCATCGGTTTTACTGATACCGAACCCCATTGGGAGAAATCCGGCAGGGCTTCCGATTCTTTGGGTTCCGCCTGTTTTTTTTTACCCTCAGCAAATTGTCTAACATCATCACTTGTAATCCTGTTACCGGGGCCTGTTCCTTCAATTTTAGCAATATCTGCATCCAGTTCACGTGCCAGTCTCCTGACAGAAGGTGAGGCAGGAATATCCGAGGGATGTTTAACTTCTGTATCTGAAGAAGCAGGTTGTTTTTTCTTCTCATCCTCGTCTTCATCAACCGGTCTTTTTTCTTCCTCTTTTTTCCCTGTTTCAGTATTTTTTTTATCTTGCGTTTCTTCTTTTTGTTTGTCTTTCGCTTCCTCTTTATCTTGTTCTTTTACTTCCTCAGATTCAATAGTCATAATCACCTGGCCTACTTTTACTTCATCTCCTTCCTTTACCCGGATTTCATCAACAACACCTTCATAAGGAGAAGGAATGTCTGTTGCGGCTTTGTCGGTTTCTACTTCCACAAGAGGCTGGTCTTTCGATACAGTATCCCCTTTTGAAACCAAGACACTTGCTATAAGTCCCGTGTCAACATTTTCCGCAATATCAGGTATTTTAATTTCTTTTTTCATGTTTTTATATTTTTATTACTTGCACACAGGATATATTTTATTCTCATCAATTTTTAGGTTCTCTTTTGCTTTTGACAAGGTTTGTTTATTTATTTCTCCTTTTTTGTAAAGACTTATTAATACGCCCCAGACAATATGTACAGCACTGACCTCAAAGTATTCCCTTAATTCTTCCCTGTGATCGCTCATTCCGAATCCATCAGTCCCAAGAGCAACAAAGGTGCCCGGAAACCATTGGGAAACGGATAATGGCAATGTCTTAACGTAATCTGATGCTGCTACGAAAACACCTTCATCAGTCCCAACACATTCCTGGATATAGTTTTTTGAGTTTTCTTCTTTCAAACGGTTTGAGTGTTCAGTCAACTGGGCATTGTCAAATAATTTTTTGTAACTTGTTACACTCCACACATCTGCCCCTATTTCGTAATCATTTTTTAATATGTCGGCTGCCTTAAGAGCTTCATTTACTATGGAACCACTACCCAGCAAATTGATATTATATTCATTGTTCCTGCTTGCCTTGTATTTATACATGCCCTTGAGGATACCATCTTCAATTCCTTTTTTTGAGGGCATTGAAGGCATTTTGATTTTTTCATTCATGATGGTGATATAATAAAAAATATCCTCTCCGTCAATATACATTCTTTTAAAGCCGTCTCTGATGATAACAGCAAGTTCATAAGCAAAAGCCGGATCATATGATTGTACACACGGGACGGTCATTGCCAGCAGATGACTGTTGCCGTCCTGATGTTGTAATCCTTCGCCTGGCAGGGTCGTGCGACCGGATGTCCCGCCAAGTAAAAATCCTTTTGTTCTGGCATCAGCTGCCGCCCATATCAGGTCTCCTATTCTTTGAAAACCAAACATTGAATAAAAAATATAAAATGGAACAGTGGCAATTTGATGTGTAGAATAAGCTGTCCCGGCAGCTATGAAAGATGATACCGAGCCGGCTTCAGTAATACCTTCTTCCAGTATTGCGCCGTTCTTTGCTTCTTTATAGTATAACAAACTCTCCTTATCAACAGGTTCGTACAATTGCCCTGTATGTGCATAAATACCTGCCTGTCTGAACAATGAGTCCATTCCAAACGTTCTGGACTCATCAGGAACAATGGGTACGATATACGGACCGGCATTTTTATCTTTGAGCAGTTTTGATAGTAATTGCACTGCGGCCATCGTGGTCGCAACATCACGTTTGCCGGAACCCTTAAAAAACTCATCAAACACTGTGTCATCAGGCATTTTAAAATCCGGCATTTTTTTATTTCTCTGTGGTATGAAGCCTCCCAGTTCTTCACGCCGTTTTTTAAGATATTTTATTTCTTCACTGTCTTCGTCAGGTTTATAAAATGGCGCTTTTGACAAATCATCATCTGAAATCGGAATATTAAACCGGTCACGAAAATGTTTCAGCTCCTCCTCGTTGAGTTTTTTTTGTTGATGGGTGATATTACGTCCTTCTCCGGCTTCTCCCAGACCATATCCTTTAATTGTTTCTGCAAGGATAACTGTTGGACTGCCAGTATGTTCAGTTGCCATTTTATAGGCATTATATATTTTGTGAGGATCATGTCCTCCACGTCGTAGCTTTTCTAATTCTTCATCACTCATATCCTCAACCAGAGAACGAAGTTCGTCATATTTGCCAAAAAAGTCTTTACGGATAAAATCTCCATCAGCAATCGAGTATCTTTGGCGCTGACCATCAACAAGTTCATTCAGTCGTTTTTTAAGAATCCCGGTTTTATCTTTTTCTAACAAGGGGTCCCAGTCTTTTCCAAGAATAACTTTAATGACATTCCACCCTGCGCCTCTGAATGCTGCTTCTAATTCCTGGATAATTGATCCGTTACCTCTCACAGGACCATCGAGTCGCTGTAAATTGCAATTGATAACAAATATCAGGTTGTCTAATTCTTCGCGCGAAGCAAGAGTTAATGCTCCCATTGCTTCAGGTTCGTCCATTTCACCATCACCAAGAAAAGCCCAGACTTTTTGACTATTATCATCAAGTAATCCTTTGTCCTGAAGATATTTATTAAATCTGGCCTGGTAAATCGACATGATTGGAGAAAGCCCCA
The DNA here is from genome assembly GCA_964629805.1 of uncultured Bacteroidales bacterium. Lineage (GTDB taxonomy): Bacteria > Bacteroidota > Bacteroidia > Bacteroidales > CAZVTW01 > CAZVTW01. The sequence continues at coordinate 4,598 of CAZVTW010000145.1, read as the reverse complement.
TAGATACTGTTGGAAATTGCCAGTAATCTTCCATCAATCGGGGATGTGGGTAAGAAGATAATCCGCCTTTCGGATTAAGTTCACGCCTGAAATTTTCAAGCTTTTGTTTTGAAAATCGACCTTCCAGAAAGGAACGGGCATACATACCTGGTGATGCATGTCCCTGGTAATAGATTATATCAGCCTGACCATCCTTACCGGGTCCTTTGAAGAAATGATTAAACCCAACTTCATATAATGTGGCTGCAGAAGCATAGGTAGAAATATGTCCTCCTATGCCTTCGCTCTTTTTATTGGCTTGTACAACCATGGCCATCGCATTCCAGCGGATCAGACTTTTAATTTTTCTTTCAATCTCCCTGTTCCCCGGAAATTCAACTTCTTTGTTTTTGTGAACCGTGTTTAAATAGGGTGTGTTTAAGGATTTCTCAGGAAAAATACCCTGCTCTGATATCCTTTTTTGAATTAAGTGAAAAATTTCACCTGCACGTTCAGGGCCTTCATGTGTTATGATATAATCTATTGAATCAAGCCACTCCTTGTTTTCAAACTGATAGATATTTTCTTGTTTTGCCATTTTCCGCATTTTTAATTCGCTTTTATCTGACTGTTTCCTTCCGGTTCTGATAACTGTCCGGAACGTTTTAAATGAGGATTGGGAAAAAAATTATTCTCCATATTCCATTTCATATCCGGCTTCTTCCCATTCTTTCTTGCCACCTTCAAAATCATAGACATTGGTAAATCCCAGGTCATCCAGTTTTTTAGCTGCTGTTGGGCTTGATGTACATTCAGAGTCGGAGCAATAAACAACTATTTCTTTGTCTTTGGCAAATCGTTGCTTTGCCTCTTTCCCTATTTTATTTAATGGTATATTTATAGCTCCTTTAATATGTGCTTTTTTATATTTTTCACCCGACAGTACTTCTACTAAGGCTACATCTTTATTTTGTAATTTACTTCTGAGGTCGCTAAGCGTTATAGTTTTCATAATCATTATATTTTTTTGTTTTCAATATGACTACAAAAATTCAATACCCGTACCAACCCATTGAATTGTAATTTTATAATACTGATTTGTCTGACAAACAGGCGGATTGTATAAAAACACCGAGACAGTCACGTCAATTGAATTGTGGAAAAAAAAAGAAAACTGTGTAAATTTTCCTCAATTCTAACTCACCTGATGATGTCAGTAATATACGGGTAGTATTATAATATTCATAATCAAAAAGAAGTATTTACTTATTATTAGCAGAGATACACTCACTATAAAAAACTGAAGTAATAATTGATCTATGTAAAAAGAATGAATGGAACGAAATTTTATTTAAATCGTGAATGAAAAGCGAATAATAATATGACTGATAATAATATATTCACACTCAATATACCGGATAGTCCTAAACCGCGGGTTGTCATTGTTGGTGCTGGTTTTGGAGGTATAAACCTAATAAAAAAACTGGATAAGGAACAATACCAGGTCGTTTTACTGGACCGGTACAATTATCACACATTTCAACCTCTGTTATACCAGGTTGCAACGGCCGGCCTGGAACCCGATTCAGTAGCAGGTCCATTACGAAAAATCATAAAAAAACAAAACGATACTTATTTCAGAATGTTGAAAGTAAATGCTGTTGAGCCGAAAAAAAATCTGGTTGAGACCTCGATTGGTATATTAAGTTATGACTATCTTATTATAGCTACCGGTTCCAGGGTGAATTTTTTCAATAATGATAATGTAGCAAAACATGCTTTTCCTGTTAAACAGGTTACACACGCCCTGGATTTAAGGAGTCACATTTTGCTGCAATTTGAGGAACTTGAATGCCTGTATGATGAACAAACCATTACAAGGCATCTAACATATGTAGTAGTAGGTGCCGGTCCGACAGGTGTGGAGATTTGTGGCGCTTTGTCTGAACTTAAGAGACATGTACTACCAAAGGATTATCCCGAGTTAAATGTTGACAAAATGCAAATTTATTTAATTGAGGGATTGGAACAGGTTTTGCCGACCATGTCCGAAGAATCGAGTAAAAAAGCACATCATTACCTTGAAAAATTGGGAGTTAATATCCAATTAAACTGTCTGACCGAATCTTATGACGAAAACATCGTCAAACTCAGTAATAATCAAGAGATAGCGACAAATACACTCATATGGGCTGCCGGTGTGCGAGGAAACATCATACACGGAATCAACAATGAAGGTTTAAGAAAAGGGAACATAATGGTGAATGAATTCAACCAGGTGTTTGATAACTACAAAACCAAACAAATACATGAAAACATGTTTGCTATTGGTGACGTAGCTTTTATGAAATTGAAAGATTACCCCAAAGGACATCCGGGGTTGGCACAGGTAGCCATTCAGCAGGGTAAAAATGTTGCAGCAAATCTTAACTTGCTGGCACAGGATAAAGTGATGAGACCATTCATATATAAAAATAAAGGTGTTTTAGCTACTGTTGGGCGCAATAAAGCTGTTGCGGATTTCCCGGGACACCTAAAATTAAGTGGTTTTATCGGGTGGATCATATGGATGATTGTTCACCTGTTGTTTCTCGTTGGGTTTAGAAATAAAACTGTTGTATTCGCAAATTGGGTTTGGAATTATTTTACATATGACCGGGGTATCAGAATTATTCTTCGTCCACCAAGTAAAAAGAAAGACAGAATATCCCGGGATATGGTCAGTGAAATGAATGAATCAAATTTGTAATATACAAAACTAAAAAAAAATGGATAAATTAAATGTTACACAGAAACTTATACAATCCCACCTCACCGAAGGTTCAATGGATGCAGGAAATGAAATAGGCTTAAAAATTGACCACATCCTACAGCAGGATGCAACAGGTACACTTATCATGCTGGAACTGGAAAAAATAGGATTGCAGGATATCTCAACCGAAATAGCAGTACAATATGTTGATCATAACTTGCTTCAAACAGATTACAGAAATGCAGATGATCACAAATTTTTACAATCAGCGTGTCAAAAATTCGGATATTGGTTTAGCAGGCCAGGTAATGGTATCAGTCATCCAGTACATATAGAACGATTTGGGAAACCCGGCAAATCAATGATTGGCTCCGACAGTCATACATGTTCTGCCGGAGGTATCGGCATGCTGGCTATAGGGGCAGGTGGCCTGGATGTCGCCACAATTGCAACCGGTAAACCATATTATATTACAATGCCAAAAGTTTTTGGAATTGAACTAACAGGCTCGTTAAATAATTGGGTGAGTGCCAAAGATATTATCCTCGAAATGCTACGGCGGTATGATGTTAAGGGTGGGGTTGGTTATGTCTTCGAATATTTTGGTGATGGTTTGAAGCAATTATCAGCCTGGGACAGGCATGTTATTGCTAATATGGGCGCAGAATTGGGCGCTACAACTACCGTTTTCCCTTCGGACGAAAATACCAGGTTATTCCTCGCGCAGGAAAAAAGAGAAGAAGACTGGCTGGTAATCCAAGCAGATGAAGGTGCCCGGTATGATAAACTTGATACTATTGACTTATCCAAACTTGAACCATTGATTGCAACACCGGGCAGTCCCGGCAATGTTATACCTGTTAGTAAAGTTGAAGGAACACCTATCTCTCAAGTTGTTATCGGCTCATCTGCAAATCCGGGTTTACGGGATTTCTGGATTGTAAGCCGCATTATGCGGGGTAAAACTGTTGCAGCAAACGTTTCTCTTGATGTTAACCCTTCCTCCAGGCAGAAAATAGAAGAATTGGGTAAGATGGGAGCTATAAATGATCTGATGCAGGCAGGTGCCAGATTCCACCAAACAGGCTGCATGGGCTGTATAGGTAAGGGGCAGGCTCCGGCTTCAGGCACTGTAAGTTTACGTACAATGCCAAGAAATTTTCCAGGGCGATCAGGAGTTTCCGATGACCAGGTATATTTGTGCAGCCCGGAAACAGCAGCCTTTTCGGCAACTAATGGAAAGATATCAAATCCGGTGAGACTTGAAAGGCAAATGGATTACCCGGAATTTATTGAACCGGAACAGGCTTCTGTCAATACCATGATGCTGATACCACCCCCGAAAAACAAAAGCGAGGTTGATCTTGTAAAAGGGCCGAACATTGATTCTCTTCCAAATTTCGATAAAGCGGAAAATTCTTTCGAAGCTTTAGTTGTTTTAAAATTAAGTGATAACATCTCGACAGATGAAATTTTAAAGGCCGGTGCTGCTGTGTTACCACTCAGAAGTAACATCACAGCCATTAGTAAATATACATATTTTGAAATTGATGAAAATTTTTATCAGTCAGCACAAAAAGCAAAAGAAAGCCATGACGGGCATATTGTTATAGCTGGTGATAATTATGCACAGGGTTCAAGCCGGGAGCATGCTGCATTAGCCCCGCGTTTTCTCGGGAAAAAAGCAGTTCTCGCTAAAAGTTACGCGCGTATCGGTTTTCAAAACATGATAAATTTTGGCATTATTCCTTTTGTCTTTGAAAAACCGGATGATTATCTCAAAATAGATATAAATGATGTTTTATCCTTCAATAGGGTGTGATTGTAATTTAATGTAAAATTTATTATCTTTGTTGCATTAATATCA
>CAZVTW010000144.1:8561-12351 GCA_964629805.1 uncultured Bacteroidales bacterium | reverse complement strand
AACCTAATGATACCAACACAAATTAATAACCTGTCTTTACATTCAAAAGGAGAATACACCTTTAAAGAAGTCAAATTTATCTCCCACTGGAATTACTATAACTTCCATGTGTGCCTTTATTCTCTTTAAAATCTTTGCTATTAGTAGTATTTTAGTTTCATTTTTATTAAATTAGTTTATTACTGATTTCCAATACTTTTTAAACATCCCGATATACCCCGGGATATCCAGGTATTCCCCTCTTTGGATACGGATGTCTTTACCATGCCAAACAATATCCAACTTCTCGTCAGTACGCTCATTTAATTTGATTAAATTATCCAGGTGATTTTTAAGCTTTTGTTTCATTTTGTTATCATTATCATCAAAGTACAGGATGTTGGAAGCTTTGAGCCAAGCCAATTGCCATTCTTTCATTACTTTCAGGTGCCAGTTGTTTTCTTCTAACCTGAAAAGGTAGTATTCATAAGTTTTACCGTCTATTTTGTCTTTCAGTGACCTGAATTCGTCAAGCAGAGAATCTGATAAGGCAATCATTTCATTGGCTGAAGATTCTTTTTTATTGATAACATCTCTATACCCTTTTCTTATTTGGTGGTACCTGGGTTCTAATTCTTTGTGCCACACATGTGGACTGTATTTATGATTAAAAGGGTTTCGGTAGAGCATATCTTCTTCATCGTCATAAGCAATTGGAACGGTGTCACCACATTTACAGTGTTCCCCGTTTATGGTCCATTCTCCGGGCATTTTTAGCCGGCCACATCCAAAAGGAGCTGTTTCCACGTTTAGGGCCTCAGCCAGAAATTCACCCTGGGGCTTAAGTATGCCAATTATTTTATCGGCATGTTCCTTTCCAAAATATTGTACTGTAAAATCTTTCCAGGCTTTTTCAGCGGCATTTTCTTTTCCTAAAGCCATATAACCCAAAGCCCACAGGTTTACTTCATTGGGCTCAGCATAAACGTTATGTCCTGCAATAAGCGGCTCCCACCATGCTCCCTCACGTGGTTCGCGGCTAACCCTGACGGAAAGGCCGTCTGCTCCATTTTCCTGCCAGTATTTGAATCGCTCTGAAAGGTTATTAACAAAACAATTGGGCATGTAGGTCACTCTAAAGTATTCCCCGGTGATATCCAGCTCTATAAATTGCTTTCTATTGCCTGTTTTTCCAATCATACGGTGGTGAGGTCCACGCAGGACCCAGTCAGATTCAACATATTTTGACATGATGATGATATCTTCAGGAAATGAGGACATCCTGTTTTCAAGAGTGTCTAATTCATGCGGCAAATGCACGAAGGTTCGTAACACCAGCTTTTTTCCGTATTCCTTGCATTTGTTGTTGACCAGCTCGACCATTTTATTCAGAATTTCGGTGTTGTCGGCAATGTTTACCTGCGATTCAACCACGGTAAAAATGATATAATCCACTTCAGGAACCAGCTCGGTAAAATAATAATCGTATTTTTCAGCAGTTTTGCTCCAGAATGTTTCATTCTCAAGGGTAATTGCCCCCCAGGCTTTCTCGTAATTGCTGATTTCACGCATCCAAAGGCTTACAGTCATTCCAAGGTTTTTAGCCATTTTCATGTATCCTTTTTCCTTTTCCAATTGGTGTAAGTCTTGCAATCTTGACTTTGTATCCCCTTCTGTTTGAATGCATATATCATTAAAGCCAATTTCAACTGCTTGCTTAATTAGGTTACTATCTGGTTCCAGATGAAAAGAGATGGATCTGTAATCCATTATGGCTGCATTTTCTTCTGGGTTCAAGCTTACTTTTTCATTGTTGCTGCAACCTAATACGAAGGACAAAACAATAGTCCAGAGAATGTTTGTTGTTTTATGTGTCATTTTATGGTTCTTACTTTTTTGTTTCTAAATGAATGTTCTATTGTGAATGAAATATTCTTTTGCTATCTAATTAGGTGAATTTTTGTGTTTTAGTGGCAGAAATTTCTTTGCCACTAAGGCACAAAACCACCAAATACCACTAAAAAAAGCACTAAATAAGCAACCTTGGTTATTTCTAAATGTCTACCTCATAATGTTTATATAATTATCTGTTTATGATAGAACAGTTTTCCATTATCGTTTTCTGAACCCCTTTCTCACTTGCTTCTGCCAAAGGGATATCCAAAACACCTCCACTGATGTTTTTTCCCCAGAAAGCATAAAATTTCGGGTATGGTTTATCAGATGTTTTGGGGTCTATAACCAATTTCCCTTTTTCATATACCGGCGGTATGTGGTTAGGAACTTCACTATCCGGCCAATCTATAGTAAGGTCTTTTAGCTGAAAGTTTTCAACATTCTTAACCACAACTGCCCCATAAGCTGTTCTTGCATCGGGACTATAATTGGACGCCTGCATGGCATCACTTAGATTTTGAATACTAACCGGGTCTTCGAGCCAATCGTAATCCATTTGAACACCTTCCAAACGAATATTTTTAATTTTACAGCCGTCTTCGGCAGTCAACATTATTCTTCCGGCTGTTCTTACTATTACATTAGAAATGAAAACATTCTTGACTATACTGGTTTTTGTATAATCCGGATAGCTGAGTTGTCCTGTTTTGTTATTCCTTCGCCGGTGTGTATCGATATGAATTGGGCGGGGCATAGTAATAGAGGCATGGGTATCGCACACGATATTGTTAATAACAACATCGGTAATATTACCACCATCAAATGCAATAAACTGCACAGCCCTACTGCTTTGGTGTACTACAATATTACTAATGGCAAATTGTTTAAAATCGTGCCAACTGCCTGTGCCAAATTTAATGCCAGCACAGTTGGATCGTAGCACACAATTGGTAATAGTTACTTTTTCGCAGCTTCGGGAAGTGCGTGGGGTTTTAAACACAATAGCATCGTCGCCTGTAGAAATATCGCAGTTGTTGATTGTTACATGATGGCAGCCACTTATATCAAAACCGTCAGTATGGCCGGCATAAACATTATTAGCAATTTTCACCCCCTCTAATTTTAGCCGGGTGCACATATAAAAATGATTGTTCCAGCCCGAAGAATCTTTTACCGTAATATTCTCAATTGTAACATCTTCACAGTTCACCCATTCTATCATGGGACTAATTTTTTTATCAGGATGTTTTACTCCAAACCATTTATAAGGATTATCGCTGGGTTTGCGATGTGCCTCAAAATTACCGTCAATAGTGCCACCTCCTGTTATGGTAACATTTTTTTGGTCTTTTACAAAAATCAAGTGGCAACGTGTTTCATTTTTCTTCATATCGTAAAGTTCGTAGCTTTTTACTACATCCGGAAAATCACTTACATGAGGTGAAGCTTTTAAGACACTTCCTTTGGCAATATATAGAGTGATATTACTTTTTAATTGAATCATGCCTGTAAGAAATACACCACCTGCAATATAAACCACACCTCCCCCGCTTTGGGCAAGGCTGTCTATTGCGTTTTGAATAATTTTTGTGTTAACGGTTTTGCCATCGCCAACAGCTCCCATGTCTGATATATTTATAAAATTATCCCCAGTATTATTTTGGTTTGAGGAAGGCATGGAACTTACTGTTCCGGTAGTAAAAACAGCTCCGAAAGCCAAACCTTTTTCTAAAAAATTTCTTCGTTTCATTTTTCTATAAGTGAGTTAATATTATTGAAAAACAAATTTAACAGCTCTTTTGTAAAAAAAAAAGAATTGTAAAAATATAGGATGCTATTTTTGTTTTTTATAAACTTTTTTCAATGCTAACTTAGCCATACGAAAGCCAAAATCCTGCTTATTATGCGGATGAAT
>CAZVTW010000144.1:7129-8461 GCA_964629805.1 uncultured Bacteroidales bacterium | reverse complement strand
ACCGGCTCGGGATATTGGAAATAACCGATTTTATGACCGTTGAAATAAATATGACTTTGACGGTTCATAAAACCCAATGATACAATTAATTTTTCTTCTGCCTCAATCTCGGGAAGTATAATTTTCTTGCGTAACCAAACTATGTTTCCGAAATGAATGCTCTCGTCTGCCAAGTCAGTTTTATGCCAGGCGCTGTCATCATAATCAATAGTTATCAATTCATTTTCTAAGTTTTTTGTTGGATAGCTGATTTGATTTCGGCGGATGCGGTGGTTCTCAATAGCTTTTTTTACAGTTTCTATCCAGGCTTTTTGATTAAAATTTTCAGGTAGTTCAGGGATGTATATCGAATCTTCAAATATAACTACCGATTCCCGGCTCATCCAGCTCTTTATGGGTGTACCGCCCCACGAGCTGTTAATGATCCCTATTGGCACATCTAATTCTTTATGCAATTGTTTGGCAAAAAACCAGGCTGTAGATGAAAAGGGGGCTACCGATGCCGAGTCTGCCTGCTCCCAATTTCCTCCTTTTAAATCATCCATTTGAATTTGCTCATTGGGGCTTGCTTTTCCCCAAATTGGAATTTCAGCATTACGCTGCAAAACCATATTGTTTGAAAAAATTCGGGCGGGCTTTGGCTGGGAATAGACATAAGCAGGCAACAATATGATTGTTAATAATATGACCTTTATACAATTTATGTGTTTTATCATTTCTTCACAGGCATTTTAGCACCTGTTTCTTTTCTCCAATTTTTCAGCATTTTGTATAGTTCGTTGGTTTTGTCGGGGTATTCTTTGCTCAAATCCTTGCTTTCTGAAATATCCCCGGCAATATTGAACAGCTCTGTTTGTCCGGTTTCAAAGGTTTCAACCAGTTTCCAGTCGCCTTCGCGGACTGCACCTGCTGGATAACCGTTTTGCCCGCTGAAATGGGGAAAGTGGAAAAATACGGGGCCGCGCCCGAATACTGTTTGAGGCTGATACAGGCTTGAAAGAAAGCTTTTCCCATCTAAATCTTTTGGTAAATCGCTATCCCCTATAATTTCCATAAATGTTGGCAAAAAGTCATCAATAATCATATAATTATTATTCTGAATGCCTGCTTTAATATTATTTTTCCAATAGATAATCAAGGGAACCCTTATGCCGCCTTCATATACATGCCCTTTCCATTTTCTGAGTGGTTCCATGGTTGTTGGCCGGTAAGCAATTTGATCCATACCGACTCCGCCGTTATCTGACATAAAAATAATCAGTGTATTTTCAAGTATTTCTTTTTGTTTCAACTCATCAATCACCCGGCCAATGCCCTCGTCCATGCTTTCAA
>CAZVTW010000144.1:0-7029 GCA_964629805.1 uncultured Bacteroidales bacterium | reverse complement strand
GGTGGTTTTGTCGTGGCCCAAATGCCATTTGCCAACCATTCCGGTATTGTAGCCATTCCTTTTAAAAATTTCAGCCAGGGTTATTTCTTCAGATGCCAAATAATCAGGAACATGCGGTGTAATGAAACCGCATTCGGGTTTTTGCCGGTTTACGCCGGCTGCTGTGGTCAGTTCCAATCGTGCAGGATGTTTTCCGGTCATTAAAGCAGCACGTGACGGGCTACATGCCGGGTGCGCATAAGCTTGTGTGAACTTCATGCCTTGTTTTGCAAGCCCATCCAACACGGGGGTTTCATTAAAGGGATTGCCGTAACAACCTAAATCTTTATATCCCATATCATCGGCCAGTATAAAAACAATGTTGGGTTGCTCTTGCGACAAGGCACTCAATGCAGGTATGGTGATAAGGGAACAAAAAAGCACATATTTCCTAAAAAAATTCATTTTTTTTATTTTATTATTACAACTCAGAAATAACTTCAATTACTCAACAGCAAATTACTCAATAAAATATCAATTTGATTTTTATAATATGCTATATTTTTTATATATTATGCTCAAAACAACAATTGCATGGAAAATATATCAAAATATCTTGCCGTAACTGATTTGGATAAAAAATGGGGTTTGTATGTAAAAGATGTGGGTCATCTTGACAAAACCACCCCCCAGCCAGTTCCTGAAAAGGTATCGCACCCTGTTCCTTACAGATTTAGCTGGGAACACGGACGCATTTTAGACGAATTTCAGTTGGTGTATATTGTTAAGGGCGGCGGAATGTTTGAGACTGAAGATATCAACCTGGTAAAAATTAAAACCGGAACGCTTATTTTATTGTTTCCGGGAATATGGCACCGCTACCAGCCTGATCCTAAAACCGGCTGGGAATCTTACTGGGTGGGATTTCAGGGATCAATTGCACAAAATATTGTGAAAAATAAATTTCTAACACCGGAACATTGCATTTATCCTATTGGAATTGACGAGTCGGTTTTTAATTTATTCAATACCATGATTGAAAATATCATTCAGGAAAAACCGATGTTTCAGCAATTTTGTTCAGGTATTTTAATGCATCTGCTGGGTTTTATTGTGCATCATCAAAAACAAAAACTTCAGGAAAAAGGGTTGTATTTTAAGGAAGTGAATCAGGCTAAAATTTTATTATATAACAGAATACAACAAGTAACTGATTTAAGAAAAATAGCTAAAGATGTCAATATGAGCTATTCCAATTTCCGGCTGTATTTTAAGCATTATTTTGGGCTATCACCGGGCATATATATTACTCAGATACGATACAATATGGCACAAAAACAGCTCAACAGCTTTAAATCCATCCATGATATAGCCATAGAACTGGGATTTTCATCTACGGCTCATTTTTCCCTTTTTTTTAAAAAACAATCGGGCATTTCTCCCTTGCAATACAGAAAGAGCAAGTCTGGCAAAAATAGACGCTAAGGGCTTGAATTAATCAGGCGTTCAATAAGCAAGATTAAACTATAGCCTTTATTAAGACAATAGTCCGTTAAAAAAAGATTTAAACGCAAAGCCGCAATGGCGCAAAGAATTTATTATGAGAGAGTTAAACAAAGTGACTATTGTTTTTTAAACAGCTTATTATCAGGTGTTTGAAAAAGCTTAACGGAGTATTGTAAGAATAACCCAATGAAAATTACTCCTTCTGATTGCTCTTTTCTTTTAAAAACAAGTAAGCATATAATGGCCATGCATGCTGGTGGGCGCAATAAACCGGGAAAAGCTGGCAATAGGTAGAAGTAAGCCCGGCTCTTTTACTTACACTTGCATTGTATTCATCCGGCCCTGACCATGCTCCTACCCAATAATTTGGATAACTATCGGCGTGGTGTTTCATGGTCATGCGTTTTAGCATTTCCCATGCACGTAAGGGATTAACTTCTTCAAGGTGAACCGTATAATAGCCGTGCCTGCTTATCCAGTAACCTCCATTATGCCTTACTCCCCAGCCTCCGGGTTTATAGGATTTTATTTCATTTGTAAGATTTCTTGCCCCAAGTTGTTCGTTCTCAACCATATTAACATAAATTGAATCCTCGATTTGTTGTCGTATCTCCAACGGGATTTCTTTAACAGCAAGGCATCCGGCATTCGGTTCAAGAAACATATTGTCAAGCCCGAAGAATTGCTTCCCGCCTATAATTATTCTTGGCATTCGGTTTTGATGTTCTTCTAAGATTTTTGCTGTAGCTTCCAACAGTTCTGCGCGAAAATCTTTTATTCCTGTTATTAATTCTTGAAGGTTCTTTTTTTGTTGCTTATCTTGAATTTGAGCCAGAATTTGTTCCAGTGAAGTGGCAAGATTTTCGAGCGTAACAATGGCAAGCGAAGTGTTACTGCCGCTTTCAGAGTTGAAAATTGAAAAGTAAGGTTTATCATCAAAATAAAAATACACGCCATCGCTTAAATCAGCGCACAATGTCCTGACAAAACCGTTTGGCCCCGTGCTGATTTCATCCCGCAGGTACAAAAACAACCGGGTTATCCGGTCAAGCACTGTTCCTGTTGCTTCGCTGTAGCCCCAAAACGGTATTTCTTCTTCCAGAAAAGCAGTATCCTGGTTAATTCTAAGATATTCAGACAAAGCATGAAGCGTTGTTGGATGCAAATGGCTTTTTTGGAAAGGCCCCAGTGGTATCCGTCCGGCACCTTCGTCCGAACCATAAATTTTTCCTCTGTGGTTCACATGTTTCAAAATAAATGTAAGTGCACTTTTTGCCAGTTCGGGGTTAAGGTAGCACATGGGCAGGGTATGCATTGCAAGGTCATTTGTTGCAGCAGATACTCCAAGAGCATAATCATACAATGTCCCCTGGGGAATGTAGGTTTGCTGATAAAATTCATTCCAGTTTGCCATGGCATGTAACACGTAGATGTTCCATTTTAGTTCTGTTGTTGTAATATAATCCGCTTCACCAGTGATATCGGGAATTTGGTTTTTCCATTGGTTACGGAAAGGGATGATATCATCATGAGCAACTCCTTTCATTAATTGTTGTTTTGTAAGATTCCAATCAACAATTCCGTCATGGATATCATAACCAACCAAATAGTGTAAACGGATCTTTTGGCCTGGATTTATGGTCAAATTATATTCGCCGGTGATTTTAGCTGACAATGAATCGGGTTGAGAAATATCTAAGGTAAAGTTCTTACCCTTTAACGGTACACCTTCAAAAAAAAGCGAAGGAGGAAATCCATCTGCCTTCGCATGTTCATCGCGCTCAAGGGTAACCAGCGAAGTCTTGGGACGGGGAATAAAATTTACCTTTACCCGGTTACCATTCTTCTTGGATTCAACGGGATAATCAATGCGAGGCTTTCCGAAAGGGGGGTTATTCCATACCATGAGGTGATATCTTGCAGTAATGCTTTCGCGATAATCTACCTTAACCGGTTTCTTCCCTGTATTCTCAACTTCAACAGTTATCAAAGCACCAGAGCACCCATTTTTTATATTGTCTGATGGCGGGGTTGATATCACTTTCCTGAGCCTGATATTTTCATCTATGTTATAATGGAACAAAGCATAACCGACCCCAAACATTTTTTCAGTTTCCAGACTGGTAGCTAGTTCTGAGTTTAAACCGGTCATCAAATATTCTTTCCCGTTTATTACAATGGTGCTACTATTTTGGTTGGTATTGAATTTTTTATCATTGCCATAATTTAACCGGCTCGTGGCCCTTTCCATACTCATGACAGAATATCTTCCGGAAGCATGTATAAACATATTGTACCTGTAATTGCCGATGAGAAATACTGGATCAACCGGATCGTTTTCAACTGTACCATCTGGTTGTATTGTCTTTAACGGGAGGCTTGCAGCGAAATGAAACCCAGGCAATCCCAGTTCATCTTCCGACCAAAAGCCTATATTCCCTGCCCGGTATCGAAATTCACCCAACTCTGTATTATTTGAGCTTTCCGAAATGTTATTTTTTACAATATATCCCTGAGCCTGACTAAAAGTGACCCAAAAAATCATAGTCAAAAAATAAAAATATTTCATTTTCACAAACAGTTTAGTAATTTTTAAATATGTGGTTATTTATGGATATATCCTAATTTAAGTACAAAAACCAATAAAATATTTCTTCTTGTTACAAGATGTGATTTGATTTTTATATAATCTGCTCAAATTTATAACTCCAAAAAAGACCTACTACTAAAAGAGAAACTCCCGACAATTGCAATCAATTTGATACCTGATTTTTTCATAGTTCTAATTTTTGGTGAATTATTTTATTTCATTCTGATTATTGGCAATATTCAAAAATGCCGCCGCTCCGGCAGCATATTGAAAAGGATGGTGGTATCTACAGAAGTATATTCCAAATTGTACAAGCTATCATCAGAAAAATAGACTGCTTTTAAACCCTTTCCGCCATTTTTTGTAAAATCATCTTTCGCGGGTCCCCATTGACTTACCTGCTTCCTGAAGCATTTTATGAAAGACAAGTTCGGCCACGTGTGGCTCAAAAGTCCACATCGTTCCCGCTGAAAGATTAGAAACATCTTGTTCTTCATCATATGTAAAAAATTTAGTTTTCTACGAAAATCACATACCCGGCCCATTATAAGACTCCTTCAACCCGCCAAAATCCAGGATAAACTTGTCAAAATAGGTGCCAGGTGTAAGCTGCCACACTTTTAGCACATGCTTGCCTGGTGTATCTATGTAATGTTTGGTGGTATGTACTGTTGTGTTTCGCAATACATTCTGTTTCCATTCCTCGCTCCGGTAGGCGGTGGAAAAATCAATGATTAATGGCGGCTGTTCATCTACAGAGATTCCATATAGCGCCGGCCTGTAATTGGTAACAGGATGCGTGGGCAATACCCATGACAAAATATCAAACCACCCCCTGCTAAAGGTATAAAAATGATAGGAAAGGCAGGCGGCATTTTCAGCAACATCCCATTCATAATCAATGGGTTTTGAAGTGAGTGGGCGAGTAGAAACCAGGCTACCTGAAACGCCCATGTTTTCATATATTCCCCATTGATATCCTGGCTTTTCCTGCTTTTCGTGAAAATTAGCAGCATGAATGACAATGGTTTGGTTATTTTCCACAAAAACGTCCTTTATTTCGCTTTTTTCTTTGTTGGATACAAATAATTCTATCCATACCGGTATTTCTTTATCATCAGCAGTAACCATTAGTTTTGTTTTATACCAGCCGGTATCCGGTAGTTTTTCCTGGACTGTTTCAACAAAAATTCGTTGTTGCTTTTTCAGTTGTCCCTTTTTATCTGATAGCTTTATCCATGGCACTTCATGGAAAATTTGAAAATCTATTTCTTTTTCACCCCTGTTGTATATCTCGAAAAAATACTTTTGGGGATAGATATTATTAAAAGTCGGCAAAGTTAATTCACCTTTAAAATTTTCCGGCGTCCCTTCTGTCCAAACACCCCATGATAGATGCTTTGCAGGAATAACACTATCCACAGGCGGCATTTTATATACCTGAAAAGGCATCCAATCGTAGGTAGCCATTATTTCCCATTTATTATTTTTCCATGATTCATATTGCTGACTTATAAGCAGGATGCTGTCATGTGCATCATGCACTTTTCTTGCCAGCTCATTGGCCAAAATGCGTCCTTGCCTGGCGTACCACCTGTTTTTTTGCGCCAGTAGGTGTTTTTGGTTCATTAAAGCGGCTCCTGCAACAGGGTAATAAACAAGTTGATGAAAAGCAGGTTTTTCCGTTTCCGGGATTTCATCATACAAATTATCTGCTTTGCTTTTAAGGTTTTGGTTGGCTGTCAGTCGTTTTTCTGCTTCGCTATAATTAATGAAACTGAATTCGGTATCTTTAACGGGTGTTTGTGGTTCGAGCCTGTTCCAGCCCATAAACTCAGGTTTACGTGTAAATGCCAGCCGGTAGTATTCCTTTTTCAGCATGGCAGCTTTTTTGCCCGGGGATTCTCCAAATTTTTCAACATACCAGTTTTCAAGATGGTTCTCAATGGTTTCGTAAGAAATGCTATTGATATCATAAGCCATATCCATGGAGAAAGAGAGTTCATATTCTGCCGGCTTTATGTCACCCACGTTAAAAACCCATAGTTCACGGGCATTGAAATCCCAGGCTTTTTTCATTTCCTCATAAATCAACCAGGGCGAGGTTGTACATAACCAAAGATAATCGTGTGGCCTGCCGAGGTATGAAAAATGATAATATACGCCAGAACCGCCTTTTCTTTGCTGTTCTTCGTAGTTGGGCAAACGTTTAATATAGCCATAATTATCATCGGGCCAAACAATGGTAATGTCTTCGGGCAAATTAAGACCATGTTTATATAGATCAAGCACTTCTTTGTATGCAGTAAACACTTGTGGTACTTCCTGTACATTTTCATTCACATGCTTTGCCAGTATTTGTCTTTGATCGTTTATGATCTGTTCCATCAGGGCTACCTTATCCGCTGTGCTGCCTTCGCTTTTCATGGCTAAATCACCAATTCCCCGCATACCCATGGTGTAAGCATTTTCATATTTACCAAATTCCTTCACTTTTTCTTCCCATAATTTGTAGATATTATCCCGGTTCGTTGCGTAATCCCATTCTCCCATTACCTTTTCATCCCATTCTCTCCTGTTGTTTACCAGCATAGGGGCATTGTGTGCCGATCCTCTTACAATGCCATATTTATCTGCCACCACTGCATTTTCAGGGATGTCATTAAAAGCGCTGTGTTTTATCGGCCAGATATAATTGGCCTTGAGCCTGAGTAACAATTCAAATATTTTTGCATAGGCATTCGGACCTACCGTTTTATAAGTGGTATCCATAGTTCTGGCTGCCCAGGGTTTCAATCCCCAGGCTTCATCATTTAAAAATACGCCACGGTATTTCACAGAGGGAGGCCCGGCATAATATTTACCCCCTTTTACCATTACTTCCTCTTTTTTCTGCACGGGCACATCTGCCCACCAATACCAGGGTGATACGCCCATTTGTTTTGCTAATTCAT
>CAZVTW010000143.1:0-12387 GCA_964629805.1 uncultured Bacteroidales bacterium | reverse complement strand
CGTAGCTATTGTTACGGTGAGATATTTTGCAGAGAGCATTCTCAATAGCAATGTGGAGTTCAGTGTTGCAGTAGATTTTCGTTTTAGAATTTTAGGTAATAAATAAAATCATATATGCTGGAATTTAATATTGCAAAAAAATGCTACTTCTCAGTGAGGGAGAGAAGTTTTAAGGAGTTGCTGGATTTATTCCTGGTTGGCTGTTACATAAAAGATAAAACACTGATAACAGCCACACTAAAAAACTTTCAGACTTTTAATTTTAATTCGCCATCCGTCAAAGAAACGTTAAAAGCTGTCCGTCAAAGTGATGAAGCATCATTATATACGAACGAACGTATTAAGGGGCTTGATAAAGTAACAGACACCTGGTATAAAAAAAACGATTTGACTAATTTCAGGGCTTTTTTTAATCAATACCGGATTATAGAGCAGGAAGATTTTGTCAGGTTTTTTGGTCATGATAAAAAAGACAGGCAATGTTACTGGTGCAAGATATATGAAAATGACATCAACAAATTGCACATGTCCGGCAAAATAGCAACAAGAGATTTAAAATCGGATTTACTCCACATGGATGTTAACAGGATTAAACCATATCGGGGCTACGAGATGGGTAATATTGCCATCACCTGCCACTGGTGCCGGAATGCTAAGTCAGACGAGTTTGATGATACTGAGTTTAAACCCATAGCCCAAAAAATAAAAGAAGTCTGGGACAAACGGTTAGCCGGAATCAAATAATAAGAATCAAAAGTAAAGCCCGTTACTCAATGTATCAGGCTTTTTTTTGTTTTTAAGTTAAGCTTTTATTAATCAAATGTAATCATTTATCAGTATAAAAAGATTCCTCCTTTCAGTCGGAATGACTTTTTCAAATCAGCGGAAAGGCAGAGCAGCGGAAATCGGCTTTGCCAATTTCCACTGCCCTGCCAACAAAAAAAAAGCACGTCATTCCGACCATCGGGAGAAATCTGTCAGAGAACAATCATTGCCAATCAAAAAAGCAAGCAGGTAAAAAAAATCAAGTGTTTTCTTATTGGCACTATTAAAAAAATAATGAGCCTAATTAGTGTCCATCCATAAAGTAAGTATCCCGGCATAGTGAGTTTTTCACTCACCCGAAATACAAAATTCAATTAATAATAAATTTAAAAATTTGTAAAACATAAAAATATTCCGTATCTTTTCAATATCAATAAATTAGTATTAACCCTAATTATTTTTGCTTATGAAACTTTCAGTTACGCACCAGGACAGTTATTCAAGAGGGCAACTGCTACTCAGGACATTTTTCGGATGGCTTTACATTGCTATTCCGCATTTCGTTGTCATTGGTATTTTAAGTATTGTTTCGGGAATTTTTACATTCATAGCATGGTTTGCCATTCTGATTATGGGAAGATACCCTGAAATGATGTATGAATACCAGGTTAAATTGATGAGATGGAACCTTCGGGTTACAGCCCGCCTTTACAACTTATGTGACGGTTACCCGCCATTCGGACTCAACACAGAAGAAGAGGTAACCACACTAGAAATTCAATACCCGGAAAGTTTGAGCAGGGGAATTCTTCTGTTGAAAACCTTCTTTGGCTGGCTATATGTCGGAATTCCTCACGGATTTATTCTCATGTTCAGAGGAATAGGCACATTTGTACTTATGTTTCTGGCTTGGTGGGTGGTTTTATTCACAGGAAGATATCCGGAAAACTGGCACCGGTTTAATGTCGGTACCATCAGGTGGCAAACCAGGGTTAACCTGTATCTCACACTCATGTCAGATGACTATCCACCATTCACAGGAGAAAAAGTTGAGGATGAGCTTGATAAAGAAGTACTTGCGTAGACAATCCTATCCTGCCATACTATCTGATTCAAAAAAAACCCCATGCCTTTGAAAGTGTGGGGTTTTTTTATTATTTTCGTTTGCTATGAATGCAAAAGATTATTTAAAAATCATACTGGGAATATTACAAATCATAAAAGAAGACAAGCAAAAACTTGCTAAAGTTCATGAATTTATGATGGAGGAATTTGAAGGTCTTTTTTCAGAAGAAGAAGATACGGAAGAAATTCCGGAAAAACTAAAACCGCTTATAAAGGAAGTAGCAGACTGGCTTAATTGTGGTATGATTTGTTACATTAATCCGAAAACTTTTGAGTTAATAACTATTCCAAAAGATTATGATCCTGATTTTTCAGATTTAGACATCGAAGAAGATGTTTTTCGTCAGGAGCTTGAAAAAATAGATACAGAATGGGAAAAATCCCTATCGGTAGACCCACCAGACTCCCACACAGCATTCAGGTTTATGGAAAGTTTTGTTTTCAATAAACTACCGGAAGGGAAATTACAGAATCAGCTTATTAATGCACTTGAGCGGAAAAAGCCATTTGCTAATTTTAATCGAATTATTGATAATTCAGATGTCAGAGAGGAATGGTTTGAGCATAAAAATAACTGTCTTGAAGGATATGCATATGATACAATTGGTTATCTCTTAGAAAAAGAGGAATAGATATCTCCCTGATTATCCTGACAAAATCAGCTTAAATTAAGATTTTTAAAACTTTTTTCCAGTACGTTCAAATATTCGGAAATATCCTTTGATTTTTCCTCAAAAGTTTTGTAGATAGTATCCCGCTGCTCCTGAGATTCCAAATCTTCAAGTTTTATCAGATCATATTTCACCTGTTGCATTGAAAGCATGATGGTATCGAGCCTGAGCCTGATCATTTCGCGCTGTTCTTTCAGGTCTTTCAGGGAAGTGATATGTTCTCTATATTTCTCAATAGAAGATTTGTACTCATCTTTAAGAGCTTCATTTTCTGTTTGACCAAGTTTTGATTCATAATCATTAATTGTCTTTTGCAATTTTTCGGCAGAAAACCCGCTAAGCGCATTGTCAAGCTTTTCGTCACGCTCAATTAACTGCCCGGCTTGTTTGATATAGTTTTCTATTAGTGGCTTAAGGTCGCTGATAATAGCTGAATCAAATTTTTTTGAACGATCAATTTTTTTTATAATATCATCTCGTAATCCGTTCAAATGGCGTATTTTTTTGTGCTTTTCATTTTCAACTCCCTGAGCTCCTCCCTGTGAAAAAGGATGACCATGATAATGAGATGTTTGGGTATCAAGCCGTATAAGAAAATCTTTCCGGATACTAAAAGAATGAATAATAGAAATAATCCAGGAGAAAAAAAACAACAGGTAAAAAATAGTCTCAAATGTTGTATATTCCTTTTCGACATTTGTAGCGGCCGGATTTTTATCCTGGGCAACAATATAAAGAACAACAACCGGAATCAGATAGAGCAGGCCCCATATAATCCACATTTTTTTCTTAGTTTTTAAGCCAGCATAAAACAATGAAAGCCAGTTAAGGGAAAAAACGAATGACAATAACACCCACCATGAATTAATAATTTCCCAATATTTGCCTCTTTTTGTTACATACATAATAAAATAATTTATGAATAAAAAACCAAAGATAGTTAAAATTTTCCGCTTCTCATTATTGAAATTAATAACCAAAAACCTATTATTCCGGCAGTCACAAAACCGATGACCCCTAAAACAGGGATATCATGCCAGTGAGGGGGAATATTAGACATTGCAATGAGGGAGGATCCAATAATCAGAGCAGCCAAAAGGATAGCAAGCGATAACCTGTTAGATATCTGATCATGCTTTTTGAGCATGGGTTCAAGACCCTTGTGTTCATATGCTATCGTAATTTTTCCAAGTTTTAGCTGCCTGATGAGGTCCCGGGCCTCAAAAGGGAATTCTTTGGCGAGTTTTAGCATTTCCAGCAATGAAAAATAGCCTGATTTGGTTAATTTCAGGGGATTAACACGTTCCATGAGAATTTTTTTTGCATACGGCTTAAGATGGTTCATAAGATTAAACCCTGGTTCGATTTTCCTTGCAATTCCGTCGAGGGTTAAGACACATCTCAATAAGAGAAAAAAGGAAGGCGGTAAATGAAGTTTAAATTCAAAAATAATTTGTAAGGATTTATGAATGACTTCCCTGATATCAATTTCCTTAACAGGCAGATAATTAAATTGTTGAATAAGATCGGAAATTTCTGCTTCAAAATGCTCAGTATTCAGGTCAGGTTTGTTTGCGGACAAATTAAGGATAGTTCTGGCAACCATTCCAAAATCATCATTCACAAACCCGATGACAATATCCCCCAAAGCTTCGAGATGCCGGGGAATGATAAAACCCATCATGCCAAAGTCAAGGAAACAAATCCTGCCGTTTTTTTGAACAAAAACATTTCCGGGATGCGGGTCAGCGTGGAAGAAACCATGTACAAAGATTTGTTTGAGGATGATATCTGCGCCCTTACCGGCTATTTCACCTGGTTCAATGCCCTGTTCTTTTAATCTTTCAACATCTGTAATCCTCAAACCATCAATATATTCCATAATGATGACTTTTCTGGAATGGCCTTTTTGATAAATCTTTGGTGCAGCGACACGTTCATCTCTTCTGAAATTTACACTAAAACGCTCAATATTATGCAATTCCATTGAAAAATCAAGCTCTTTTTGGATTGTTTTTTTAAATTCCCTGACAATACCAAGAGGGTTTAAAAAACTGTATTCAGGTAAATTATTTTCGACAAGAGAAGACAAATGTAACAGAATTTCTATATCAGTATCAATTTGTTTTTTAATGCCTGGTCGCTGAACTTTTACAACAACTTCTTCCCCTCCCTTCAGTTTTGCCCTGTGAACCTGTGCTATCGAAGCGCTTCCAAGGGGTGTATGGTCAAAATCTCTGAAATAGTCATCAATTTTGATATGTAGTTCCTCTTCTATCACACCGGTAATATCTTCAAGGGGACAAGGTTCAACATTTGACTGAAGCTTCTCAAGCTCATGAATTATTTCAGGAGGCAATAAATCAGGCCTGTTACTTAATAGCTGTCCCAGTTTAATGAAAGTCGTACCCATTTCGGTCAATGCCAAACGAATTCTTTCCTGGGTTGTTAATTCTGATACGCGTTTCTTTTTCCCGGTAGTCAGGGATTTTTTACTCACTCCAAGGTGCTTATGGATATGCAACCTGGAAACAAGGTCGGTAAATCCATATTTTATCAGGATAATGATAATTTCCTGGTAACGACGGAAATGTCTGTATGTTTTTCCAAGTCTTCCAATAAAAAAGGCCATGTTTATGTCTTTTATTCACAATTAAGACTTCAACTTTTGCTCTAGTTCATCAATTCTTTTTTGAAGGGCTTCAATATCCTCCTTGTAGGCCACATCAAATCTGTTGAACATATGCTTCACTGTTTTCTCTATCCTGATGTCAAATTCATTTCTTGCTTCTTCTGATTTTTTTATTAATTCATCAAGAAATTTTTCAGCTTCTTCTTTCGACATTTTTCCTTCTTCAATCAGTTTATCTGCTATTTCTTCAAGTTTTTCTTTTGTTACTGATGCCAGGCCTATTCCGGCAAGTAAAGCTTTTTTGAATGAATCAATCATGTTTGTTATTATTTTTAGGTTATACATGGTGAGTGGGAAGTTGGAAGTCGGAAGTCGGAAGACCGAAGTCGGAAGTTTGTTTTAAAATACAGGAATAGAACTCCCAATATAAAAAACACATCTTCTTTTAATATTTCCGTTTTTTCCAATTTTCCCTGCTCTTTAGATAAATATAATGAAAAAACGTAAAAAAAGTTTAAAGATTGGATAAAAAACGCTATATTTGTGCGCAGATGGTTTCTGCTATATCGTCAGATATACAGAATTAAAAGGGAATCAGGTGCAAATCCTGAACAGTACCCGCTGCTGTGTTCCCCGTAAAACATCCGGTATACCCTGCCACTGTTCGCCAACTGACGGATGGGAAGGCGCCGGATGAAGGGTGATAGTCAGAAGACCTGCCATTCTACAATGTAATTATTGTCCGGGTAAGTCAATAATTATTAACCAATGTAATCTGCCATATGGCTTTTATACTGAATCAGTAATTTTAATTTTTTTCTGTGATATTTATCACGGACGAGGCAATTTATGTCCTCAAGACAACATGTTTTTAATCCTTAATTATTTAAATTTAAAATTGTTACAGAAATGAAAAAAGGTATTTTATTATTTCTTGGTATTTTATTGAGCGGACTATTTTTTACCGCTTGTGAAGATGATGATGAGTCTGCGAAAACAGTTACTGCAGAATTTGAAAATCTTTCTCTTTCAGCTAACTCCCATTGGGATGGTTCTGACATGTCAGGAGATATGATTGCTGACAATACGTATCAGACTAACATGAAATCCGGCGAACTCATTTTTCCTAACACCTATTATACAGGAGATTTTCCCTATTGGGAAGGCTTTGCCTATTCTAACGAAACGGACGTTTCAACACCCGGATATGCAAACCAGTACAGTTGCTTTGCAGGTTCAGGAGCAAACAATTCTGACATTTTTATGGTGACATATGTCAGTTCTTTTAATCCTCCGGTAATAACTCATGAAGAAGGCGGACTTTTTGAACCGCTGACTATGTATGTGACAAATACAACATATGCGGCGCTCTCTATGAAAGACGGAGATATGTTTACCAAAAAATTCGGCGGTGAATCAGGTGATGATCCGGATTGGTTCAAACTGACCATCAAAGGTATTGATGAAACGGGCGCTGAAACCGGCGCTGTTGAATTTTACCTGGCAGATTTCAGACCGGCTGACAATACGCAGGATTATATTTTAGACCAGTGGGAAGTTGTTGATATCAGTTCTCTCGGAGAAGTTCAGCAATTAACATTTGAACTCAGCTCATCTGATGTTGGAGATTATGGTATGAATACACCGGCCTATTTTTGCCTGGATGACCTGAAAATCAGAGTTAAATAGTGAGTTCTTTTAACAGATGAATAATATTCTCATACTTATTTGTTTTATATTCGTCGGCCTTTTCAGCCCTGCAGAACAGGCATTATGCCAGGAAACCGGTATTGATGCTAATGAAAGTTCTTTGCAGGGCTGGGCCAACGGATGTGATTTAGAAAGAGGGTATATACAAATTGATGACACAACTATTACTCACGAAGGCTCAAACAAGGCCATTTTTGGTCAGGCAGCAGATGCTCTCGGAAAAGCAGATAATCGTGCTGTAAGCCTTGGAGATAGCGGTGTTGCTGTTTTATCATTTGGTAATTCATTCCGCGACGGAGAAGGATGGGACTTTGCTGTATTTGAAAACAGTTTTAATGGCACGTTCCTGGAACTGGCATTTGTGGAAGTAAGCAGTGATGGTGAAAAATATGTCAGGTTTCCGGCTGTTTCAAATATTCCGGTTGATGAACAAATACCGACCTTCGGGGAGACAGACGGCAGCCTTGTCCATAATCTGGCCGGAAATTGCAAAGTATTTCAGGGGACGCCTTTTGATTTGTCTGAATTGAAGGACAGCGCCGGCCTGGATATTCAATCCGTCAAATTTGTGAAAGTTATTGATGTCATTGGCAATATATCAAAACAATATGCCAGTTATGATTCCAGGGGTACGATTATCAACGATCCCTGGCCGACACCTTTTTTCACCAGTGGTTTTGATCTTGATGCAGTGGGAGTCAGGTACCTAAACACCAATAACAACACAAGTTCTTTTAAGGATGTGGAAAAGAATCCACATATACATGTTTTTCCAAATCCTTTTCGTGATTTTATTCAAATCAAAATCAGGAAAAAAAAACAGGTCATAATTACAATCTATTCCACTGATGGCAACCTGGTGACTGAAAAAAATTTTTTCCAGGGGTCTAACCTTGGAGAAATTAGCTTTTGTACATCAAATATCAAAAACGGGATATATATCTTAACAATCACGGGACAAAGCATATTACATAAACAGATAATTGTAAAACAGTAATACATTTTGGACAGTATCAGTAAACATATCATTTCATTCTTTTTTTGCTTTATATCTATGGTCGCTGCATTTTCCCAACGTCTTGCCGATACAATTAAAATACATGAAATCATTATCAGCGAAAACAAACTGAGTGAACAGGATTTTCTTCAAATCACCAGGCTTGATTCAACTGAGCTGGAGAATAATCATACAGAAAACTTGTCAGATTTATTGACTAAACATTCGGATATATTCATAAAATCATACGGTCACGGGCAATTGGCTACAGCTTCATTCCGGGGATCAGCGCCCTCACATACCAAAGTACAATGGAATGGCATAGGGCTGAATTCACCAATGCTTGGCCAGGTTGATTTTTCACTTGTCCCGGTCTTTTTTGTTAATGAAATCAACATTTTTTATGGCGGCAGCTCTGTATCCAAAACCAGTGGTGCGCTTGGCGGTAGTATTTCACTCAATAATACGCCTCAGTGGAACAAGCGTTTATTTGCCGAAATACTGGCCGGATATGGAAGTTTTGACACTTACCATAGTTATACATCATTTGGCGGGGGGAATAAAAAAATTCAATACAAATCCTCCCTCTTTTATGACTATTCCAAAAATGATTTCAGATATTTCAACAATGCTGTTCTGCCTAACACATATCAACGATTACAGAATGCTGAACTTCAGGGAAAGGGGTTTTTGCAGGATATTTATCTGAGAATCAATGACAAAAACATACTTTCGGTGAAGTACTGGCGACAAAAATCCGACCGGAACATACCACAAATCATGTCACATGAAGGAAATAACCGGAAAGAAAATCAGAAAGATGATATTAATCGTGGTGTTATTACCTGGGAGTATTACGGGCCACACGATGAACTTCTTGTCCTGTCAGGATTCAATACAAAAAAATTAGACTACCGGATTTTTCATGAAACTTATGGCGGAACTTTAACACAAATTGAATCGGGAAGTCATGCAGCAAGTTACTACAATCAGATTGATTATCAGCGAAAAATTAATAATTATATCTCAGCCCGGCTGGCGCTGGATGCAAATTTTCATCGTGTGAATATTGCAGAAGCAACCACGGAAACCGGATATACGAAAAACCGGTATGAAGGCTCCCTGTTGTCGGGTATAACGGTTCAGATTAACCAATCATTCAGATCATATTTTTTCGCCCGGCAAAACATAACAGACGGTGCAGCGCTCCCGGTAATTCCTTCGGCAGGCTTTACATTCATACCGTTTTCAGATACAGGATTTCAGATAAAATCTAATATTTCAAGGAACTACAGGATACCCTCACTGAATGACCTTTACTGGGTACCGGGGGGAAATCCTGAGCTGGAACCTGAACGGGGAATTTCCTCAGACATTACACTGCAATATGATAAAAACTTTCAGGATGTCAGGCTAAAGGGAAAGATGACGGGATTTTATGCAGATATTACAAACTGGATATTATGGGAACCCGGGGAATTTCATTACTGGAGCCCAAAAAATATTCAAAAAGTCAGATCGCGTGGAATTGAAACAGGTCTGGAACTTGACGGAACAATCAGTTCGTTTCATTACAAAATTAAGGGTAATTTCACCATGACTCACACAACAAATCTGACAAAACGTGAAAAAACAGATAATTCATACGGCAAACAACTCATTTTAATTCCGAAAAAAAGGTTTTATTCATTTATAAACATTCGGAGAGACAAATATTTCTTTCATTATGATGTCCAATACACCGGTAAAAGATATACTTCCACAGATAATTCGTCGCACTATTCCAGGCCCCTCCCATCCTACTCACTTCATAATATGTCAATTGGAAGTGAATTTTGTTTGTGGAATATGACTCTTTTGTTAAAACTTAATTTGAAAAACGTAATAGATGTAAATTACCAGGTTTTACCCTGGCGACCTATGCCCGGTCGTCATTTCTCTGTTTCTTTGAAATTAAGATATAACAAACCAATGTAAACAACAAGAAAAACGCTTCACTTCATGACAAAACAATACTGTAGGCTTAAAAACTGTTTCTCTCTTATCATTATAATTCTCATACAATCATGTCAGCATGATGACAATGTAACACCTGTTAATACCAACAAAACAGGAGGCGTTTTTATAATTAATGAAGGTAATTTCACATATGGCAACAGTACGCTGTCGTTTTACCATAAAGATGCAGACAGTGTTGAAAACAATGTTTTTTCAAGGGTCAACCAGGTACCGCTTGGCGATGTCGGATATTCAATGTACCTCAGAGATAGCCTGGCATATATTGTTGTCAACAATTCAGGAAAAATATATGTCATAGATAAAAACACATTTCAGTTTGTTGGCAAAATTGACGGACTAAAATCTCCCCGGCATATTCATTTTGTTGATGAAACCAAGATGTATATCTCGGAATTATATGATCATAACATCACAATAGCAAATCCACATACATTTGAAATAACCGGATATATCAATCTCCCTCACCCAGGCGAGCAGTTCATTGGATATAAGGAGTATGTTTTTACAAATTCATGGAATCATGGCAACCAGATATTTAAAATCAATAAAACAACAGATGCAGTCGTTGATTCACTCACCGTTACAAAACAACCAAACAGCATGGTACTTGATAAGAACAACACCCTCTGGGTACTCTGTGATGGCGGTTATCAGGGAATTCCCGGGGGTAAAGCCAATCCGGCGCTGGTGAAAATTCATGCTGAAACATTTACAATTCAAAAAACATTTCAATTTGAGATGAAAGAACAAAGTCCTGCATCGTTGTGTATTAATAATGCCGGTGATTCTCTGTTGTATATAAACGGCGATATTTGGGCCTTTGATATCAATTCAGACCAACTCCCTGCAGTTCCTTTTATTTCCGGAGGAGAAAAATTATTTTACAGCCTGGCCATTGACCCGCAAAATTCAGATATTTACGTCTCAGATGCCATTGATTACCAGCAGGCAGGCATTATATACAGGTATAACAATCAGGGAGAAATAATGAGTAATTTTAAAGCCGGCATAATTCCAGGGTATTTTTGTTTTAGTAATTGATTTACTATAGACTGAGAAAAATCTAACTTCCAAGTTATTCAATTTTCCATTCTCTGGGATGGACAGGATTAAGCATGTTTAATAGATTTCCTTTCTGTGCCAGGACATACAATCCCTTTTTTATGGCATATTTATCAGCCTCCGATTCAATGGTGATACCGGCAACAGCGCCAATTAAAATCTTACCTTGTGTATTGAATTCTTTTGGCGGATATTCCTGTATTTTTTCCAAACGCTCAAGATGTTCATTCACATCGTCAGGGGTGAGGGTTGTTTTAACTTCAACAGGCACAACATAATCATCATTGACAGCGAACAAATCAATCTCATAATATTTTTCGCCATCTTTATTTCTGAATACATTGGAGAAACAATTAGACAAATGAATACCATGAGCGCTGAATAAATCTATCAGCCCTGGTTTTACCAGGCTTTCAGTAAATTTGCTCCACCTGCTTTCAAACTTGTTAAACCTCCTGTCAAATTCTCTGGCCTGTTTTTCTAATAAATCCAGGATATCCTGTTTTGTTAATTCTTTTTCCATATATGTTTGCAATTGTTTATGATTACAAAAATAAGGAATAAATTTACGCTGTGCAAAAACCAACTATTCTAGCGAAACATTCTTTCATTATCAGGCATAAAAAAACCCACCGGACAGATATCCGGCGGGCTATTCTTACTCATTTCAAATTTAGTTTACATTTATTAAAACGGATTGCTCATATCTTGCTGTAACATTAATCTTCAGGTGTAAAATCAACCTCGATATTGTTTTCGACTGTATTTGCTCCGCCTTCAATGGCATTTATTTCAGCAAAAAGTTTTTCTCTTTCTGTTTCAACTTTTCCATCGAGGATAGCTTTTCCATTCACGACTGAAACATCAATAT
The DNA here is from genome assembly GCA_964629805.1 of uncultured Bacteroidales bacterium. Lineage (GTDB taxonomy): Bacteria > Bacteroidota > Bacteroidia > Bacteroidales > CAZVTW01 > CAZVTW01. The sequence continues at coordinate 535 of CAZVTW010000143.1, read as the reverse complement.
CGTCCTGATTTACGTATGGCGACCACCATAATTCATTTTGAATATCATTTAATATTTCCCAGTCAGATTCGTATTCATCATCAGGCTCATAATAAGTATTAGGGAAATAAGTATTCCAACCATAATAGTTATATGGATAAGGATCATATTCCTGGTCGATTTCAAGATTGTTATCAACGGCAATAACGCCTTTTACTGTTGATGCCACATCTTCTGCCTGGACTTTTTCAAAATAGGAATCCACTTCACCATTGAGTTCAACAATGCCATTATCAGCATTTACATTGATTTCAAATTTTTCGATATAAGGATCACCAATCAAAGCGCTTTCTACGTCAGTCTCAAGGTCATCATCACCCGGAACAAAAACGGGTCTAACCTTGAGATAATTTTTCACTGAGAAAACACCAACAACATTTTTGGCATCCTGCTCTGCAGCTTTTTTTGCTTTCAGGTTATCAACAGAACCTGTGAGTGTTACCACACCATTATCAACACTTACTTCCGGATTGAATGAAAGCACACGTGGATCATA
>CAZVTW010000142.1:0-12455 GCA_964629805.1 uncultured Bacteroidales bacterium | reverse complement strand
CCGAGAAAGAAATCGAAACAAACCGTAAAGTCCTTCATTTCATTGAAAATTTACGTGCCGGCAATATCGGTGTTGATTACAAAATTGAAAGCGCTGATGATGAACTAGGGCAATCGCTTGTACAGTTACGCAATAAACTTAAAAGGAATATTGAAGAGGAAAAAATCCGGCAAAAAGAAGACACACAAAGAAACTGGGTGACTGAAGGTGTGGCAAAATTTGGTGAGATACTCAGGATACACAACGAAAACCTCGAGGATTTGGCATCCCGCGTCACCAGTGAGCTTGTTAAGTATATGGAAGCAGAACAGGCCAGTTTTTTTGTTCTCAACGACAGTGACCCGAAGAATAGATATTTTGATAATGTTGCCTGTTTTGCATATGACAGAAAAAAATTCAGCAGTAAAAAAATAGAATGGGGTGAAGGATTAGTCGGAGCCTGTGCCCTGGAAAAGCAAACCATTTTTATGACCAATGTGCCGGGTGGTTTTGTTGATATTACCTCCGGACTTGGCAAAGCAAATCCGAATTGCATTCTTATAGTACCACTCAAAGTTAATGAAGAAGTTCATGGCGTCCTTGAATTGGCTTCATTTAAAATATATGAAAAATTTGAAATCGAATTTGTTGAAAAAATAAGTGAAAGCATAGCCTCTTCCATTGCCAGTGTTAAAATAAATCTTCAGACCAACCGTCTGTTAAAGGAATCGCAGAATCAGGCCTCTAAAATGGCCGAGCAGGAAGAAAAACTGAAACAAACTATTGATGAACTCAAAGCCACACAAAGAGAAGCAGCCAAACAGGCTGAGGAATTCATCAGCTTTACAAATTCGGTGAATCATACACTTATCAGGGCAGAATATGACACCCGTGGAATTTTATTGTATTGCAATACCAAATTCCTGCAAAAACTCGAATATTCCGATTCATCTGAGATTATTGGTCATCATATCTCCATGTTTATTAATGAAAAAGATAAGGTGTGGTTTAATAAAATTTGGGAAGGTCTCGCAGAAGGGGGAAAACATTTTGAAGGGGACATGAAGCATGTTACTAAATACGGCAATGATCTCTGGACAATGGCTACCTATGTTTGTGTCAGGAATAAAGAAGGAGGTGTTGAAAAAATATTATTCCTGGGTACTGATATCACTGATAACAAAAAACTCAGCTTAGACTATGAAGGCCAGATCAGGGCACTTAACAGGTCCACACTCAAAGCAGATTACTTCCCCAATGGAAAACTTATTGATTGTAATGAAAAATTTGCCATCACAATGGGTTACTCCATGACTGAAATTAAACTGAAAAAGGTTTTTGATTTCATAGCAGAAGATGAAACCCAAAGTTTTGAAGTTATCTGGGATAATGTCAGTAACCGTATACCGTTTGACGGCAGACTCAGACTAATAGCCAGCAATGGTGATGAAAAATGGTTCCACGGGACATTCACCGCTGTTAACAACATGTATGGAGAAGTTGCTAAGATTGTCTTTATTGCCAACGAAATTACTGACCAGATTAAAATTGAGAAAAAGGCTAAATTGCAGACTGAACAGCTCAAAATACAGGAAAAGAAACTGCAGCAGTCACAAATTGAACTGAGTAAGAAATTGAAAGAAGCCAGAGAGGAAATGAAACTTCAGTTCAGAGAAATTGAAACGGTTAAAGTGCTCAATGAAAAAACACTTGAAGGAGCGCTTGACGCTGTTGTCACAATAAATCAGAAAAATGTTATTGAGTTTTTTAACAATGCAGCAGAAGAAATGTGGGGATTCGCCAAAGATGAAGTCATTGGCAAACCGGTAACAGTGCTCTTACCCGAAAAGTATATCGGCAAGGATGATAATTACATGGGTAATTTCTTTAAATACAGTAAAAGCCCATTGTTGAAAACCAGGAAAGAAGTCTATTATATCAACAGGAATAATAAGCAAGTTCCTGTTCTTATGACTCTCTCAGAAGCAAGGGTTGGGTTTCGATATACACTCACAGCATTTATCCAGAATATAGAAGTTGAATTGTTTTAACAATAAAAATCAGGAATTTATTTATGTCCAGACAAGTGAAGCGTGTTGAAGCACACACTGAAATCCTGAACGATAAAGACAGTACAAATTTCCTGAGCGCCATAACGACCTACGATGAAAAAGGCAATATGCTTGTATCTGTGAATTATGCAGCGCCGGATGAAATTGAGGATAAAACAGAATTCAAATATGACAGTAAAGGGCGCAAAACCCAGGAAATAAACTACCTGTCGGAAGATGAAATCAGCGACAAGAAAGAAATTACATATGATGATCAGGACAAAGTCACTTCCGAAGAGATTTCTTATGCTGACGGCTCCAAATCAATCAAACAATACGAATATAATGAGAAAGGACATCTGCTCTCAATAGTACAGGTAGACGAAGATGACGAACCTGAAGAGAAAGAAGTTATTGTAACTGACGATAAAGGCCGCCCAAAAGAAAAGCAGTATTATGATTATAATGACAAACTTAAAGAGCGGCATTTCTTCGAGTATGACCAACAGGGAAGGGTTATCAAACGTCTTGATTTAGGCAGAAAAAAGAAAGATTTTATTGCTGAAAGACATTTTACTTACGATGAACAGGGAAATATCACTAAGCGTCTTAGCCTCAATAAAAAGGGAGAACTCATCGACATTGTGAAGATCAGCTACAATGAACAGGGAAAAATGACTGAGAATAATATCAACAACAAATTTCTTATTCGATATACTTACGATGAGGAAAATAAAACACAACTCCAGGAGCGTATTTTACCAGACGGCACAGTTGAATATACAACATTATCCAAATTTAATGAAGATGGATTATTAATTCAGGAGGAAGACCCGTTTAAGAAAGTCGTGTATAATTATAGTTACTATGAGGATACAAATGAATGAATTACTGTTTATATTCCTGCCACCCTGTCTCTTTGTATTTTTCATCCTTTACAAATTCTAACATTCCTATGAATTCTTCAGGAGAGGCATACTGAACAGAATAAAAAACCAGCTTGTCATTAACATCAAAAAAAAGAAAAGCAGGAAATCCAAGTTTTTCCTGTAATAAAGCAACGGCAAACTGATGATAAGAATCCCCCTTACCGGGATTTATGAATTGCATGCCAAAATTAACAGTATCAGTTGAAAATGCATCAAATTTACCGGCAACAAAGTTTGTGTTGATATATTCCCGGATTGGCGCTTCTGAAAATAAGTTATTTACAAGCATTTGGGTTGCATAACCTTCTTTGTACAAGAATAAAAAGACCGGTTTTTTCACCGAATCATTTATTTCCACTGCTGTTTCGATATCAAGCCAGTTAATGCCCGATCCGAAATTTGTTTGACCAGGAACCAGATTAGGAAAAGACCTGTTAAACTGTGTTTTGAAAAGGTCATAGTTTATTGATGACAAATAACCCTTTTCAGCGTAATACACCAGTTGAGGCATAAGTCCGTCACTTTTCAGGTAACCCGGCTTTGTATGTTGTTTACCGTCAGGGGTAATATAAACCAGGGTAGGATAAGCCGGTCTGCCGTTGAGCAATCTCAGCGCCAACTGGTGTATTTTTTTCCCCTGAATGACCGTATCTCTGAAAACCATATTCTGAACTTTCACCGGGTCAGTAGATTCCGCATTAAATTTAGCAGCATAAAAATTGGTGTTAATATAGTTTTCAACAATGCTATCAGCAAAAGCTTCACGCATCATTCTTTTACACCATCCACACCAGTCAGTATATACATCAACAAACACCGGTTTTTTCTCTGCAAAGGCTTTTTGCACGGCCACAGGAAAAGAGTACCAGTTAATTTCTGAGGGTGGTATCTTTTTTTGACCAAATACTTTAGTCAGGCTTAACAAAAAAAGTAATAAACATGGAATTATAAGTTTGCGGCCTGGCATTGTCTTACTCATTCTTACTTTCTGTTTTGTCGGTTGTAAAAAAACGCGTTTCAAAATTACTGTTAAACTCCTCCCAGGATTGCTGTTTATAAATTTCATCACCAATATATAACAAAATAGGTTCAATGGCCTCCGGCGTTAAATAGGCCTGAACAACATTGATAAGTTTTTTCTCTTCATTTAAAAACAACATGGCCGGAAATTCCATTTTCCCGTTCAGCATGGCATATGGTAGTTGGTGGTAGGACGGGTCTTTGCCGGGATTAATGTAATCCTTCCCAAAAGTAAGAGTATCCCTGGTTGTGGCGCTCAGACGCACAGGATAAAACTTTTCATTCAGATATTCCCCAATTTTCGGGTGATTATATGTGGTTGTCATCATCATTGTTGATGTCAGGTTCCAGTTGGTATAAATATCGAGAAATATCTTTTTCGGCTCTTTTTCCATCTTCTCCAAAGCTTCTTCCAGTGAATACCATTTCACGACACTCCTGACCATGATATTACCTTTTTTCTGATCAGCAGGGTACGTCTTTCTGAAATATTTTTGAAAATCCTCGAATGTCACACCAAATTTATAAGCCTCTTCCCGCATAAAAACCAGGATGGGCATGATATCAGCAGCATCGCGGTAGCCTGGTACCACGGTAATCGGATTAGCATTTTTATCCATAAACATGACCGATGGATAAGAATATCTGCCTTTAAGAAATTCTTTTGTCAGATTATGAACAGGACGTCTGCCTGACTCAGTATTTGTATATGCTGAATCCCTGTAAATGATTGTATCTGAAGTTTCAGCATCAAAACGAACAGGATAAAAATAGGCATTTAAATATTCGGAAACCTGCTTATCAGTGAAAGTTGTTGCCATCATTTTTTTGCACCAGCCGCACCAGTCTGTATAAAAATCAATGATGATGGGTTTTGGATTCTCTTTGTTCAAAGCCATTGCTTTCTCAAAACTATACCATTTTACCGGACTTGGAGGTATTGTTACCTGTGCCTGGCTGACAGTGAATAAAATGATTGAAATAAAAAACAGGATAAGATATCTTTTTAATAAAATCATTGGTATACTTTATGGTTCAACAGATATTTTAAGGCACGAAATTACAAAATCACATTTACAATTACTAATAAACTTGTACCTGATCATTAGATGAACGGTTTCACCGGATAATTTGTTTCGATGAATAATTTTTCAAAATTAGAGTGACCAACTTCAATTTTTTTTTGCATTGCATTTACACGATTATAATATCAAAGTCTTTTCAACAAATCTCTAACTGCAAAGGTAGTGAATATAAAGCTGGTTTGCAATATATCTCCTTATTTGCTGAATGTCATTTAAATATATCGTGAATAATATTTAAAGCAAACAGACCAATATCCAATCTGAAAATAATTCATGAGCCAACTGCCCCATTAAAACGCCAACAATTAACACTTTTTTAAAGACCTGTTTCAATATATTATTGTAAATTTGTATTGTTTAGGAGTTTTACACAATAAATATCATTCTGGCAATGAAACTGCATCATACAAATCAAAAATATTATATTGTATCTTTTATCTTTGTTTTATCAGGAATTGTTATTTCATGCAATAAAGATTTTCTTGAAGAAAATATCTATGATTACAGAAACCCGGAGAATCTGCCTGCCGTTTCGACTGATGAGACTGGCTTTAAAGACGGTGAAATCACCTCCTCCGGGACAATAACTAAATCCGGACGATCAAAAATTATTGATTATGGTCATTGTTGGTCTGTAAATCACAATCCCACAACTGCTGATCAGACAACCTCGTTTGGTTCAGTTGATAAACTCAGCTCCTTTGAATCGGTCTTGTCAAACCTTGAAAACAGGAAGACCTATTATGTGCGTGCTTTTGTAACGAATGAAGCAGCTACATCATATGGTAATGAGCTAAAAATTGTTACCCGCGATAGTATTGTATTCCTGCGATATGAAATTGTTGAGGAAGATATTGTTGAAAATGGCAGATTTGATTTTGGCGAAAACCTCTATTTACGCGTTTATCTCGTCAACAGAGGCAATTTTGAAGCAAAAAATGTTCATGCAGAATTCCTGTCAGCAGGCAATAACCTTATTGTTGAACCAGGGACAAAAATCCCATTCGGAAACATTTACCGGGATGCTGTTTATGGTATTTCCGATACTTCATCAGTCAAAGACCAGCCCTATACCATCCAGGTAAAAATGTCTCCGGATGCACCGGAAGGTCAACTTTCGGAGTCCGTCATGATCCGAATGACCGACAATGAAGGAAGACAAAGCAAAGACAGCATCCTGATAAACTTCAGCCGGCCATACGTGCAGATAAAAAATCCCGACGAAATGACCAGTTGGAACATGAGCACCAACCAAATTATTCTATGGGATGATAATATAGACGAAAAAGTAAAAATCGAATTGTTCAGGGGAGCCAGCCTGGTGAGTGTTTTGGCTGATACAACAAACAGCGACGGTGCACTCAACTGGAATGTTACGGATACACTGACCGAATCGGATGATTACTGGATTAAAATTACAAGTGTCCTTAATACCCTCTTGTTTGATCAAAGCCCCAGGTTTAGAATCGGAAGCGATGAAGTGAAAACAATTGCCATCGAAAAACCAAATGCCTTGTCCGGATGGGAATCAGGATCAACACAGCCTATTGAGTGGTTTACAAACTATGAAGACCAGGTCAAAATTGAATTGCACAAAAATGGTCAATATCATGACGTCATTGTCCCTGAGGCTGAAAACTCAGGCTCATTTACCTGGCAAATCCCTGATAATATGACTTCTGACGGAACATACTCAATTAAGGTCACATCCCTGGATCGTGAAAAAATTTATGATATGAGTGAGGAATTTTTGATTTTTAAATCAATTGAATTTATTACTGTAGAGCCGGATACCTTTTACATGGGTAACAGCAGAAATATAGGCGGTGATGAATCTCCGCTCCATCCGGTTATTGTCAGTGAGTTTGAGATGTCAAAATTTGAGATAACGAATGCCCAGTTTGCTAAGTTTCTCAATGAATATGGTTCAACAGTGATACTTGAAGGTGAGAATATCGGCAAAGAATTAATTGACCTGAATGGAAACGGCATTAATGCGTCTGAATATGAAGACGGCGATGAATGCCGGATTTATGAAGAAAACGGGGTGTATAAAGTTGAACGACCATTTGAAAACTTTCCGGTCATTTATGTGACCTGGTACGGTGCAAAGGCGTTTTGTGAGTTTTATGGCGGCAGGCTCCCAACTGAGGCAGAGTGGGAATATGTTGCCAAAGGGGGTGTCAACAAATCAACTTACAAATATAGCGGAAGTAATGAATTGGAGGATGTGGCCTGGTACATTGGAAACTCAACAGCAAACAACACATCACGGGCCAGCCATGTCGGCAGGAAAGAACCTAATGTCCTCGGTTTTTACGATATGACTGGCAATGCTTCGGAATGGGTGTTTGACTGGTATGATGACGAATATTACAGGATTAGTCCTGTCAATAATCCTCAAGGCACGTCAAATGGTGTCTGGAGGGTTGTCAGGGGCGGATGTTACAATTTTACGGCAACGTATCTCTATCTTGAAAACAGAATACCTTATGAGCCTGGCTCCCTCGATTATTGCAATGGATTCCGCATGGCAAAAGGGACGCCGGATATTGAATATTTTATTGTGGTCATGGAGCCAAAGGAAGATGATGCCTGGAAAATGAATGAATCCCGGACAATCAAATGGCAGGATAATACAACCGGCACCATTGATATTGAGCTTGTCCGGAATGACAATGTGGTTGATAAAATTGCCGAATCAATGGAAAACACATATCGTCTTGAGTACAAATTGCCAGACGTGTATGACCCAGGTGCAGGATACACCATCAGAATCATCAGTGATGAAAACAGTATACAGACAGAAAGTAAAAAATTTGAAATTTTACCTGCTGATATTATTCAGGTTGTTACACCTCAAAAAAATGCTATCTGGCAAACCGGACAAAAATATGATATTACATGGACTGATAATTTCAACACCTATGCTGTCCTGGAACTTTATTCCGACGGACAATACCTTCAGGAAATTTATCAATACGGATCGAGCAGCAGCAATAAATATTCATGGGAGATACCGTATGATATACCAACCGGCAATCTCTACCAGGTAAAAGCAAGTAACAGGAACAACCAGAATGTATCCGATTTTTCCGAATTTTTTACCATTGAATATGTCTCGCCTTATAATTTGTACCCGGCTGTTCCGGAAGATTTAAACTGGAATGAGCAACTCATCGTTACCAAAGCACGGAATTATTATAGCAATGATCTGCAGGTAACAAATCAGGATGAATTGTTTGTATCATTTGCCTATTATCTTGATATTGACAAGGATTTAACATCAGGATTTACATCCCAAATATACATGGATGATGAACTCATCTACCAATGGGATACAACGGCCAACCTGGACAAGTATGATGACGGGTATTTTTACCAGACAGGGATTCCGGTTGGGAAAATATCACCGGGCAATCATACATTTTCTCTCCGGTTAGACCCTGATAATCTTATCAAAGAATCTGATGAAAGTGATAACAGGTATGAAATCCAGGTTCAGGTAACAAAACTGACCATTGAAAAAGGTGAAATCAGGGATCATGAGGGTAATGAATATCCAACAGTAAAAATGAATTCGCAATGGTGGATGGCTAACAATATCATTGCTTCAACATCAATCAACGGAGATAAAATATCCGGTGTCTGCTATTCGGATAACCCGGAAAATTGCAACAATTACGGGTCTTTATACACCCAAGACGATGCAACGGGCGGATTATCTATGGAGTTTGCCCGCGGCCTGTGCCCGGAAGGATGGCATGTGTCGGCAAAAGCGGAATGGAATGAGCTTTTTTCAAATTATTTTGATGAAAAAACAACCATTGATGTCTTAAAAAACAATCAGGATATTGGTTTTAATCTCCTGTTCGGAGGCTCCGGAACATTATCAGGCTCATATGAAGGAATTGATAGTGAAGGTTATTACCGGACGTCCACTTATGAAAACAGCAAACCTGTGGCTGTACACTTCACTACAAATAACATTGAATTTGTAACAGTAACCTCTGCTAATCAGGACGTGATGTCATTACGTTGTGTCAAAGATAACTTGCCGGCATCTTTATTTGACGGACTTTCGGCTTATTATCCGTTTTCCGGTCAGGCCGGGGATATGAGTGGTAACGGAAACAACGGAACTTTATTTGATATGTATCCTGCAACGAACAGGTTTGATGAGCCGCAGAAAGCATATGAATTTACTGATTACGGGCGAATAGAGATTCCCGACGATGCCTCCCTCAGACCAGGCGTGTTTTCTGTATCAGTCTGGTGCTATCTTGACAAAAGCAGCTCCTACATGCCGGTCATCATGAAAACATCCAATTCGCAGTGGGGCGACGGATATGGCATATATGTTTATAACGATGAAGTGAATTTCTTTGCCGACGGATATAATAACCATGTTTCTGCTCCTTTTACACGGAAAGTCTGGTATCATGTCGTTGGTATTTACACAGGTGAAAAAATTCAGTTATATGTCAATAATGAATTTATGGGTGAAAAAATACAGCCTCAGATGGAACATTCCGAAAGCGCATTACTGATCGGTAAAGCCCTTTCATCTTATTTTTGGGAGGGGAAAATTGATGATATCAGGATTTATTCCCGCATTTTGACTGAGAGTGATATTGATTTGTTGTACAATCTAAATGAGTAAACAGAAAAAAACAATTAACGAATATGATTCCTTACATAAAACAAATAAAACCGGCGTTGATATTCATTTTCTTTCTGACCATGGCGTTTTCCGGCCTGATGGCACAACGCACCTATCAGTCAAAATCAACGTTTGACTATACGTTCCAGGTTGGCCCGCAACAATTTGTCATTAACTATGATGTGCAGGGATTAATGAAAAATGAAGAATATCTGCTTGATTTATCAGTTATTGACAAGAAGATAGGAAAACTCACCCCACGAACATTTGAAGTGGATTTTAAAGACAAACGATTTCAGGCCGGCGAACGAAAAAGTATCATCTGGTACTGGAAACAGGACTATCCGGATATTAAAAATGTGAAGGTTGATCTCCAACTTCAACCGGTAAAAACCCTCGGTGGACCGGAGCAAACCTGGAAATCCTTCGTTTTTCCCGGTTGGGGACACCAGGCAGTAAGCAGTAAAAAAATGCCGTATTTCCTGGCCGGAGCGCTGGCATACAGCCTTATCGGTTCAGGTGTATATTTTACCGGTCCCCTTTCTGACAATACTTATGACAAATATCTTGATGCCAGGGATGTTAATGACATGGACAGGTACCTGGACCGGGCTAAAAACCAGTTTAATGCCGGTCAGATTATGATTTCGGCTGGCGCTGTTATATGGCTGTCTGATGTGGTGGCCACATACGTGAAAGGACTGAGGAATAAAAAAGCAAATGCTTTTATCAAGGCCGAAAAACCTTTATTCAAGAGCCTGGAAGACCTTAAATATTATGATGTTGAGGCCATGACAAAAAAAATAGCAGAACAGGAAGGGAAATTGCAATGGGGATTCTCTGATGTTGATATGGCCATCCCTGTAACCACTGAAAAGAAAGAACATACTTATGCTCTGATAATCGGGAATGAAGATTACAAATCGCACCAGAAAGATTTGACGAATGAGGTCAATGTAGATTATGCCGAGGCAGATGCCACCATGTTCAAAGAATACCTACAGCGAACACTTGGTGTGCCTGAAAAAAACATCCAGTTGATTATTAATGCCACTTCAGGCGCTATTAACCAGGGAATAGCAAGGCTCAATGCTCTTTCAATGGTTGAAGCGGGTAATGCGGAGGTGATTTTTTACTATGCCGGTCACGGTCTGCCGGACGAAAACACCAAAGAGCCTCATATCATTCCGGTTGATGTGAGTGGAACAAACCTGCAATATGCCATTCAACTCAATGAAATCTACAAAAAACTGACAGAACATCCTGCCAAAAGGGTCATTGTTTTTATGGATGCCTGTTTTAGCGGTGGAGCCCGTAACCAGGGGCTCATAACCATGCGGGGCGTCAAAGTGAAACCTAAAAAGGCCCCCATGCAGGGAAATTTGCTGGTTATCTCATCCAGCTCGGGTGAAGAATCATCAGGCGCATACAAAGAGAAGCAACATGGTATGTTCACATACTACCTGCTTAAAAAACTCAAGGAATCAAAAGGAGATATAACATACAAACAACTGGCCGATTATGTGATAGAAAATGTCAAACGCCTGTCTGTACTGGTAAATAATAAACTCCAGACCCCCCAAATCCTTGGCAGCGACCCGGTAAAATATACCTGGCAGGAATGGAAGGTGAAATGAATTATCATCCGATTCTGCAGTTATTTATGCTTTATGTCTTTACCAGGGAAACCAGGCATAAAAGAACATTTTTTTTACATCTTGTTCCGGTTCTGTCAATGTATGCTCTAACACGTTAAAATTTATTCTCCTATTGTTCACCCAAAGACAGTCCGGTATCGTTCAACAAGGAATAGAATTGACCGGATCATGGCAGATGATATAATTAGTGTCTGTCCATAAAGTCCGATCTCTTCGTTGGATTAAAAAACCTAAATCCTCATGTACATTAGTACACTGCGGTTTATGATTTTTAATCCGCCTCGACCTCGAACTTTCTGGCCGAGACACTTACTTTATGGACAGACACTAATTACAGGCTTTTTGGTATGACCGGTTAATGATGCGCTAACCATAATAGCTGGCTAATATTTCATTTGTTTTTTCCAGATCAAAGTATTCCGGGTCAAACTCTTCGTCCATCCACTCAATAGTATCTTCATAGTCCGGATGTTCCGGGTCGTTTATTATTGACAGGCTTTCTCTGTATCCCCAAATCCCTCCGCAATCTTCGGGAGGACAATTTCTTTTGCCTTTAATACAAATTGCACCATCCGGTAATTCTCCTTTTTCTGTCTCTTCGGCTGTAATCAAATGCTCCCAATTATCACCGAAATCATATGTGTATTTAATTTTTGAGACTTTTCGTTTTAAAACTTCCTCTATTGTAATTTCATCGGATGCTTTTGCTTCACCTGACCCAAAAAAATCTGGCTCTGTATCATCACTTATTCTCAGTTCATTATTTTCAAATTCAAATAAATGACCATTTTTCCATCCCATGACAATTTGAATTATCATATGTAACTCACTAAACGTTGTTTTACCATCAACTTTTATTCTTCTCCATATTGGAGGCTTAATTCCTAAAAGCTCAATTTTTAACTGATATATTTTGCTATTCATAATTTTGATTTTGGTTCGAATACAAATATATGGTTTTCATTTTTTTTTTGCTAATTCAGCATTTTCTTTTTTTAGAAAATCCTGACAATACTTGTTACTGTTCAGGTGCAAAGATATGAATAATCTTAACCCTTAAAAGTATTCAA
>CAZVTW010000141.1:0-12499 GCA_964629805.1 uncultured Bacteroidales bacterium | reverse complement strand
TTATTTTATATCTATCTGTAAATTTGAATAATTATGAAATATTCTAATTAAAGAATCAGATCAATATCTTATCAAAAATTAAATTTAAAATCCGATGATTAAATTTATCAAAAAGGAAGCAAAGGCATTTGATACGTTTGACAAAGACGGGAAACGCCTTATCGTGGTGAATATTTTGTATGCCATGGTATTCCCTTTTATAATCTTGTTTTCAACAGCCTTTGTAAACCGTGCCACCGGTGATCAGGTCATTGCCGTTGTGAATGGGTTTGGTTTTGGGATAGGTCTTATTTTAGGCAACCTTACCAATGGCCTGCTCCTACAAAGAAAAGCTGATATACGCTGGCTTTTTTCTGTGGGGATGTTTTTAAGCATTGCATCTACTTTTTTAATGATGCTACTCGTGGATCATACCATAGGGTTTTATATCATTTTTTACGGTTTATTTTCAGGGTTTGGCAGTGGGTTGTATTGGTCAAATCGACAGTTCTTATCCTTTTTGGTTACCAAGGAAGACAACAGGAATTTCTTTGCCAGCCTCGATCAGTTTTTTATTATCTTTTTTAATGCCTTTATCCCGTTTTTCTTTGGTACTATAATAATCATGTTTGGAAGAAGAACAGGACTGTTTGATGAAATCCTTGCTTACCAGGGTGTTGCTGCTATAATGGTCGTTTTAATGATATATGCCATGATACTGGTGTTGAAAAGCAACTTTAAATCCCCTGAAATGAAGCGGTTTACATTTTGGAAGTTTTGCAAACAATGGAAAATGCACAGGATACTTGTCGCGTTGGTCGGATTTGTACAAAGCGGGTTTATGTATTTTATTCCTTTATTAATTTTAAATATAGCTGGTGATGAAACTGTACTTGGAAAAATTGAGCTTACAACGGCCCTCATTTCTGTAACCGTTATTTACATTCTTGGAAGAATAACGGCTGCCAAACACAGGTCAAAACTTATGCTTATCGGGGCAGCGGTGGTAACGCTCGGGGGAATCATTGTTTCCTTTACAATAGAAAATCACGAGTTGGTATTAACAGTCGTGAAAGTTTCGTTCCTCGGAGTCATTGCCATGAAAGTTTGCCAGGTTATTGCCGATCCAATTATTAATATAGCCTTTACTTCTACAAACCTCTCTGATATTGAAAAAGCTTCTAAAATAGAAAACAGGGTTAGCTATACTTATGTTTTTGATAACGAAATATTCCTGACTGTTGGGCGTATTCTTGGAGGATTGGTGTTTATTGTCATTAATTATGCATTTTCACCTATGGCTGCTTTACAGTATATTTTTATCATCCTCGGGGTTTTCCAGATTTTATCTTCAATCCTTGTCAAAAAACTTACAGCAATCAAAGTAGAATAATTAAAATTTTATAAACAAACAATGTCTGCTATGCTTTTAGATATTTTAAATAAACAGAATTCTTCATTACAATTTCGCATTAATAAATATGATTATGAAAGACATAATTTACCTGTTGATAAATATGTTTTTAATGGGATCAACGGGAAAATACAATGTGAAGATGCTGAATGGGAATTAAAAACGTCAATAGAAGAGTTACCCGGAAAAAACAAAGGGTACAGCATTGAGGCTGCCTTTCGTTGTTTGAAAGGGAAACTTGACCAAGCCGCCGCGTGTGCAGAGTTCAAATTTGACAAGTGGTCAGAGGAAAATTATGTGTTGATGCCGGCAGCAGCATATAATGGAAATCGCTATGACAGCCGTCCGCAACCTTACATGCCGTTTTTTTACAATTTTGAAGATATGAACCCCGATGATAAAATTTTACTCTCTGATGTCCCCCGGCTAAATATTGATAAAGGCCTGTCACGAATCCAGGAACGCAGCGGGAGCATGTCCACTCCTTCTATCGGGTTTTGTAATCCTATAGGCAAATCAGGGGTCTGGTTATTTACAAATCAGGGGACATCTTTTGGTGATCATGGGATTGGGATCGAAGAAAACCGCGACCGTACAAAAGCCTGGATTACATTCACCAACCCCGTGGTTAGAGAATTGTTTCAATACAACATGACCAATACACGGTATGATTCTATGGATGTGCCGGCAAACTTTAAGGCAGGGGATGTTGTCGTGCTTAAATTCCGTTTATTCTTTTTTGAATGTCCGCGTATACAGGAATTGTTCAATGTTTATAATTTGGAGCGAAATAATAGTCTTATTGATTCAGAACCTGTAAACAAAATTCCTTATTCAGAAGCTTTTAGAGTTCAGGAGGATAAATTCAACCGGCAAAATTTTGTTGAAGAATATGGATATTATTCTATAGGCATGCGTGAAGACCCATGCCAGGATTGGCAAATTGGATGGGTTGGCGGCATGATCACGACCTACCCGCTTTTGATGAAAGGCAATGAAGAAACACGAAAACGGGTATTGCGCAATTTTGACTGGCTGTTTAAATATGGAATAAGTCCCGGGGGTTTTTTTTGGGGAATAGGTGAAAAAGGTACACGTTTTTTTGGAGAATTTGAACACTCCAAGCCATTGGGAAAAAATATTGTATTAGTAAGAAAATTGGGGGACGCCATTTATTATATTGTCAAACAATATATGTTAATGGAAAAGCAGGGAATAGAAGTCAAAAAGGAATGGAAAACCAAATTAAAGGGAGTTATTGATACATTGGTGTCTGTTTGGGATCAAAATGGCCAGTTAGGACATTATCTGAATGTTTATACAAATGAAATTGTTGTTGGAGGTAGTACAAGCGGGGGAATTGTCCCGGCGGGATTATGTTTGGCATCCAATTATTACAATGAGCCGGGACTTCTTGAAAAAGCAAAAGAAATAGGTCGTCACTATTATGAAAAGTATGTTCAAAAAGGGATAACCTATGGGGGAATAGGTGATGCCATGCATAATTTCGACAGTGAGTCTTCTTATGGCCTCCTGGAATCTTTTTCATTGCTTTATGAACATAATAATGGAACCCGAATGGCTGATGATTGCTGAAGAAATGGCAAATCAATTTGCCACGTGGGTCATTAATTACGACTATACCTTTCCTGAAAAATCGTTGTTTGGCAAATTGAATATGAAAACCCGCGGAACGGTGTTTGCGAATACACAAAATAAACATTTAGCCCCAGGCATATGCACCCATTCGGGGATTGCTTTGTTGCGCCTGTTTCGTGCAACCGGTAATGAATTTTATATCAATCTCCTGAGAGATATAGTCAGAGCTATACCACAATATTTATCACATCCCAAATATCCTATCCCGGGAATGCAGGATGGATGGATGTCGGAACGGGTAAATAGCACCGACTGGTGGGAGCCTGTCGGGGAGATATTTTGTGGTTCCACCTGGTCAGAAACATCCTGTATGCTGTCATTTGCTGAAATCCCGGGGATATATATTATACCTGACAAACAGTTTATTATTGCCAATGATAACCTGGATGCACGGATTTTAAAAGTTGAACACGACATCGTTGAAGTAGAAATAACAAACAAGACAGAATTTGACGTGACTACGAGCGTTTTTATTGAAACCGGGGATTCCTTGCGGAACCCCTTAGGAGAAAATGCTTTATATAATAAGGAAAAAGTGAATATAAAAAAGAGGGAAACAATACAGACTTCATTTCAAATATGTTTAAAAAGCAGAAGGTAAATTTTTTATCCAGTGCTATTAAACACATCTTATTTTTCAGTGACACTAACTAACAAATTGCCACATCCTCCTCATTTCTCCTATGAGCCCCACTATTGTATTTTGCATCCTATGGGCTTTGTTATTACAAAAACGTTAATTTTCTTCCACAATCTTTTTCAATAAATTTATGGGCAGAGAAACCTTAGGGACAAATGATTCCTCTTTCATATACGAGGTTAAACTATGCCTTAATTGTCGTGCTTCCGGTCTTGCACCAAGATCGCTATTAAGATCTGTGCCACTAACTATTATTTTACCATCACCAACTTTGGCTTCAAAAATCAGGGCAAGATCACGATTTGTAAACCAGTCGTCAATAAGCCTTACAATGGTTTCGGGTTTTTGAGGCAGGCTGTCAAGTTGTATTGCATCTGCATGCGATACGGCATCCCACCATTGCCAGTTTGAATGATATTCTGTCGGGAATTCAGATAGGGCTTTGTGGTTGGGATCACATAGAATTCCAAGCGTATGCGGTTTTTGTCCATTGGTATGACAAGTGCTCCAAAAGATACTCGAAAACCCTACACCTACTTGTCCTCCAAAATCATCGCTCACCTTACCTTTCCCCAAACTCAGCAATACTTTGCCTCCGTTTTCCAGAAATTCTATGGTCGATTTATTCAATGAAGAAACAATGCGAATACCATTTCCTTCTTCGTTAGGCAACTCCGCAGGATACACCCAAATATCCCAACTGTTAGTGTTACCTGTCACAGAAACTTCAAGTATGAGTTTTTGAGGTGCAGGAATATTTGTTAGCGGTATGGATATGTTTCCGGTTTTTTGACAATTATCAATGAAAATATCCCTGCTCTCGAATTTCCCTTTAGCCAAAACTTTTTTCTCTGTGTTTGTTAGTTTCCATGAAGAAGGAGTGTTTTTGAGGATTTTTTTGCCAAAATGTGCCACTTCAATATCTGCTTTCAAGGCTTCATCATTGGTAAACACACGTTTATCAAGACGTGCCAAAGGAACGGTTTCGTTGCAAAATCGTCTGTATTCATCGGCAGAAACGTACCCTTTTTCTTCCCAAAAGGCATTTAATACCCCTATCAGTGCTGTTCCCTGTCCCGGGAAGTCATGTAAATCCAATAATTGAAAGCCTGCAAATTCAGGTGTGCGTAAAGCGGCTTCAATATCAGCCTTATAGCATAATGTTTGAAGTTTTCCGGAAGCCATCAAAAATTTCTCTGACAAGGAACCCAATCCGTTCTCATTTAACGATTCCTGAAATAATTCAAAATTTTTGGCTTGTAAAACACCCGTGTATTTCTTTATTTCCTTAAAATCGGGGTATACACACCATTGTCCTGCCTCGTGGCTTAAAAAAGGTTTATCGAATTTCTGAATTATATCACCAAAATCATACATTGTATTAGGTTTGGAGCGATTTATAACGCTTTTTAACCCCTCACCCCAGCGCTGTATTCTTGGTTCGGCATGGAGATGATATTGACTTTCAGGCAATAAGGGCCAGCCGGCAGCACTGGTGTATAGCCTTCTGTTGTCTTTCTCCTTCCAATAGTTTACAAACTCCCCAAGATATTGATCCAGGCTTCTTCCGGCAGGTTCATTTCCATAGGCTAAAAAGCAAAAAGAGGGATGATTACCAAAATTCTCAATTATTCTTTCACTTTCAGCATAAATATACTCGTCTAAAGGCTCCCCATGGCCGAGGGTAGCTCCCTGATTTGCCCATGATGAACATTCAACCTGCAAATATACGCCTTCTTTGTCGGCTGCCGTAAAAGCAGCTTTCGGAGGACAATACGAATGGAATCTCATATGGTTTAAACCGTAAGACTTAATTATTTTATAAATCCGTTGCCATTCTTCAACATCAACCGGCGGGTAACCGGTTTTCGGGAAAATGCAGCATTCAAGCGTGCCACGGAGAAATATTTTCCGGCCATTCAACGAAAAGCGCCTGCCTTGGATTGTTATTTCGCGCATTCCGAATATCTCAGTAATTTCTGTGTTGTCAATATTTTCAATTGATAAATTTACAGCATATAAATTCGGATTAAATTCATCCCACAGCAAAACATCCTCCCCCATATCTATAAGTATTTCAAACCGGCTATTGCCTTCCTTACAATCCGATTCAGTGCTTTGTTGTGCTATGAGCTTTTTAGAATCAGCTTCTTTTACTTTGGCAAGAATTTTCAATTTCGACCTATCCCCGCAATCCGGACTTTTTTATTTGCCACATCGGGGAAAACCCTGATTTTGTCGAAATATACTTCGGGTTTAACCTGCAGGTACATGGCCCCTGATATCCCGTTCCAGTTCGTTTATGTATGGTCCGTTAAGGAATGAGAGTTTATCCCCGGATTTACTTCTTTAATCCGGTTATCTACCCGAATTGTGATTGTATGTTTTCCGGGCTTTAAGTCATCTGAAAGTTTATAAAAATGTGGTGTGGAAAGACTGTTTCGCATACCAGGCTTTTTTGCATCTATCCACACAGTTGATTCCCAATGACATCTTTCCATAAAAAGCGTTATGTGCTTGTTTGCCCATACATCGGGTATATTCACTTCTTTTTGGTACCATACCACACCGTAATATTTTTTACATGGTTGCAAGGCAAAGGGTATTCTTACATTATCAGAATCAACAAAGGAGGCATAATTGAGGTTTTTGGGCCAATCATGAGTAGACCCTATCCATTCGGTATTCAAATCTATATCATATCCTTTGTTGTTTTCAGCCATTGAACCGGGTAGTTTTACAGTATCGCTTAACTTTTGCTCATACCATTTTTTTTTTTTCAATTCCAATATCTAAGCTGTCAATAGCAAAACTCCATTTTCCGGTCAGATTGATTTTGGTTTGGTGTTGTTTTATGCAACTTGTCGTAACTATAAGAAAAACTATTACTGTAACTAAATGATTAATAATGTTTTTCATTGTTTTAGAGCTTTATTTAGGAAATTATATATTTCAATAGACTTTCTGTTGCCATTGTAATCGGTATTTTCGTATCTGCCATTTTGCAAACTATATTTGGGCGCAATGAAAGAAGCCAAAATGGTACCTTTAGGTTTAAGGAAACTCAATAGTTCGGAATAATATTCTTCATAGTTGATCGGCGCAAAATCACAGACCATAATTGCAAGCTTGTTTTGATATAAATCCTGCATTTTTTTTACTTGCGCAAAATTCCCCATGCAGAAATTGTTGACACCGACACAACCCTCTGTTTGGAGGAAGTTCTCCAACTGATGCTTTGCTGTTCCGCAAAAGTGTAGTGTACCCCCGTTGAAAGCTTTAAAGACCTTCGAATTGTATGGAACAACAAATTCTTTGTACAGTTCAGCCGATAGTTGTGTGCAGTCGTCATCAGCAAGCCATACGCTGCCGTAATTTTCGGGGAGTAATATCCCGTGGGGCCATGCCACCTGTCTCATGTCTGGCTTCAGATGTTCTTTCTGCACTTTTATCCATTTTATAAGTGCTTCGGTACAAAATTCCATTATTTCATGTACCTCTTTAGGATTTGTGCACATCCAGACAAAAAGATTTTCCAGGCCGCACAAATTCAGCGCAATGTTCAGAGGACCCTGCACATCGGTTATGCTTACCGGAATATTTGAATTGTTGACCATGAAATCAATGGTTGAGAGAACATCAGGTAATAAGCCATCGTGGTCGAAATCAGGTAATTTCAGTTTAGTTATCTCTTCCGGGTGTTGAATTGCATTGGTTTTTACTGCCGGGTCTTTTCGTGGATGCATTGCAATTTCACAACCCAAAGCTGACGGCAATACAACTGTGCCAAACCAGGGATGCAAAAAAGGAATATATACATCCTCAATTGAATGGAGATGACGGTTGATCTTATCAACCTGAAATTTTGTCTGAGCTGCAGGATTCGTAAAATAATCATCCGGAATCAAACCGGGTTGCTCACCATCAAGCCAGTAATTCACATAATTAACAATGAAGGGTAATTTCGTGTTTCTGAATTTGTAAACGTCTTTGATGCTTTTTTCTGCAAACAAAAACTGTTCTGAATATGTATCCTGGTCTACATCATATCTCATAACAAAGCAAAAATTATGTGTTTAATTTTTCTTCAATCTTTTCAAGGGTTTCTCCGCTTGTTTCAACAACTTTTTGGTAAATAAAAACGAATCCTCCAATGCAAATTGCAGCAAAAACAGCACAGAAGAAGCAATTAGCAACTGTTTCCTTCCAAAAAATCCCGACAACACACCGGAAAAAGTTGAACCGGCAACACAACCAATTAATGCACAGCTAACTGCCCATCCCTGTAGGACAGGACTGGATTCAATACCGAAAAATATTTCATAAAAGGGTTTAGCCCCTCCTATAACAACCCAGTCATACCCAAATAGTAAACCTCCCATTGCCGCCGTACTTGAAATTAGCAAAAGAAATATTCGTTTGTTTGTATGTGGGCTTATGTTGTTCATAATTAAACTATAAAGAGTTCCTCTCATACACCTGCCATGTACTTTCAATCATTCCTTTCTCTTTGTTTATCACCATTTGAGCAATTTTTCGCCCCATGTCTTCAAAATCAGTAGAAATGGTTGTTATCCCCACATCCACAACTTTTTTCAGATGCATTTCGTTGTATGAGACGATACCAATATCTTTTCCTGCAATCAGATTCTTTTTGCGTGCTTCAAGAACAACCGCGGCTAATTCCCTGTCATCGATAACCATATACATATTTCCTTTTTCTATCGTTACTCCATCCAGATTGTCAATAGTATCATATTTCATGTGTATATCTCTGAAAAACCTTGCAAAACCTGTCCTTATTTCTTCCGGATAACATTCGCGATGTGGGTAAATGAGATAAGCTTTTTGGTATTTTGCAAAGCGATGTCTCAACTGGTATAATCCTTCATATACTATTTGTTCAAAATTTTGAAAAACACCGTTTGATTGTTTATCAGTGAGCAATGGCTGGTCGAGCAGAAAGGTATGTTTTGCCGGCAATTTATCAATGCTTTTTTTTATATGTTTCATCCCTGCCGGCATGATAACGTAATCGGTATATTTCCCGATGTTTTCATCTATCAGGAGACAAAAAACCTTATGATTGAAGTTATGAAAAAAAATATCTGTTTTCACCCTGTTACCCGCTTCATTCAGGAAAGCATTATACAGATCTTCCTTAAATGCATTTAACTCATCAAACAACAGAAAAATATTACGTTGTATACGAAGATTTCTGTTCCTGATGTAATATCCTTTCCTCGCTTCAACTTTTACGATTCCCTTTTTTACAAGTTCATGGTATGCGGCAAAAACAGTGTCTCGTGATATTTTCAGGTTCTCAGACAAATTGTTAACCGAAGGCAGCTTGTCTCCTATTTCCAAATGTCCATTCTCAATTGCCCGGTTGATGGCTTGAGTTAATTGAATAAATTTAGGAGTACCGGCATTCTCTTCTAATTTTATTATTTCATTTATTTTATTGCTATTCAATATTATTCATATTTATTGGTTGGTTCTGGTATGCAAAAATAATGGTTTTATTCAGAAAATGCAAACAATGGGATAGTTATTTGGTTATTTACCTGGAAACCGCAGGCCTTATTTTTAACCACAAGTTGTATGAATTAACCTCATTTTATTCATACATTTATGAGTCCACTCCTAAGATACGCTAAAATTTCTTCGGAGATTATTTTGAAAAATTGACAGGGAAGCAGAGAATTGTTTCCTTGACAGCAAGATTTCGTCTCGACTCAGTCGAGGCAAATAACGAAGAGTTTGACTATAGATGGACTTCCCGGAGTGGACTCATAAACGGGTGAATTCAAATTTTCAGGGCTTTGCCGCATTTCGGTTAAACATATTAACATGCGGAATAAGGATTTATACAAAAAATATGATTGTATAATGAAAAATATTTATTATGTTTGCATTGATTAAACGTTAAACCCTATTGTGTGACAACGATAAAGTACATAGCAAAACTGGCCGGTGTATCTCATACAACAGTATCGCAGGTGCTGAACAAAAAAGGCAGGGTATCGGAGCAGAAACGGAAAGAGATACTTGAATTATGCAAAAAACATAATTACCGTCCCAATTATTCTGCTAAAAGCCTGCAGGGCAAAAAAACAAAGGTAATAGGAGTTATTATAAATTTTTTTGGTAATTCTTTTTTTGGAGAAATCATTAAAGGGATTGAAAATGTAGCTCTTGAGAATAACTATGTGCTTTTATTTGGCGATTCCCGCGAAAATCATCAGCGCGAAAGCATGTATGTTGATACTTTTATTGAGCGTCAGGTGGATGGCATTATCATGTATCCGACTTTTTCATATGAATTTGAAAAGAGTATTCAAAAAATGGAATCATACAATATTCCATTTATCCTCGTTGATAAACATTCAAAAAATCAACCTGCCGGTTTTGTGGCTTGTGATGATTTTTCAGGCGGTTATCTGGCTACAAAACATGTAATAGATAAGGGGCATGAAATCATTGGATTCCTTGGCGGGCCTCCCTGTTCTACTATTGACAGCCGTTTTGAAGGCTACAAAAAAGCCCTGAAGGAAAGTGATATACGGTTTCATGAAAAATATATTTCAAACTTTGACATTACTATTGAGCATACTCTTATTGACGGTTATTTACCTGCAATGAAAATACTTTCATCCTCTCCACAACCAACAGCAATATTTGTATCTACTGATGAGGCTATACCCGGAGTTATGAAGGCTTTGAGGCAATTAAATATAGGTGTGCCAAAAGATATTGCATTAGTTAGTTATGGAAATACCCCATTACTTGCCAATGAGGATATTTCTATAACAGCGGTGAATTACCCGCAAATTGAAGTGGGGGAAAAATCTGCCCGCTTACTGCTTGATATGATCAATGATAAGGAGATTAGAAATGAAATGCATCAGGTATATCTGAAGCCTGAATTGATTATTAGAGATTCATGTGGCTGATACTATATTTTTTTTATCAATGATTTAACGTTAAATCCTAACACGTGACATTATGTATATCGTAGAGAATTATTTTACAGCTGTTTTGCTTTGCATTGTAACCATGCTTTGCTGGGGGTCATGGGCTAACACCCAAAAAATGGCGTCCAAAAAGTGGCCTTTTCAGTTATTTTATCGCGACTATGTGATCGGTGTATTCATTTTTTCCATTCTATGGGCATTGACATTTGGAAGTATAGGTGAAGACGGACAGGGATTCATCGAAAATTTGTTGCAGACAAATCTTCGGTTTTTATTTTTTGCATTTTTGGGCGGGGTCATTTTCAATCTCGCTAACCTGCTGCTGGTTGCAGCCATTGATAAGGTTGGCCTGGCAATTGCTTTTCCGGTTGCCATTGGAATTTCAACTTCGCTGGGGACAACAATTAACCATTTTGCCAGGCCTGAAGGCACCAACACATGGTTACTTTTTTCTGGTATCCTGTTTTTTCTTTTTGCAGTTATTATTAATTCAATAACTTACAAAAAACTTCATGGTACAAATCAAAATGTGTCTTATAAAGGTATTGGTATATCTGTTGCTTCCGGTTTACTAATGGGATGCTTTTATTATGCCGTGGCCACATCAATTTCGGGTGATTATGTAATTATTCAACCTGGGAAATTAACCCCTTATACTGCTGTTGTAATTTTTTCGTTCGGGGTTTTACTGTCTGATTTTTTTTGGAACAGCAATCTCATGGCAAATCTCAAACTATGGGATAAGGTTGATTACAAACAATATTTCAAAGGAAAGCCGAGGTGGCATTTGATTGGCATAGTTGGCGGTATTATTTGGAGCATAGGCATGGGAACCAGCATAATATCCGGAGGGAAAGCGGGATATGCCATATCATTTGGCCTTGGAAATGGCGCTACCATGGTGGCCGCATTATGGGGGGTCTTTGTATGGAAGGAATTTAAAGACGCATCAAAAGTTACCTGGAGATTGCTTGCAGCTATGTTCTTCTTTTTTATTTTTGCTATTGTTTTCATCATACTATCAAAATCATGATTATAGTTGTAGGAAGTTCAAATACTGATATGGTCATACAAACCGAACGTTTTCCTTCACCCGGGGAAACCAGACCGGGTGGCCGTTTTTTTATGAATCAGGGAGGCAAAGGAGCCAATCAGGCTGTGGCCGCTGCTCGTCTGGGCGGTGATGTTATGTTTGCCTGCAAAACCGGAAACGATATCTTTAGTAATCAGGCGCTTCAAAACCTGGAAAATGAAGGGGTAAACACTAGCGTTGCGTTGTTGAAATTTAAAATTCTTTGAAATCCTTTATATATAGGTGTTCCAAGCATTTTTTTAGCATAAACGATTTGAAATGATGAAATTTGCGAAATTTTACTATTTCGCTATGAATCAAGGAAAATACGTTTTTGCCCAATTATTTGAGTTTGTTTCCCCCAATGAATTTAACAAATGTGTTAAGAAATACAATGGAAACTATAAAGTAAGACATTTTAGTTGTTGGAAACAATATTTGTGTATGGCTTTCGGTCAAATAACTCATCGAGAAAGCTTGTCAGATACAATAACATGTTTAGAGCTTAATTCAAAGAAGCTCTATCATCTTGGAATCGGACAAGCAATTGATAAAACTACTCTCTCCCGTGCTAATGAGAAAAGAGACTGGCGCATTTATCAGGATTTTGCAATGCATCTCATAGAGAAGGCAAAGAAACTATGCCAGGACGATAATCAATTGGAAGTAGAAATCAGTAACAATGTTTTTGCTATTGATTCCTCAATTGAGATAGAATAGTGAGTTACCCCACCTATCCCCTCGCAGACCCGGACGTA
>CAZVTW010000140.1:0-12517 GCA_964629805.1 uncultured Bacteroidales bacterium | reverse complement strand
AAATATAAAGGTTGTGTTATCACCAACAGGCCCGTCAAAAGTAGCTGATACTTCGGAAGCGCCAACAGACCCTCTGAATTTGAGCTTATCGCTGTTGCCGTCCACCTGTTTAAATTCAAAAACGCCACTGAGTGCGTTTCCACGGTTTGCAGGGAAAGCACCCGAGTAATAGTTGACCTCCCTGATGAAATCGGCATTGATAATGCCCACGGGCCCGCCGGAAGCTCCCTGGGTTGCAAAATGATTGATATTAGGTACTTCAACACCATCAAGATAAAACCGGCTTTCTGAGGGGCCGCCGCCTCTGACAATAATATCATTCCGGAATGAAACCCCTGAAGAAACTCCCGGAAATGACTGGATGACTTTAGAGATATCTCTGTTGGCCCCCGGGCTATTCTCAATTTCTGAAATTCCAATGCTTCTCAGGGATACCGGGCTTTCTTCAGTACGTCGAAAGGGTGAAGCTCTTACAACAACTTCTTCAACCTCTTGGTCTGACTGCCTCATGGCAATATCAATGAATGCAGGATTTGCATTACTAACCTGAATTTCAGATGAGACCTGCGTCTGATAACCGATAAAGGAAGCTTCAAGTCTTATAAAACCCGGTTCGAGACCAGTGATGATAAAGTTTCCGTCAAAATCGGTG
Source organism: uncultured Bacteroidales bacterium (assembly GCA_964629805.1). Lineage (GTDB taxonomy): Bacteria > Bacteroidota > Bacteroidia > Bacteroidales > CAZVTW01 > CAZVTW01. The sequence goes on along the minus strand of CAZVTW010000140.1, from coordinate 11,865 downwards.
GTAGTTCCCGTAGTAGTTCCGGATACAACCACATTTACAAATGGTAGCGGTTCATTGTTTATCGCATCATAAACACGTCCTTTTACTACTCCATTCTGTGAAAACAAGTTTCCTGTCTGAAACAAAAAAATGACAATTAGTAAAAATTTTAGATATCTATATAAATTCATGATTATTCGCTATTTATTTGTTCAAAATTTCAATGGATTTTTGCTATTTAATGACTTTAACAATCATTTTTTCGGCAATATCAAGCGCTGTTGTAAAAGTAGTAAGGTCTGTGTATAACCTGCCGTCCTGTCCCGAATAATGGCCGTGTCCTATGGGATTCAGGTGATATGCTTCTGCCGGTGAGTTGGTATCAACAGTCACAGCATACACCAGCGAAGGCTGGCATGATGTTTTGTAGTGAAAATCATCAGGAAATTTATTGCTTGTCCAGTATTCGTTAAAATCCCAGGGCTGGTTTATTTCAACCAGCACTCTAAACTTATCATCCGCGATTTCCCCGGTCATCGTTTTAAGTGTAAAATCAGATACCGGTGTAGCGCCTGTATAAGCATCAGGGACAGGATTGTTATTTGAAGGCAAAAGTCTGCCGGATTTCTCCTCTCCTACCCTCTTATGCAGCCAATATGGTAAAGAAGCAGGTCGTTCTACTTTTCCAGGTTCATTCTTCCATTTTCCCTGTTTTACTTCACCATGACCAAAAAATCCTGTTGCAATAGACTGAGAGGCATACAATGTTTTGATGAAATTTTCCTGCATATCTTCAATCCAAACGGCAATAAGTGGATGATTGTGAGATTCTCCGGCATAAAAATGCAGTGAAAGTTTTAACCCTTTTTTACCTTCCCCGGTTTTTACAATTTCAGTTTCATCCCCGCTTTTTTTGGTTTTTGTTTTTTGAGCGAATGAATTCGCTGAAAAACAAAAGATGAGAAACATCATCAAAATAAAACAATATACAAGTATTCTGTTATTCATGACCATAATTTTTATTTTTTATGTATTATGTTTTCAAATGCATTGTTTACATTATTATAAGAGAAAGTAAAACCGGCATTCAAGAGATTTTCCGGCTTTACTTTTTGACTTGTTAACAATACTTCCTCAGCCATTTCACCAAGAAAACATTTCAGGGCAAATGCAGGAATATGGAGCCAAGAGGGACGATTGAGCGAATGTCCAAGCGCTTTCACAAAATCTTTCATCCTGACCGGTTCAGGACTTGTTAAATTGAACGCGCCATTAACTTCTTCATTTTGAAGGAGAAATAGTATCGCTTCTATTTCATCATCAAGATAAATCCATGACATCCACTGCCTGCCATTGCCAAAATGGCCACCAAAAAAACCTTTTATAACAGGTATCAGTTGTTTCAACATACCACCTTCGTTTCCAAGGACGATGCCTGTTCTGAGATATACCAATCTTATGCCATGATTTTGAATATCTTCAGCGCTTTTTTCCCATTCTTTCACAACATCAGGTAAAAAACCCACTCCCGGGTCATTTTGTTCAGTTAATTCTTCATCCCGGCGGTTACCATAAAAACCAATTGCAGAACCCTGGAGAAATACTTTTGGTTTGTTGTCTGTTTTTGCAATACTATCAACTAAAACCCGGGTGGTTGCTATCCTGCTTAATCTGATTCGTTCTTTCTGCTTTTTTGTCCAGGGGCCTGAACTTATATTTTCACCGGCAAGATTAATGACTGCATCAGCCTCATTAAGATATGGAATCAGATAATCTTTATCTTCAGTCCGTAATGGAATGAATGTTCCATTCCTGTCAAAAGTTTGAGAGGCCCGTTCCGGGTTACGGCTTAAAACAATCAGCTTATGGTTGTAAGAAATAAGCCTGTTGCTTAATGCTTTTCCAATGAATCCGGTTGCTCCTGTTATTACAATATTCATATTATTTAAGTTTATGATTTAAACTTATTCAATGTTTTTTTATACACATCAAGAGCTCTTTGTCGTGCAAAAGAGTGCTCAACAATTCTGTCCGCATACGAGTCTTCACGGAATTCCGGAAGCCATGTTTGAATATATTTCAATTCCGGGTCAAACTTTTTTGTTTGCAGGTCAGGATTGAATATTCTGAAATATGGCGCTGCATCACACCCGGTACCGGCAGCCCACTGCCAACCACCATTGTTTGATGATAATTCGTAATCAAGCAACTTTGATGCAAAATAAGCTTCGCCCCACCGCCAGTCTACAAGAATATGTTTTGCCAGGAAACTTGCTGTAATCATTCGTAACCTGTTATGCATGTATCCGGTTTCATTAAGCTGGGTCATTCCGGCATCCACAATTGGATACCCTGTTCTGCCATCACACCAGGCTTTGAATTCTTCCTCATTATTCCTCCAGGGAATTGCATCATATTCTTGCCTGAAAGATGTTTCCACAACGCGAGGAAAATACCAGAGAATCATCATATAAAATTCTCGCCAAATGAGTTCATTTAAAAATGTTTCATTATTTTCCTGTGCTACCTGTACAAGCTTCCTGATACTAATAGTTCCAAAACGCAGATGAATCCCAAGTCTTGATGTACCATTCAGGGCAGGATAGTCACGTGTCTTGTCATAATTCCTTATCTTTTCTATATTTAATTCAGAGGACGGAAAATCTTTATCCGATTTTGTAAATCCGGTTTCTTCAATTCCAGGTAAACGAAAATGCTTTGTCATAAAAAAATTATGATCAAAACCTGTAATATCATAACCGGGAATTTGTTGTGAATAGAAGTGAGATTTCCACATCTTCATGTATGGCGTGAAAACAGTATAGGGCTTTCCGTCTTTCTTCAAGACATCATCTTTAGCAAGTATGACCTGATCTTTAAAAAGATGAAAGGCAATATTATGCGATTTTAGAAATGTATGAATTTCGGTATCACGATCCCTGGCATAAGGCTCATAATCTTCATTGGCATAAATTGATTTTATTTGGTATGTATCATTCAGTTCATTAAACACTTCTATCGGTTTTCCAATTTTTACTATCAGGGAACTGCCCTTTTTTTCAAAATATTCTTTGAGTGTTTTTATCTGAAAATAAATGAATGATATTCTGCTATCTTCTTTTTCTTCCAGCTTATGAAGGATAAGAGTATCAAAAATAAACAAAGGGATGACATTGTTGGAATCCTTCAGGCTAAAATACAATCCTGTGTTGTCATCTATTCTCAAATCTCTTCTGAACCAAAAAATTGTGATAGCTTTTTTCATGATGTTATGACTTTCATTAAAACTGAACGATTAAGTTCAATGTTTATCTGAACAAAGTATAAACAATCAATCACAACAATTTGTTTTCAAACTCCTGCTAATTATTAAATAAAATGTATTTATAGTAATCATTTATCAGGCCAATCCTGAACAGTCATAATAAGACCGGTTGTGTCAATCCCTGATTGTATGACCACACCCATAAACCGGTCAAAAGTTTTTTCAGGCATTTGCGGTGTCCTGCAAAGAAACCATAATAAATTTCCTGAAGACGAGGTTACCAAAGAAGCAGAATAATCCTGTGTCATATCAAGAACAAGATAGTCACTTTTAAATGGCCAGAAAAACCGTACTTTTAAGCGGCCGGGATTATTCTCATCAGGTCGCCAGGCTGTCCCTTTTGCTGTTTTGTATTTTCCGTCCGGAGAATGTTTATAACCGGCATTGATAACCTGTATTTTTCCATCCTCCTTTAATGAATAAGTTGCAGTAACATTCACCAGGTCACGTTCAGGAAAAAAAGGCAAACGGGCAATTTCATACCAGGTACCCTGATATTTTTGCAGGTCAAGCTCAAAAACAGTTTCAAAATTATTCATTGTGTTTTTTTGACTGTTACAGGAATAAAAAAAAATGAAACAATAAAATAATACAGGAAAAAATTTAAAATGAAACATATGAAGATGATATTTTTATATTATATGATGAGCAAATAATTTCCTAATGCATTGTTTTTTTGAACTTAGGGCTTGAAACGAAACGAAATAACCTGAACATTTTATTCCGTAAAGTTTCTTTCGTATCAAACCTTTAAGATTCATCCAGAGTCATGGTATTTAATTTCTTTTGCATTATAAAGATGAGTCCACACCTAAATGAAGAAAAAAGTAAGTGTTAAGTCAATCACAAATTACCAAATTATCGGTGACTGTAAACTTCTCCCGGGTCTATAACCTTCAACAAGCGGTCCCACCTGAAAGCTTTATACAATGGTTTTTCTTTATCCCATGAGAAAAATACCATAACAGGTTTTCCGACGATATGGTTTTCAGGGACAAATCCCCAGTTTCGCGAATCAGATGAATTATCCCTGTTATCGCCCATCATCCAATAGTAATTCATTTTGCAGGTGTATTCACTTGTTTGTTTGCCATTGATATAAATGTTATCATCATCATCAACCTGAAGAGTATTCTGTTCATATACCTCAATAATCCGTTTATAAAAGGGAAGATTCTCAGCAGAGAGTTGTAATGTTATTCCTCTGCCCGGAATAAACAAGGGCCCAAAGTTATCTTTAGACCAGTTCAGGTCTTGATGATTGGGAAAAACATCTATTGAAGGTATATTGTCATGAAAATACCGCTCAACATGTACAACATTTTTCATTCGTTTTATACTTTTAAAAGATTCCTTTGTTAAAGGAAGTAAATACATATTCTCTTTTTGTTGAATATCTTTTTTCAGAATATGAAGGCGCTCAAAAGCATATGAATTAATAGATCGGCCATTGGTTGTTACAAGATAATTATGTTGTATCCCTTTAAAATCAGGTTCAGGTGTTCCGTTAACAAATACTTTACCATCAATTATTTCGAGTGTGTCACCAGGAACAGCTACACACCTTTTAACATAGTTTTCGCGTCTGTCTACCGGATGAGTGCGTATTCCAAACTGATTTATCAGTTTCTCCTTGTCCTGATGTCGAATCCAGGTATAATAATCCGGATTTTCATGATTATTAAGAATTGTATCACCAACAGGAAAATTGAATGTTACATAATCATAGCGTTCTATTTTTACGGTCCCGGCCAGCCTTTTGTATGGCATTTCAAGGTTACTGAGGTAAGAATCTGTTTTTTTTGTCATTGGCAACGTGTTATGCACCAAAGGAAAGTAAACCGGGGTGTTTGGCAGCCGCGGTCCATACGAAACCTTACTGACAATCAGCCTGTCACCAATAAGCAGGCTTTTCTCAAGTGAACCGGTTGGTATAGCATACAGCTCAAAAAGAAATATTTTAATAATCGTGGCAAAAAATATGGCAAAGATGAGCGCATCAGCCCATTCAAACACTTTTCTTTTCCGACCTGTATATTTTTTCCAGAATTTCCAGGGTATTTTTTTCGTTAAACAGATATCGATCAAAAATATGAGACCGATGAAAAGTAATGGTGATTCCATCCACAGGACCCAAAGTGAATAGATAATTGATGCAATAATAAACTGAATGATGTTTTTATTTGTGATTTTATTCATGGATATATAATTGTTTGATTAAAAATTAATACGTAAACATAAAAAAGCAGGTAATTAGTATGTGGTGTGAAAAAATTGTATTATAAAATGCAGACATTACATCACATCATCATATCGTAACAGCAAAAATGATATTATTTTTGTCATAAACCATATAAAAAAGTATATTTATCCAAACAAAATATATGATTTGAATATTTAAAGTATCTTTCAACTTGATAATCATTAAAATTACATAATATGGCGATAAAAAAATTATCAATAATATTTTTTCTTCTCTTGTTCACAATTTCCGGGATTCCTTATCTGTTTTCTCAGGCTGGAGGAAACAACTGCTGGCAGATTTTCAGGGGAGATAAACAATTAACAGGATATTCGGAAACAGAATTGCCTTCATCTATGAAATTATCAGCTACTTTCAGCACGGATGATGAAATCAAATCTTCTCCGGTTGTATGCAATGGGATTGTCTATATAGGTTCTGGTGACGGAAATATATATGCATTGTCTTTGGCAGGAAAATTAAAATGGAAATTTACAACAGGAACGGCTGTTGAAGCGCCTCCGCTTCTGTACGAAAACCTGGTTATAACCGGCGCTTTGGATGAAAAAGTATATGCCCTGGATAATAAAACAGGCGAATTGAAATGGAAGTACGCCACTGAAGGGCAAATCATGGGCTCTGCTAATTATTTCAAAACAAAAGACAAAGAGATTATCCTTGTTGGCAGTTACGATTATTTTTTGCATGCCATAAATCCCAAAACAGGAAAGGGGATATGGAAATACGAATCTGACAATTTCATTAACGGGGCTGTGGCTATCTACCGGGATTATGCCATCTTTGGCGGATGTGATGCCCATGTGCACCTGATAAATATTAAGACCGGAGAATCATATGATAAAATTGAGCTTGGGACGTATATCGCCGGATCGGGTACTGTTTCGGAAGATATGTTCTACATCGGCGATTATGACGGGCAGTTCACTGCTGTTGACCTGCGTAACAGAAACATTGCCTGGCGGTTTAAAAATCCTGACCAAAATGCGTCATTTATTGCATCACCTGCCATAAAAGGAAATAAAATCGTCATAGGCGCCAGGGATAAAAATATGTATTGTTATAATAAAAACAGTGGCGAAAAAATATGGACATTCCGCACCCAGGGCAAAATAGACAGCTCTCCTGTTATATGCGGAAAAAAAGTTCTGTTCGCTTCTATGGATGGATGGGTATATGTTATCAGCCTCGATAATGGTAAAGAAATCTGGTCTTTTGAAATTGGAAGTCCTGTTATAGGCTCACCTGCCATATTTGAAGATGGTTTTACACTGGGCGCCCAGGATGGAGAGGTCTATATTTTCAGGAGGCAAATGCATTGATATTCCTTTTCAAACCTTTTGTATGGTTTGTTTGTTTCATTTGATAATTGATATTAAGTCCATAAAATTCATAAATGAAAGTAGTACATATAATCCCCGGTTCCGGGGGGACATTTTATTGTGGTAATTGCCTCAGAGATAGTGGATATGTCAAAGCATTGCGACATTTGGGGCATGATGTGGTTAAAATTCCCATGTACCTCCCTTTGTTTCTTGATGAACACGATCTTGATGATGTTCCGGTATTTTATGGAGCTGTGAGTCTGTATCTAAAACAGATGTATCCGTTTTTGAGAAAAATGCCGCAATGGATTGAAAACAAACTCAATTCCCCTCCTATGCTGAAATTTGCTGCCAAAAAATCCGGCTCAACAAGGGCAAGCGGACTTGAAGATATGACTATTTCAATGCTAAAAGGAGAAGAAGGCAGGCAGAACGAAGAGCTCAAACACATGGTCGACTGGATGTTACATCATGCTAAACCTGATATTGTTCACCTCTCAAATGCTTTGTTGATAGGTCTGGCAAGGCACATCAAAAAAAAACTTAATATCCCGGTTGTCTGTTCGCTCCAGGACGAAGACCAGTGGATTGATCCGATGAGACCTGTTTACAGGGAAAAAATCTGGTCTCTCATGGCTGAAAGAGCAATTGATATTGATGTTTTTGTAGCTGTGAGTGATTACTATGGCCAACGAATGAAAAAAGAAATGAAATTGGCGGATGATAAGGTACAGACAATTTACATTGGCATACAGCCATCTGATTACAAAGCAGTGGAATCATTACCCAATTCCCAGGCTATTGGATTCATGTCAAGGATGAGCGAAGACCTTGGGCTTGGTATTTTGGTTGATGCATTTATCCGGCTAAAAAAGGAACCCGGATTTTCGGAACTTCGTTTAAAAATAACCGGCGGACGCACTGGAGATGATAAAAAATTTATCAATAAACAAATAAGAAAAATTAGAAAGGCCGGATATAAAGACCATTTCGAAATTATTGAAGACCTCAGTGATGAATCGAGAAATGCTTTCCTCAGGTCAATATCAGTTTTGAGTGTTCCGGTCATTAAAGGAGAGGCTTTTGGTTTATATCTGCCTGAAGCCCTTGCTACCGGTGTACCTGTTGTTCAGCCAGCCCTGGGTGGGTTTCCCGAAATAATAGAATTAACACAAGGTGGCCAGACATATAGTCCGAATACACCCGGTGAACTCGCCAATACACTGAAAAAAATGTTATCAGATAAAAAAGCCCTGGCAAATTATGGCAAAACAGGACGAGAAAATGTCATCAGGCATTTTCATAATGATATACTGGCTGAAAAAATGTCTGATATGTATGATAAAGTTGTTTCTGATTTTAAAAAAACCTGAATATTGTCATGAGATAAATAGTAATTACTTAGCTATTCATTATCATAATCTTTAATAGCTTTATAATTATTTATAATAGACCTCAGATAAATAATGACCATAAACTAATAATACATGCTACTCACTTTATCAAATATTACAAAGTCTTATGGTGAAAGGGATACCCATTTGTACAGACAAATTTTAAATGGTATCGACCTGGAAATACCAACAGGTGAGCTTGTTGCGATTACAGGCCCTTCAGGAAGCGGTAAAACCACCTTACTGAATATCATCGGCACACTTGATGACCCGGATTCCGGTTCGGTCAATTTTAATGACGAAGATATTCTGTTGTTATCAGCAAATGAAAAGTCCGACTTCAGAAACACAAGCATCGGATTTGTTTTCCAGTCCCATTATCTTCTCCCTCAGTGTAGTATCTTAGAAAATGTTCTTATTCCGACAATTCCTTCAAACGCTAAAACAAAGAAACAGGCAATTGAAAAGGCAAACTTCCTTTTAAAACAGGTTGGATTAGAAACACACAAAAATAATTTTCCGGGTCAATTGTCCGGAGGTGAATGTCAGCGGATCGCTGTTGTCAGAGCTCTAATCAACCAACCGCAGCTTATTCTTGCTGACGAGCCTACCGGTTCTCTTGATGCAGCTAATGCTGAAAAAATCGCAGATTTACTTACCAGGATAAACAAAGAGTTCAGCACTGCCGTTTTATTGGTGACACATGATGAGAAACTAGCTGGTAAAATGAATATCAATTATAGACTATCCGGGGGTATCCTTGAAAAAAAATAATACCGTATGTCGCTAAAAAAATTAATAATTAGAAATCTACTATTTTTCAAACAATTGAATCTTGCCGTTTTAGCCGGCACTTTTATCAGCGCAACAATCATAACCGGCGCTTTAATTATTGGAGACACAGTAACATTCAGCCTCAAAAAACTCACACTTGACCGGCTTGGGAAGACTGATTATGCATTGATTACCGGCGAAAGGTTTGTTAATGCAGATATTGCAGAAAGAATACGGACCAGGACACAATTTAAGGCTTCTTCAGTACTGCAATTGCAGGGTATCGTTAAGTCTGATATCAATAACAAAAGAATTAATGAAACTACAATACTCGGCGTTGATGAGTACTTTTGGGACTTTGGCAACACAGGGAATCCCTTTGATGTAATTCAGAATGACGGCATTGTTATGAGCCGCTATGTTGCTGACAAACTTGACATTTCTGAAAATGATCGAATATTACTGAGGATTGAAAAACCTTCATTTGTTCCGCTGAATTCATTATTTGTGAAAGCAGACAATCAATATGTTTCACAGCGATTTACAGTAAAAAAAATAATCGATAATGATCAATTTGCCCGTTTCTCCCTGAAAACAGACCAAAAACCTCCTGCAAATGTATTTTTATCTGCTCAACAGCTTAACGAAATGTTTGATATGCAGAAACGGGCCAATATTATCCTTTTATCATCATCTCATCACCAGGAAGTAGCATCTCAGGATGTATTAGAAGCTATTTCATCTATATTTACCTTATCTGATTTCCAGTTAGAAGTCCATTCTATCCCACATACAACAGGTATTGAATTACTATCAAACCGAATTTTCCTGGACAGGTCAGTCGTTAAAAGTGTTGAGAAAATCTTTCCTGAGTCGGATAAAATCCTGACCTATTTTGTCAATGAGATTTCAACCGGGGAAAAATCCACACCCTATTCTTTTGTTTCAGCGCCAGGTGATTATTATCCCCCGTCAAAACCTGCAGATAATGAAATTATTGTTAATGAATGGCTGGCAAAAGATTTACGTGTGACAAAGGGAGACTCACTCACATTGAAATACTATGTTACCGGTGCTTTAAAAACACTTCATGAAGAAATCAGGATATTTAGAGTGAAAAAGATAATTCCAGTAGATACTTCACAGCATGTTCGGTCACTTACACCGGAATTTCCGGGATTGTCAGATGTTGACAATTGCCGTGACTGGAGTTCAGGGATTCCGATAGACCTGGATAAGATCAGAGAAAAGGATGAGGACTACTGGGATGACTTCAGGGGTACCCCAAAAGCCTTTATTTCTCCTGAACAGGCCACAGAAATGTGGTCAAACCGCCACGGGAAATATACGGCTATCAGGTTTGAAAGTATCAATCTGTCGCAAGAAGAACTGACAGAACGAATTACACAAGCCATCAATCCTGAATCTCTTGGCCTGGCAGTCAGACCAGTCAGGGAAGAAGGACTTGAAGCAGCAACACAGGGTGTCAATTTCGGAGAGCTTTTCCTTGGATTGAGTTTCTTTGTTTTGGCTGCCGGTATTCTCCTGACAGCGCTTTTATTTGCCCTGAACATTGAAAACAGAAATTCTCAAACCGGCACCTTTCTTTCTCTGGGATTTACAAATAAACAAATCATGTTTATGTATCTGTCCGAAGGATTTATACTTGCATTTCTTGGCAGCCTGGCAGGTTTGTTTGGCGGGCTTTTATATAATACACTTATTATTCGTGCCCTGAATTCATTATGGTATGATATCGTCAGAACCACCCAAATTGTCATGCATGTTGAAATATCTTCATTAGTAATTGGTGTTTTGAGCGGTGTTTTCATTTCCATCATTACCATGTATCTCGTTCTCCGTAAAAAATACAAATCCGGTATATCCACTTTACAAAAAGAATCTTTATCAGAATCAAATCTTCCGGCAGACAGAAAAGTCAAATACAATCTGTTACCTGGAATTATACTGGTAATAGTATCATTTTTATTGGTTGCATATGCTTTTATAAAAGGAAAAGTTGAGCAAACGGTTTTATTTTTTGTCACAGGAACCCTCCTTCTAACCGGTTTGGTCCTTTTAACAAATTATTTTTTACTCTCCCTCAGACAACAAAAAAATAAGTTGATGATGAGTTTGTATTCGTTGTCCATAAAAAATACCACAAGAAGGAAGGGACGCAGTCTTGTTCTTGTTTCATTACTGGCTATTGGTGTTTTTCTCGTTCTTGCGACCGGTGCAAATCGTAAACCCCCCCGGCAAAATGCCCATGCCAGAAGTTCCGGTACTGGAGGCTTTGCTTTTTTTGGTGAGACTACACTTCCGATATTGTACGACCTGAATACGGAAAAAGGGCGTGAAGAATTTAATATTCCTGAAAAAATACACAAAAACATTGATTTCATACAGTTTAAGGCATTTGAAGGAGATGATGCAAGCTGCCTCAACCTGAATAAAATAAAGCGCCCGCGTATTCTGGGAGTACAACCAGCGAGGTTGCATCAAAAAAACGCTTTTCGTTTTGTAGCCAAAACCCAATACCTGGATGAAGAATCCCCTTGGTTGTCGCTCAACCAGGAACTCACTAACAATGTTATCCCGGCTATTGCTGATCAGACAGTTATCAGGTGGAGTCTTGGAATGCAACCCGGGGATACACTCACTTACCTGAATGAATCCGGCGATTCCCTGAAACTAAAACTCATAGGCGGACTTGCAAATTCGGTTTTCCAGGGGAATGTTATTATTTCACAGAAAAACTTTACTGCAAATTTCCCCTCTAACAGTGGAACAAAAGTGTTTCTTATC
>CAZVTW010000139.1:0-12568 GCA_964629805.1 uncultured Bacteroidales bacterium | reverse complement strand
AACCAATGGAAAAAGTATTAAGTTATGAAAAAGTAAAACCGAAGGAGAAACTTGGATATGGCGTTGGAGAGTTGGCGGGAAGCTTGGTATGGCAAATATTAATGTTTTTTCTTCCGTTCTTTTATACCGATGTTTACGGTATTTCTGCCGGTGTAGTCGGCACAATGTTTTTGGTTGTAAGACTATTTGATGCCATTAATGATCCATTAATGGGTGTTATCTCAGACCGAACCAACACCAGGTGGGGTAAATTCAGACCATACATTTTCTGGGGTGCCTTTGTTTATGGAATAGCTCTTGTTATGATGTTTACAACACCTGATTATGACCAAACCGGAAAAATCATCTATGCCTATTTAACATATGGACTGATGATGGTTATCTATACTGTTGTCATGGTTCCTTATAACTCCCTTGTTGGGGTTATCTCTCCAAGGTCTGAAGAGCGGACAAGCGTTGCAGATTACAAGTTTGTTTTTGCCTATGCTGCCGGTATGCTTGTACAGGCTCTAATCATTCCGTTGGTAAACAAACTTGGTTCCGGTGATGCAGCCCGCGGATACCAGTCAACAATGGCTGTTTTCGCTGTCATCGGTGTTATAGGTTTGATAATCGCAGCTTTGGTATGTCGTGAGAGAGTTATTCCCGATTCTTCCCAAAAAAGTAGTATTTCGGACGATTTTAAGGACCTGATACGCAGTCGCCCATGGATTATTCTTGCATTTCTCTGCATAACCACCTTAGTATATGTTGCTATCCGTAGTGGTGACATCATGTATTATTTTAAATATTATGTCAGTGATGCCGAACATGTAGGCGCTTCCTTTAATCTTGGAAAATTACCATTTTGGGGAGACCTGATTATTGAATTTAACAGTCCTGGGGCATTTATGGTAACAGGGACATTTTTCGTGTTACTCGGTGTTTTAACAACAAAATATTTTTCTGCTATTATTGGCAAAAGAAACTTATATATTATTTGCATGCTGGTTATAGTAGTTTCCTCTGCTTTACTTATGGTTCCCGGGCCTGAAGACCTTGCCTGGATGTATATATTACATATTATCTTTTCATTTGCATCAGGGCCAACAATGCCGCTCTTGTGGTCTATGCTTGCTGATGCTGCTGACTACAATGAATGGAAAACCGGTCGAAGGGCAACAGGACTGACTTACTCAGCGGCTACTTTTAGTCAAAAAGCAGGGTTTTCACTTGGTGGCGCCATCGCCATGTGGATATTATCATTATTCGGTTATATAGAACCTGGGAAAGCACAGGAAACTGTCCAGCAAACAGCCAATGCAGAATTGGGAATTAAAGTGTCTATTAGTCTCGTACCTGCTGCAATTGCATTGATTGGCGCTATTTTGCTGTTTTTCTATAATCTGAGCGACCAAAAAGTGAAACAAATCGAACTGGAACTCAAAGAAAGAAAAGAATCGGCTAATAATTAATAGATAGATTTTATGAAAGTTAAAAAAATAGTTATCACAGAACCTCACAAGGTTGAACTCCTTGAAAAAGAAGAAACACTTGCTATTGAGCAACCCAATGATGTTATCATCAAAACCCTTTATTCACATATCAGCGCCGGAACAGAGCTTGCATGTCTGGCCGGTATCGAAACATTTTTAGATATTCCTGGCACACCGGGCTACACAGCCGTGGGTGAAGTGTTAGACCTGGGTGAAAATGTGACAGGCCTCAAAAAGGGTGATATTGTATACTCATTCGGACCACACGCAGAATATTTTAAAATTGACAATACTGACCGTTGGGGCGGATTGTGTGTTAAAGTACCTGAAGGGACACCACCTGATAAGGCAGCTTTTACACATATGGCAGGTATTGCAATGACTTCGCTCAGAACATCTGACATAGAACTTGGAGACTGGGTACTTGTGACAGGTCTTGGCACCATCGGTAACCTGGCTGCACAACTTGCGCAAATGCAGGGCGCCAACGTAATAGCTACTGATGTCAGTGACAGACGTCTCGAAATTGCCCGTAATTCAGGTATCAGCAATGTTCTGAATTCGGCTAAAGAAAATCTGAAAGGAAAAATAGAGCAGCTCACGAATGGTAATTTGGTCTCAACCCTGATTGATGCTTCCGGTTTATCCCCGGTAATTGAGCAGTCACTTGAACTTGTTAAGCTTTATGGTGAAGTAATACTGCTGGGTTCCCCGCGGGCACCGTATGAAACAAATCTGACAAGTGTCCTTCAGAAATTTCATCTGTTGCCAAATTGCCTGACAATGAAAGGTGCCCTGGAATTTACATATCCCACGCATGAAAATGAATTTGTAAAACATTCAATAGAAAGGAATTCCAGGATTATCCTTGATCTTATCAGGGATGGCAGGATAGTGATAGACCATGTTTATTCACATAAAATGTCTCCGGCAGAAGCACAAAAAGCCTATGACAGCCTTAAAAACAAGGTTGATGAGTATATAGGTGTTGTATTTGATTGGTCACTATAAAAAATATATTATATGATGAATAAAACACCAGTTATCGGAATCATTGGTGCAGGTATGATTGCTGAAAAACATATCTCAAGCCTGCAAAAAACAAAAAAAGCAAGTATTAATTGGATTGCTGAGGTGAGGGAAGATGTTTTGGATAAAGTAAAAAAAACATATAAAATTCAAAACGGGACAAAAGATTATCAAGATATCCTAAATGATGAGAAGGTCGATGCGGTCATCATTTGCACACCACCAAGTTCCCATAAAGATATTTTCCTTGAATGTCTCCGGGCGAAAAAGCATATTCTACTTGAAAAACCGGCAGCCGTCAAACCGGAAGATATAAGTAAAATGGTTGAAGAAAGGCAGAAAAATCCTGAACTTATTGTTCTTGAGGCATCATGCAGGCATGCAAGACTTCAGCCGAAATTCACTTTTGCCAAAAAAATCATTGGCAGTGGAAAACTTGGTGATATTTATTACATCCACCACAATTGTGTCTTCAGGCAGGGAAGAGGCGGAATAGAATATCACCCGACTGCCAAATGGTTCCTGAACAAGGCTGTCGCCGGAGGTGGTCCTTTATTTGACTGGGGGGTGTACGATCTTTCTTTTCACCTGGGCTTGCTGGACGACAAACCTGAACTTGAATCTGTAAAAACACTCTTCACAGTAAATGGACTGGATGAGGTTGACCCGGGCACAGATGTCTTTGACGTAGAAGAACATGGCGCCTGCGTCATGGAATTTTCCGGTGGTCTGCGTTACTACTGGGAAAGAGCTTCAAACGCAAATATGGAAACATCTAATGAAACCAGGATTTACGGAACAAAAGGAGGACTCAAACTCAATTATTGCTCCTGGGACCCTGTTGAAGTGGAGTTTTTTGATGTGGCTGATAACCGAAAAGGAAAAGCCCGTAAAGATACACTCAAAGTGGATATGTCAACTCATGTTGATGATGAATACGCATTAGCAGAGCATTTCATTTATGTTTTGGAAGGGAAAGAAGAACCCGGTATGCCTATAGAACGGGCGAAAAAACACCTGGATATTATTAACAGGGTGTATCAATTATAGAACCTGTTACTTTCACTTGTTGTGATGAGTCTGGTATATATAAAGGTGGCTTAAAGGATTCCATGGATCAAATCCTCACGAAAAAGTCCCTGTTTTTCAATGAACAGGGATTTTTTTTGCTTAAAAGCTGCCTTGCATTTGGCGGATATGAGAAAAAATAGTAATTTTAAAACCATCCAAAAATAGAACAAACATGGGAGATTTTTATCAAAACGGACTTGTTCCGACGCTTCATAATTTTGGAACAAGGACAGCCGAAGACCTGGAATCAGAACTTATAGAATTTTCATCGCAACGTCCAATGTCCCTTATTATACCTTGCCTTATAACAGAATTGGAAGGACCGGCGCTTGCAAATATAATAAAGGAAATTAGCAAGGTCCCATATCTTCGTGAAATAGTCATTGGACTGGATGGCGCGACAGCAGAACAATATGAATATGCAAAAGAATACTTCAGCGTACTCCCCCAATATCACAGGGTATTATGGAATGATGGCCCTCATGCTAAAGAACTGGAAAAAGTGCTGGAAAAAAAAGGTCTTGCACCAGGAGAAAGAGGTAAAGGAAGAAATGTTTGGTATTGTTTTGGTTATTGTATCGCCTCCGACAAAGGTGAAGCAATCGCACTTCACGATGCTGATATATTAACCTACAACAGGGACCTTCTGGCCCGTTTATTATACCCTGTTGCCAATCCCAACCTGACATACAGATACTGTAAAGGATATTATTTCAGGGCACATGATAACAAATTGAAGGGAAGAGTGACCCGGTTACTTGTTACACCTTTGTTAAGAGCTCTGAAAAAAATTTTCGGCCCTCATAATTACCTCGAGTATCTTGATAGTTTCAGGTATCCGCTTGCAGGTGAATTCTCAATGCGAATTGATGTGATTAAAACCATCAGGATACCATATGACTGGGGCCTGGAAATCGGTGTTCTGTCGGAAGTGCACAGAAATAATCCCACAAGCAGAATCTGCCAGGTAGACATTGCAGGGGCCTATGACCATAAACACCAGCCATTATCTGAAGATGATCCTACAAGAGGGCTTTCAAGAATGAGTACGGAAATATGCCTGGCAATTTTTAGAAAACTGGCTGCCAATGGTCTTGTTTTCTCCCAGGAAACTTTTCGTTCTCTTAAATCAACCTATTACAGAATAGCACTTGATATTGTTGAACAATATTATAGTGATGCTGTCATGAACGGTTTCTTTCTTGACAGACATGAAGAAGAAAACACAGTTGAATTATTCACACACAATATCGTACATGCAGGCGAGTTATTCATCAATAACCCGATGCAATCACCTACTTTGCCCAACTGGAAAAGAATTTCAAGCGCTTTCCCGGATTTCCTTGAAAACTTTTATAATTATGTTGAAGATGATAATAACAGGTGTGTTACTTCTCCTGAGAAATTGTATGTGTTGAATAAAGAAAATTTAATTTAGGACTTGTTGATTATTCTTCCATATCATTTAATGTCTTCTCGACTTCTTCTTCTGTTGCCCTCAGTTTGTCTTTGCAGATTTTAATCAGTGAGGTTGCCTTTTGTACTTTCTCTGACAATTCATCAACATCTATTTCTTCATTTTCAATTTCTTCAAGTATTTGTTCAATCTCAATTATTGCTTCTTTATATGTAATTTTTTTCTTGCCCATTTTTTATGTTTGTTTTGTTGTAGAAAAAATCATGACATCAATGATAAATTAAAGATATTTTCGTTTCTTAACCAAAAAAAATATCAAAATTTATAATTTGCCTGTTTTTACAATATCTAAATAATCAACATCATTATTTATAATCCTGGATCATATTTTTTTGGGATTAAAAAAGATTACAATTAATTTTATCATTTGAATATTTCAACAACAGTAATATGAAAAGATATATTTTCTTACTTTCAATATTTCTAATTTCACAACAAAATATTTCATTTTCACAAGAGACGGTCAATCCGGATACTATTAACCAGACAGATGAACAGGGAAGAAAACAGGGATTCTGGACAAAGCGGTATCCAAACGGAAACACGGCATATGAAGCATATTTTACTGACAATAAACCTGTTGGGACACTAAAGAGGTTTCATGAAAACGGTAAAAAAATGGCTATCCTCAAATATAATCAGCAAGGAAGTGCCTCAGTCACATTTTACTCACAATCCGGTAAAAAATCTTCCACAGGATTTTATACCAGAAAAAAAAAGGATAGTACATGGCTATACTTTGACAATGAAGAAAACATCATTCTAAAAGAAAAGTATGATAATGGAGAAAAAGACGGTATATCGGAAACTTACTATAAAAATGGTGTTATAGCGGAATCTATCAAATGGAAAAACGGTCAACCTCATGGACTATGGACGAAGTATTACAATTCAGGTGAAAAAATGCTCGAAACAAAATATATTGACGGTCAGTTAAACGGATTGTTTTATCTGTTTCATAAAAACGGACAGGTTGATATCAAAGGTCATTATAAAGATGATGTGATGGTTGGCCAATGGCAATTCTTTGACGAAAAAGGCAACTTTAAAAAATCAGTTGAATACATTAACGGCAAGCCGAAACAAAAGGAACTCCTTGATTCAGTAGAGAATCAAAGACTTTTGGAACTCGAAAAGAATAAAGGGAAATTTTTGGACCCGGAAAATTTCAAAGGAAACCCTTATGAGTATATGAGAAAATCAAGGTAACAAATTGACAACCAATGTTAAAAACTACTATCCATTGGATGTAAACATTTACTTTTACACTGTGTTTAAGAATTAGGATTAAAAAAGATACATGTGAAAAAAAATACACAAAAATATTTCCGGCTCTTTATCATATTTTGTTTGACCACAAATATACTGAGCGCGCAAAAACAACTTGCTCCAAACAAATATTTCCTTCAATTCACTGACAAATTCGGAGTACCTTACTCGGTTTCCAGGCCTGAGGAATTTCTGTCACAAAAGGCAATCGAAAGACGTGAGAAACATGGCATTTTAATTTCGGAGAATGATTTACCAGTAAATCAGAACTATGTAGACAGCCTTCAAAATATGGGGCTAAAAATATTGCATGTCACCAAATGGCTAAACGGAGTAACTGTTTACACTGAAACTGCCTCGTTGATTGATTCTGTCATGAATATAACTTTTATTTCCCAAAATTCTGATATAAAAATTCCGGCAGGAATAAAATATCCTGACAACGACTTATCCCCTGTTGATATTTTAGAAGATGAGACAGATACGGTAATCATCCCTTCCCTTGATTATGGTGCAGCGCTTCAACAGACTATGATGACCAACGGGCAGTATCTGCATAATGGTGACTTCCTCGGACAGGACATGCTTATTGCTATCCTTGATGCCGGCTATTTCAGGGCTGACACCTGGGATGTGCTGGAAAATTTGCGGAATGAAAACAGAATTGTATATAAAAAAGATTTTGTCTCCGGTGGAGATGTCAACTATAACGCGAGTTCGCACGGAGCCAAAGTGCTTTCAATTATATCATCCGACCTGCCGGGTAAAATGATAGGTGCTGCCCCGGGAGCAAAAGTCGCACTTTTCAGAACAGAAGACAGCAACTCGGAATACCTTATTGAAGAAGCAAACTGGGTAGCAGCAGTAGAACTGGCCGACAGTATCGGCGCTGACGTTGTTACAACATCCCTGGGCTACTCAGAATTTGATGATCCAAGCCAGGACCATAGCTATACCGATCTTACAGGTAAGGTGGCTTTATCATCAGTTGCTGCTAATATAGCTGCCAGCAAAGGGATACTCGTTATTTCCAGCGCCGGAAATGAAGGCAATGATCCCTGGAAATATATTACGGCACCGGGAGATGCTGAACATGTCATCACTGTTGGCGCTGTGACAGCAGATAGTAGTTATGCGTTTTTCAGTTCGGTAGGTCCAAATGCAGCAGGGCAAATCAAGCCAAATGTTGCAGCGCTGGGAGTCTCTACTTCGCTTATCGGTTCTTATGGAGACATCAGTTCTTCAAACGGCACTTCTTTTGCAACACCTATTATAGCCGGCTTAACCGCTTGTTTGTGGCAATCGAGACCCTGGAGTACCAACCTGCAGGTCAAAAAAGCCCTGGAACAGAGCTCTCATCAATCTTCAAATCCGGATTCTTTATTGGGATATGGCATTCCGGACTTCTTCAAGGCTTACATGCTTCTTGATACGGTAACTGAAAAGATTGAAAAACAAGACAGTCTGCATGTATATCCAAATCCCTTTAATGATGAATTAATGATACAATACCCTCCTATCGAGGAACATACAATAATCATAGAACTATATAATTTATATGGTAATAAATTTATCATAAAAAAAATCACGCCCAATCCCTCAGGACAATTCAATTTAAAATCCTCTGGGATAAAAAATTTGTCATCAGGGATTTACATCCTGAAAATTAAAACCAGGGATGATACAATTATGCAGAAAATCATAAAGCATCCCTGAACAAATAAATATAGCATTGAAACAATCATGAGTCCACTACTAGGCCTCTTTGTTGTCAAACGCCTGTTT
Source organism: uncultured Bacteroidales bacterium (assembly GCA_964629805.1). Lineage (GTDB taxonomy): Bacteria > Bacteroidota > Bacteroidia > Bacteroidales > CAZVTW01 > CAZVTW01. Next base: position 4,462 of record CAZVTW010000139.1, on the reverse strand, counting down.
ATTTGTCTTGATCTCGACTATAGTTGAAACCTGTTACTAGTAGAGGAAAAACAGTATTTTTAGGAGTAGATTCATCAATGGAAATTAAAATTCATTCCGACAAACAATGAATACAGATTGACAGATGAATAATACTTCTGATATACAAAGCCAAAGGTAAGATATCCGTATAAATGTCTGAAATTTATAAATCTATACCCACCGTTCAGGTTTATTTCCTGAAAAATGTCTGTGGTTGTCTCATAATCTAATGCCCATCGCCCTTCCAGGTTAAAGAGGTACTGTTGTTCTTTAAATTTGAAATGAAGGCCAAGATAATGTTCATTATAATTGTCTTTAAACCTTTTTGTATCAACCGTCGATAAATTCGAATTATAAACGGTATCTGTGTAGTTTTCAAACAGAAGCCCGGTTCCAATTGTCAGTCCAAAAACAGGAACAGGTTTTATATTAAATTGTATCATCTGCCAATGCATTAGTTTATAAATATCCAAAGTAAAATCTTCAAATTCAGCCAGATAGTTAAACCGAAAATCCATCGATAGGACACCCCAGGAAGCTCTGGCAGATGGAAGAAAATTCATATAATTCCAGTCCGGATTATAAGCTAGCGGCGCCTTTACATCTATTGACAGGACAGTAGGATCAATGTCCCTGTTCTTCATTAAATATGTATGATGTTTAGCTAAAGCCTCAACAGCAATAAAAAAAGCAGCGTCAAAACATGCTTCTCCACAGGGCGAAATATCACTGTTTTCAAACAAACCATCTGACGAGTTGTCTCCCCCACCCTCACCGTTTCTGCGGTTTTTACCAGCTTCCTTTTTTATATCATCAACCTGACAGAAAAGTGCGGAATATATAAATGTGAATAGTAAAATAAAAAAAGTTGTCCTCATTGTAATTTATTTTCATTTGTTTTGTTATTACTCTGAATGATTAAAAGATTATTAAATATTCTTTATATTTGACACGAAATTACTATTTTTAATGTTGACATACGGAAAATCAAGAAAAAAAAGTACAAAAAAAAGACTACTTTGGGTCTTTTCCCTTTTTCTCATAATAGGTAGCGGTGGTTACTTTGCTTATCATTATTATGAAAAAATTTATGGGCTTAACACAAACATTGAATCATCAGAGACATATATTTATATCCCAACAGGTTCAAATTTTCAGGATGTTATTGATACATTATCTGCAAATCAAATATTGATTGACAAAAATTCATTTATTTGGCTTTCGGGTATAAAAAAATACAGTCATAATATTCGTCCGGGGCGATATCTGCTCAGAAGTGGTATGAATAATAATGAACTGATAAATCTCCTGCGTTCAGGTCAACAAATTCCTGTGAAAGTAGTATTTAACAACATCAGAACAAAGGAAGAACTGGCTGAATCAATAGCGCAACAACTGGAATTTTTTCACCAGGAACTTTTAAAATTATTAAACGATCAGGATTATATCAGGAAGTATGGATTTAACAAACATACGATTAACTGTATGTTTATTCCCAACACCTATGAATTTTACTGGAATACAACAGCAGACGAATTCTGTAAGCGGATGCATTCGGAATATAAAAAATTCTGGACAGAGCAAAAAAAAGAAAAAGCTAAAAAAATTGGTCTCTCACTTGTGGAGGTATCAATTCTTGCTTCAATCGTTCAGGCGGAGCAAAACAATCATGATGATGAAAAACCCCGAATAGCCGGATTGTATATCAACAGGCTAAAACGGGGAATCCGATTACAGGCTGATCCAACCCTGATTTTTGCAAAAAAGGATTTTTCAATTAAACGACTGCTGAACAAGGATAAAAAACTTGATTCTCCTTACAATACTTATAAATACGCAGGACTTCCGCCCGGTCCGATTAATTTGCCCGAGATATCCTCCATTAATGCTGTTTTGAATTATGAAAAACATAATTATTTTTATATGTGTGCCAAAGCGGATTTCTCAGGATATCATAATTTTTCAAAAACCCTGCGACAGCACAATATCTATGCACGTCGTTACAGGCAGGCTTTGAACAGAAGAAGAATAATGCGTTAGGCATTGATGAAAAATAACGTGGCCAATTTAGGGTTAATTATTTTTTTTCAATGCCTTAGAAAGTCTGTTACCTTACCCTTCTTCTTTTTATAGCCTTTACCTTTGCATGCTTTACCAAGTGACCGGGAATCCATTTCCAGCCACCGGGAACTTTTTTCCAGTGGCCCGGTATCCATTCCCTGTTTTTTTTAACTTTTACCCACTGAGGTTTAACCCAAACATACCTGTTTGCCTTTTTATTCCAGCTCCATCGTCCTTCTATCCATATATAATCAGGACCCGGACGTTTCTTTTTAACGACAACAACATCCGGTTTTACCGGCCTTTTGACGACAACAACCTGACCCTGAACAGAAGAAAGAGGTACTACTAACAGGAAAAGTACAATTACAGAAACAATTTTCATTTTCATAACTTCAGTATATTAAATTCATATTGAAATTTCGTGTTAATATTGACTGAAAAAATAAAAAAAGATTTAAAAATTATTTCAGGATATGTTCACTAAAAGATTGTAAAGCTTTTTTCTTATCATCTGACTTTATGAGCAGAGAAATATTATGACTACTGCCACCATAAGAAATCATTCGTATTGGTGTTTCCTTGAGGGCATCAAAAACTTTACAGGCAACACCTCTTTTCTCAGCAATAAAATCACCTACCACACAGACAATAGTCAGGTCTTTATCAACAGTAACATGAGCATACTGGCTGATTTTCCGGGTGATTTCATCAAGATGGGTTGTATCATCAATAGTAAGTGAAACAGCTATTTCTGAGGTTGTTATCATATCAATAGGCGTTTTGAATTCCTCGAAAACCTCAAAGACTTTCCTCAGGAATCCATAGGCTAGCAGCATCCTGTCAGATTTTATTTTCACAACAGTAATATTATCCTTGGCTGCAACTGCCTTTATTTCAATTGAATCAGCCTGATCAGTAATAAGAGTACCATGGTCCATCGGGTTCATGGTGTTTTTTAACCTCACATTAATACCGGCTTTTTGTGCAGGCCTGATACTTGAAGGATGTAAAATTTTTGCTCCAAAATAGGCGAGTTCTGCAGCTTCATCAAATGTTAAGCGGTCAATAGGTCTGGTATTTTCAACATACCTCGGGTCATTATTATGAAATCCGTCAATATCTGTCCAAATCTGTATTTCAGAGGCTCCGATTGCCGCTCCAATAAGTGATGCAGAATAATCACTGCCGCCTCTTTTAAGATTATCTATTTGACCGGTTGCATCTTTACATATAAAACCCTGTGTAATAAACAAATTATGGTTGTCGTTTTCCCTAAGTATTTCAGATAAGTTTTCCCGGATATAAAATTCATCGGGTTCATGATCTTTATCAATACGCATAAATTTAATAGCAGGAATCAGCAATGATTTTACATCTCTTTCATTCAAATACATGTGCATCAGATGCGTGGATAATAACTCGCCCTGAGCCATTAAGGTTCGTTCCTCAATTTTGGAAAAGTCAGATTTTGTCATTGCTTTTATAAATTCAAACTGAGATGCAATAAACTCATCTGCCTTGGTAATTGTATCTTCATTTGAAAATAAATCCTTTGTGACAGTTTTATAGCGGTGCTCCAAATCTGTTATAATTCCGGAAGCCTGCACTTTATCTCCGCTATAAAGTAAATTACAAATTTTTTCGAGTTCATTGGTTGTACCTGACATTGCTGAGAGGACAACGATTTTAGGTTCGTCATTTACAATAATATCTGCTACTGATTTAATTCGTTGGGCGCTGCCAACTGATGTTCCTCCAAACTTTAATACTTTCATCATTTATCAAAAATCAATTATTCAAAGACTTATTTATCAAGGCAAAAGTAAAGACTTAAACTTGATCAACAATAAAAACTTAAAAATTTTTTGACAATATATAAATGAAACAAAAATGAGTTTATACTGTAAGATAATATAAATTTGGATTTCTTATACGTTTATTTTTTGTAGTTTTACATGGTTCAATAGTCTGGTAAATACATACTCTCAAACAGAGCGAGGTTGTTTATTTTCGTGTATGCTAATAATTATTATATATGGTTGTTTCTATTTATGAGTTAAATTCATTTAGGCTTTAATAATTCAAAGAAGCTATTTAATTGTTATAAATTAAATGTATATAAAGTGAATTTTATTTTGAAAGTAGAGAATTACCATATAAAAAATCAAAGGGTAATTTTTAAACCACTCTAAAAAAAACACTACAAAATTCGCATGTTAATATATGATATTCAGACACAGAAAAAAAAACAGGGATAGGATAAAACATATAAGGAAGCAATTATACATAGCAATAATATGTGTTTTAATTGCTTTTTTTGTCACACAGATAACATTATACTATCTCTCGAACTACGGTTTCAGATTTATTGTCCCAA
>CAZVTW010000138.1:0-12614 GCA_964629805.1 uncultured Bacteroidales bacterium | reverse complement strand
ACCCGTACGCCGGTTTAGCAAACCGGTGGTTTAAGCCACTCACCCACCTCACCAAATTTTTAGGGTTTCCTGGTTAATTAAAATATTTGATTAATTTTACCATCTTTAGAGAACCTCATAACAAAGGTTATCAGATTTTCTGCGCCACAAAAGTAAGAGTTAAATAATCAATTTCAAAATTTTATTTGGCACAAAAATCTTATTTTGATGATTTTGTTCACCAATAAAGATAAAACTTTCTCTAATCATCAATCTCTTTTTGATCTTTATGAGGAGAATTCGCAAAAGATTTCCTCATTAGTGTGTCAGCTTCAGTGTTGAGTAATTTATGGTAATCCTTAACACTGATATTTCCTTCCCTGAATGCTTCAGCCATTGCTTGTTGCACTTCAGACTCTGCAAGTATTCGGTGAACATTAGCTTCTGCAGCCCTGGTTATCATTTCCTGTTCCCTGGCTTTTTCCTGTGCCAGTTTAGCTTTGGCTTTTTCCTCTTCTATATTGGATTTGATATCTTTACCAACTTCTATCTCTGAAATATCAACGGACAGGACATCATAGGCCAGGTCCCTGTAAATAACTTCTTTCTGTCTCAGAACGCGTTCACCAATTTCGTAAGCATTCTCCAGAATATCTTCATGATTTTCTGATTGGCCGATGATGGTAACAACAGCTTCATTTGTGGTCGCAATAACCGTCTGGTCATCAGCGCCTGATATTATTCTTTCAAGATTAGACCTGATTGTCACCCGAACCCTGGCAGTAAGTTCAATGCCGTCTCTTGCCACAGCCGTTATCCTTTCAGTCTCAAGCACTTTGGGTTTAACATAGCTCAATACAGCGTCAGCTACATTGACTCCGGCCAGGTCTATTGCAGCAGCTTTTGGAAATGTCAGATGTAAGCGTTGATTAGGTGGAAGATTTAAGTCCGCATTTTTTGCTGAAACCATGGCTCTGACCACCAGTTCAACATCTCCGTTGGATAAATAATGCTCCTTTAATTCCTGAAGGGAAATACTAACGTGACCATTGTGAGCCATTATCATGGCATTGGTCACCTTCGTAACATCGGCTTTAGCAAGGTAAAGGGATTCAAAAGAAAAGATTGAGACTTTCAGTCCGGCTTTTCGTGCCGCTAAAAAATTATCCACAATAGCATCCAAATCTATTCTCTGAAGACGCATTGCAATGAGAGAATGAGGCCAAATCCAGTAACCCGAGCTTACAACCTTAAGCCATAATTTAACCGGCAAAAGGAGAATGACAAGTATAAGAACAATGGCTACTGATAAAATAACATAAAAAAGCGGACCAAAGTTAAATGTAGGGCCACTATCAGGTAATTGTTCAATGGCTGTTTGATCAACTGTGGAGGAGGTTAGTTCGCCCCCTCCGTTGTCACAACCTGTAAGCAGGAGTATTCCGAGTATCAAAACCGGAAGAAACCTGCTGATGTTTTTATAATTCATAGTATTCAGGTGTTTATCTGACTCATTTTATGACTACTCATCAATGCCCTTATCATTCTTTTCCTCAGGTGTGGATATTGATTCTCTCATGGTGGTATCAGCTTCAATATTTTTCATCCTGTAGTAATCCATGACACCAAGATTTCCTTTTCTGAAGGCTTCTGACATGGCTTTAGGCACTTCCGCCTCTGCTTCAATTACTTTAGCTCTCATTTCCTGCGCTTTAGCTTTCATTTCCTGTTCTAAGGCCACTGCCATAGCACGTCTTTCTTCTGCTTTGGCTTGCGCTATATTCTTATCTGCCTGTGATTGGTCAATCTGGAGACCTGCGCCAATATTTTTACCAATGTCCATATCAGCAATGTCAATAGACAGGATTTCGAAAGCCGTACCAGCATCAAGGCCTTTTTCAAGCACCAGTTTGGATATAGAGTCGGGATTTTCAAGCACTTTTTTATGTGAATCTGATGATCCGATTGATGACACAATACCCTCACCGACTCTGGCCAGTACTGTTTCTTCGCCGGCCCCGCCAACAAGTTGCCTGATATTAGCCCTTACAGTCACCCTTGCTTTGGCTATCAGCTGGATACCGTCTTTAGCGACAGCTGTAACCGGGGGAGTGTTAATAACTTTCGGATTCACTGACATTTGTACTGCTTCAAAAACTTCCCGTCCGGCAAGGTCAATGGCTGTGGCCATCTTAAAATCCAGGTCTATATTTGCTTTATCAGCTGACACTAAGGCATGTACAACTCTTTCTACATGTCCGCCAGCAAGGTGGTGGGCTTCCAGTTCGTTGCGGTAAATCTCCAAACCGGCTTTCTTTCCTTCAATCATTGCCTGCACTATTTTTGCAGGCGGTACTTTTCTCCATCTCATGAAGATAAGCTGAATCAACGATATATTAACACCTGATACCAATGCTCTGAACCATAGTCCGATTGGTATAAAATACAATAAAATCCATAGTGCAACTATCGCAATGACAGCTATTGCAATCCATCCAAATTCCATCATGTTTCTGTTTTTAAAGGTTTAACAATGAGTTTTTTATTTTCAATTTTTATGACTTCTACATCAACATCCTGATCAATAAAAAGGTTAAGCGATTTTGCTTCATAAAATTCATCATTTATGAGTACCCGGCCTATTGGTGCCAGTCTTGAAACTGTTTTGCCTGTATCTCCAATTCGGGCGCTAATCCCGGATTTTGTTTCGCTTATATGACTATCTATTTTTGAATCTAGCATCAGTTTTTTCCAGGTCCCGGATTTGAAGGCCAGGACCAGGACAACAGTTAATAAGACGACAGTATAGAGCAAGGTGAGATTTCCTATACGGTTTCCAAATGAGTGATATGAAAGAAAGATACCTCCTATCATAAGAATAATGCCGCCGATACCGGCAATTGTTACTCCGGGAACAACAAAAAATTCCAAAAGAAGTAACAAAATTCCGAAAATAATTAACAATACGACTGCAATAGTTGTCATAAAACCATATCAAAAAATGACATAAACAATATAAATAAAATAATATATCATGATAAATATGAAGATCATTCAATTGTTACCCTTAAATCACGATCTCTCAAACCGTTCATCATTGGTTTAAGTTCGTAATACGTACCATGCTTCACATCACATTTACCCTTGTAATGAACGATGTATGTACACTGTTCTGCCTGTTCGAGCTTGTGGTTACAAACCTCAATCAATGCATCAATAACATAATCAAATGTATGATAATCATCATTATAAAGAACCAGGATACGTTCGCCTGATAATTCCTGATCCAACGATTCTTCTATAAATTCCTTTTCTTTAATCCCTTTATCACTCATTTTTTATCATATTCTCGAGTAATACTTCCCTTTTTCGTGCCTGGTAAAGTGTTAATTTTCTGGTACCGGAATAAGCAACCACTAAACAGTCCGTGCCTTTTTTTTTCAACAATGATGCTGCTTTCAACGCCTCAGGATATGTCCTGAAAAATCCGGTTAGATATATGTATGTATCTTTTTCCTCGTCCCGGACTTTTTTTACCTGCCAATGAGCCGGTATAAACCTGTAAACACGTCTTATTTCCCTCTCATTCATATTTCTCCGCAACACACCAATTTGCAGATAATAACCAAAACCATCATCTACTGTGTCAGCAAAATATTTGTCTGAATAGAAAATTTTTGATTGTAATTGCGGATGCTGAATTTTCTCCCCAAAAATAAAAATCTTTTTCGGAAAAATATTCTCTTTCTGCTTAAAAATCACATGGAAAGAATGAAAATCCGGTCTTGTCATTAAAATAGAAGCCGAATTATCAGTACTTATTGATTTTGTAAATGAAACAGGTATTATTGTTAATATCAAAACAATAAACAAAGAGAGTAATGTATGGTGAACATTTTGGTTTTGCATTTGTTTAAAGTGAAGTTTTATTTATTGAACAATCAATTATTAAAATTATTTCCATGCTCAAAAATAAACAAATTTTATGATAATTAAAAGAAAGTAAACAATTTGCAAAATTTATTTGACTTTTATCATTTATGAAGCTGCTTTTAAAAGCGCTATTATTGTCAAAAACAAGCCTGCCCTCCTAAATAAAATGTCGCGGGCATTTGTAATTTTTAATCCGGAGTTGATTGTCTGTTAATGAGCATTCAAAAATTGCAAATAACGAAGAGTTTGGCAACAAAGAGGCTTTTAAAAGTAGACTCATTTATAAACTTTAAAAAACAATACTTATGACACATTTAAAAGAAGGCAACAAAGCCCCTGATTTAAAATATAAAAACAAAGCGGAGCAGGAAATTTCGTTACAGGATTTCCAGGGTCAAAAAGTTATTCTCTATTTCTATCCAAAGAATAACACATCCGGTTGTACAGCAGAGGCCTGTAATTTACGGGATAATTATGATCAGTTGATTGAACTCGGTTATAAAATTATTGGCGTGAGTCCTGATAGTGAAAAATCCCACGAGAACTTTTCTAAGAAGTATGAATTACCTTTTGACTTAATTCCTGATACTGAAAAAAAGATACTAAATGATTATGGTGTCTGGGGTGAAAAACAAATGTATGGTAAAACCTATATGGGCGTTAACAGAACCACATTTATCATTTCCGAAGATGGAACAATTGAAAAAATTATCAGTAAAGTGAAAACAAAAGACCATACGAATCAAATTCTTGAGGAAATGGGTCAGACCTAATGAAGTGAATTATCACTAATTTTTGAAAAATATTTTATAATTCTATTGTGCCTGTCCTTTTAAATTGTTTATTTTGTTTTGGAAAGATAATATTAAAAATATGGCAACAAAAGAAAATACAGAAGAAAAGGATAAAGCTCAAAAGCTCAAAGTTCTTCAAACAACTTTAGATAAGCTTGACAAAAATTACGGCAAGGGTACAATAATGCGGATGGGAGATTCTGTTGTTGAAGATGTTCCATCTATCTCTTCAGGATCAATTGCCTTAGATATGGCATTGGGAATTGGAGGTTATGCCAGGGGCAGGGTTGTTGAAATATATGGTCCTGAATCATCAGGTAAAACAACCCTGGCTATTCACGCTATTGCTGAAGCCCAAAAAGCGGGAGGAATAGCTGCATTTATTGATGCTGAACACGCATTTGATCGTTTTTATGCTTCAAATCTTGGTGTTGATGTGGAAAATCTCCTTATTTCTCAACCGGACAACGGAGAACAAGCTCTTGAAATAGCTGATAATCTGATTCGTTCAGGTGCAATAGACATTATTGTCATTGACTCTGTTGCAGCATTGACTCCAAAAGCTGAAATAGAAGGTGAGATGGGAGATAACAAACTTGGCTTGCAGGCCAGACTAATGTCACAGGCACTTCGAAAATTGACCTCAAGCATTAGCAAAACAAAAACATGTGTGATTTTTATTAATCAACTCAGGGAAAAAATTGGCGTCATGTTTGGCAATCCGGAAACCACTACCGGCGGCAATGCTTTGAAGTTTTATGCCTCTATCAGGGTTGACATTCGAAAAATCAGCCAAATAAAGGAAGGTGATGAGGTGAGTGGAATAAGAGCCAGGGTCAAAGTAGTTAAAAACAAAGTTGCACCACCATTCAGAAAAGCAGAATTTGATATCATGTATGGTCTTGGTATTTCTAAATCCGGAGAAATCATTGATCTTGGTACGGAATTGAATGTCATCAAAAAAAGCGGTTCATGGTTTTCTTATGGTGATTCTAAGCTTGGTCAGGGGCGTGGCGCTGTCAAAAAACTTATTGAGGATAATCCCGAATTGTTTGATGAACTGGAAATCAAAATCAGGGAACATCTGAGTAAACCTAAAGAGGAGTAAGTTTTTTCCTTAAAAAATACATTTTTTATTATTGTTTAATCTTTAAACTGGCAATTATGGAAGAAAACAAAACCGGAGATAGTGTTAAATTACAAGTCATTGAAAACGGCCCTTTAAATTTGAATGGGAAGATTGAAATTATATATCCTTCAGGTGAAAATGAACAAAAAGACGGTCAGATTTTTTTATGCCGTTGTGGTGGTTCGTCAAATAAACCCTTTTGTGACGGCACGCATAATAAAATTGGTTTTAAAGGTTAATAGATGCTGACTTTATCGAATGTTTATAAGCCATCAAAAAAAAAATTGATGGCTTTTTTTATTAGTAAATTCCTGATTAAACATTACTTTTGTGGCAAAAGATATAAAAGCAGATATGAAGAGAAATATTGTGCAAATCACAGATAACATTTATTGGGCGGGAATAAATGACAGGAAGAGTAACCTTTTTGAGGGATTATGGCCGCTGGATAAAGGAATGGCGTATAATTCTTACCTGGTCATCGATGATAACGTCACACTTATTGATACAGTGGATAGCGGATTTGTTGATCCATTTTTTGAAAAGATAAAATATATTCTCGGCAAAGACAGAAAAATTGACACACTCATTATCAACCATATGGAACCGGATCATTCCGGTGCTATTGGCAGATTGGTTTCCGAATATCCTGACATTGAACTTATCGGGTCCAAACTTGCTACAAAGATGCTCGATGGCATGTATGGAATAAAAGAAAATGTAAAAAGTATTAAGGATGGAGACGAATTGAATACCGGTAAACATTCTTTCAGATTTCATGTTACTCCCTGGCTTCACTGGCCGGAAACTATCATGACATACGAAGAGTCCGAAAAAATTTTGTTTTCCGGAGATGCATTTGGGACATTTGGCGCTTTAGACGGTGGGATTTTTGATGATGAGGTTGTTTATGAACAATTTGAAAGCGAATACAGGAGATATTATTCAAATATCGTTGGGAAATATACCGGATATACTCAAAAAGCTTTGAATAACCTTCAGGGACTTGAAGTCAATAAAATAGCGCCGACTCATGGCCCGGTATGGCGAACAAATCCCGGGAAGATCATCGAAGATTACCACAAATGGAGTACATATACCACCGAAAAAGGCGTTGTTATTGCATATGCGTCAATGTATGGCAATACGACACAAGTTGTTGACCTGACAGCCCGCCTATTAAGCGAAGCAGGCATTGAAAATATTAAAATTTATAATACTTCTAAAACTCATATATCACATATCGTCAGTGAAATTTGGAACTATAAAGGTGTTATTCTTGCCTCGCCAACCTATAATATGGATTTGCATCCAACTGTTGAGGCGCTTGTTCATGAAATAAAACATCTTGGTATCAAAGACCATATTTTAGGTATCATTAGTAATTCTCTCTGGAATAATGCTGTGACAAAAATTCTCAGCAAATTTTCAGAAGATATAGGCTGGGAAATGGTTGCTCCACCTGCTGAAGTGAAGGGAACAATGAAAGACGATGATTTTTCAGCTTTTAAAGAATTAGCTGACAGCATGTCAAATAAATTAAATCATCTTTATGAAAACGGACCCGCTGCTATGAAACACTAGAATTTTATCATTCTACTCCACTGCTTAGGTATATTACTAATGATGCTATTGTTATTGATACAATGAGTTGACAGATATTCCGGCAAACACGGTAATGTAATAGGTTATGACCAGGTTAGCATCAAACAATTTTTATTTTTAGAAATCACACCAAAAAAATATCGTGGATAATGCTTTTTACAATCATGACGGCACAGGATGTCATAGTAGTCCCGGTTCCAAACTTGTTTAAATCAGATATTCTCTATAACTTTACACAATAAATGTCAATAAGTAAAATACGTTTGACATTATTATCTCATTTACATTTTATTTAAAGATTATTTAAAAAAATTATAACATTTTATATATAAACTACGTATAAATGTAACGGGACATAAAAGTTCCGATATTTAGTACCCAAATCAACCTTTTCGGCATTTGATTTGTAATACATTGATAACCATTTAGAAATTATATTCGTCATGAAAAAATATATTTTACTATTAATCAGCCTGTTGTTTTTGCCTGGTGTCATTTTCGGGCAGTTAACAGAAGAAAAGAAAAAAGCGCTCTACATACCTATTTTTGCCAAATATGTTGTTTGGCCTAATGAAGACCAACTGGATGACTTTACCATTGGTATCCTTGGAGATGAACTCATGGTCAAAGAAGTGAGAAACGAAGTACAGAATAAGCTGATCAAAGGAAAGAAAGCCAAAGTTGTGTCATTTTCAAGGGTCAGGGATATAAAAGATGTTGATATTCTTTGGGTAGATAACAGAAGAAATGACGATTTGTTGAGAATTGATGACCAGATAAAGGGGAAAAAAATTCTTCTGATTACTGACAGAAGTGAGCGAAAGGATATCATAGATATTAATATGCTTTCTCTGGAAGGAAAGAAAAAATATGAGGTAAATAAAAGAAATATTCTTGCTAAAAAGATGGTCATCCAGCCACAGCTGCTTCTGCATGGTGGTACAGAAACAGACCTGAAAGATATTTACCGCCAGTCTGAAGAATCTCTCAAAGAAGTTGAAGCAGAGGTTGCTAAGGCGCGTGAAGAAATTAAGAAACAACAACGTGAGATATTACGTCAGACAAAAATGATTGATGAGCAAAATGCTGAAATAGACAAACAGAAAGAAGAAATTGCAGTTCAGCAGGAACAGATAGAATTACAGACAGAACAATTGATGAGTTTGAATGACTCTGTCCTTGAAGCACAGGCTAATCTGGAAGCCCAGATGAGGGTTCTTGATCGTCAAAAGAAACAGATGACCGAACAGGAGAAAAAATTAAAAGAGAACCAGGAAGAGATGGAAAAGACAGAGGAAGAGCTTGCAGAAGGCATTGATAGGCTGGAAAAACTCAATGAACAAATAGAAGAAAAAGAGGAACAGCTCCAGGAGGCTGGTACAACCATGGAAAAACAGGAAACAGCTATATGGATTATTGGCGCTATTCTCATTGCAATTGTATTTCTTGCTGTTTATATCTATCGGTCATATAAACAGAAACAAGCCCTGACATTAAAACTTGAGGAACAGAACGTTGCCATAAATATGCAAAAAGAGGAAATATTGGCACAGGCAGAGCAATTGGAGTTAACAAACTTAGAGCTTGAAAAATTATCCATTGTTGCACGTGAAACGGACAATGCTGTTGTCATCCTGGATGAAAGAGGTGATTTTGAATGGGTCAATGAAAGTTATACCAAAATATTCGGCTATACACTTGAACAACTTGTTGGTGAAATCAGTGTGAACATCATTGGGCCTAATACACCGGTAGAAACCCAGGAAACCATCCGTGGATGTATCAATGACAGAAAAACAGTGACCTATCAGTTTCCTGCACAAACCAGGACAGGTAAACAAATTTGGATTCAGGCCACTCTAACACCGATTTTGGATAAGAGCGGTAATATTTCAAAGATCATTGCTGTTGACTCTGACATTACGAAGATTAAAGAGGCTGAAGAAGAGATTCGTAAACAAAGTGTTGAAATTGCAAAACAGAGAGACAATTATCTTGAACAAAAGAATATTGTTGAAAAAGCGTACCAGGATATTCAGGTATTGAGTGAATTCGGACAAAAACTGACATCAACACTTGATATTGAATCCATCAATAACATGATTTATGATTATGTAAAATCCCTGATTGATATCTCTGCATTTGGTATCGGAATATACAATAGTGAAAGAGAACGAATTGAATTCAGGGGATTTATGGAAGAAGGAAAAAGACTTCCGTTTTTCCATACAAAAATGTCGCAGGATAACAGTTTCTCTGTCTGGTGTATAAAAAATCAACAACCAGTCTACATCAATGATTTCAAGGCTGAGTATATGAATTACATCACTACAATGCCTTATACCAGGACTTCGGAAATTCCTGAATCAGCTATTTATTTACCTCTTGTTGTTGAAAACAAGCCTATTGGGGTGGTTACAGCACAATCCTACAAAAAGAATGCATATACTGAGAATGACCTGACGATGCTCCAGACGCTTGCATCTTATATTTCCATCGCATTTGATAATGCAAATGCATACAAAATCATTAATATGAAAAATCAGCATATTAGTGGTAGTATCAGGTATGCAAAAACAATTCAGCAGGCAATACTGCCAATCAAAGAAAACATGGAGAAGTTGTTCAGAACATTCACCATATTCAGACCAAAAGATGTTGTTTCCGGTGATTTTTACTGGTTCTCCAGAGTACCTGCACAAAACGGCGATAAAGAACAAATTCTTGTGGCCACTATCGATTGTACCGGACATGGCGTACCGGGGGCCTTTATGTCAATGATTGGAAACAGGTTGATGAATGAAATAGTGAACGAAAGAAGGATTACAAAACCGAATGAAATATTAAAATATCTTGATGAAGGTGTTAAAAAGGCTTTGAAGCAGGATCAGACCGACAATAATGACGGTATGGATGTTTGCCTCGTTAATATCAGAAAAAATGGTAAAAATAAATTAGATCTTTCATTTGCAGGGGCTAAACGACCATTATTTTATAAAACAAACGGAAGTAATGAAATAAAAATCCTCAGGGGAACACGTCGTTCTATCGGTGGAGCAAGATCAAAAAGAAATAAAGAAGTCTTTATTAATCAAGATATAGAACTTGAAAAAGGAGATCTCATTTATCTGACCTCCGATGGTTTAATGGACCAAAATGCACCTGACAGAAAAAGATTTGGGACTGAAAAATTCATCCAACTCCTTGAAGAATGCAGCAGCTTGCCACTGGCCGAACAAAAAAGGAATATTGAATTTGCTCTTGATTCATATCAGCAAAATGAGGAGCAAAGAGATGATGTCACGATACTCGGAATACAGTTGTCATAAAATTTGATGGATTTTTTGAGGTTAGCCATAATTCAAATGCCCTGCTAAATTATAGCAGGGCATTTTGTTTATCGCTTCAACATCCTGTCGATTTCTCTTTTGGCATCTTTTCTCTTTAAATCTTCACGTTTATCCACTGTTTTTTTCCCTTTTGCCAGGGCAATTTCAAGTTTTGCCAAACCCTTTTCATTTATAAACAATATGGTTGGAATAATTGTATTTCCGGTGGTTTTGGTTTTACTTTCAAGTTTCCTTAGTTCGCGGGATGTAAGTAAAAGCTTTCTGTCTCTTTTGGGCTCATGATTGTAAAAATTGCCGTATTCATATTCTGAAATATGCATTTTTACAAATAATTCGCCTTTCCTGAAAAAACAATATGAATCTGACAAGCTGGCTTTTCCCTGGCGAATTGATTTTATTTCAGTTCCCTGCAACTGAATTCCTGCTGTAAAACGTTCTAAGAGTTGATACTGAAAACTTGCTTTTTTGTTTTTTATAGTAATTTTATTGCTCATAGATTCTTATTTTCTCCAGAATATTTCGCGAAATTAATAAAAATATAGCTATTTTGATAGACAAATGACAATTGAATGAAATCATTTAAAAGCCCATATAATCTCATTGTTATTCTTGGTCCCACAGCCGGCGGGAAAACATCTTTTGCAGCTCATATTGCATATCATGTCAATGGTGAAATAATCAGCGCTGACTCACGTCAAGTATACAGAAACATGGATATCGGTACTGGAAAGGATTATGACGATTATGTTGTGCAGGGAAAAAACATACCCGGCCACCTGATTGATATCATTGATGCCGGTGAAGAATATAATGTGTTTAATTTCCAGAAAGATTTTGTTATTGCTTTCAACAGTATTCATTCGCGCAATAAATTTCCTTTGCTTTGCGGTGGGACCGGCTTATACATCGAGTCGTTACTGAAACAATACCAGCTTCTTAAAGTTCCTAAGCATCCACAATTAAGAGAGCAACTATTAAAAAAATCATTGGATGAGCTCACTAAGTTGCTAAGAAAGTATAAAACTCTACACGCTACTACTGATACTGAAAATAAAAAGCGACTTGTACGTGCTATTGAAATAGAAATGTATTACGAAAAACATCCGGAGCAGAAAGTCGATTTTCCAAATTTAAAACCTGTCGTTTTGGGAATAAAATATGACAGGAATTCAAGAAGAAAAAGAATAACTGAAAGATTACATGAAAGGCTTGATAACGAGATGGTTGAGGAAGTTAAAAGATTACTGGATAAAGGCGTTTCTTCTGACATGCTTATCAGGTACGGACTGGAATACAAATTTATTACATATTATCTGCTTGGACATATAACATATGATGAGATGACTGCAAAACTCAATATTGCTATCCATCAGTTTGCAAAGCGCCAGATGACCTGGTTCAGACGAATGGAAAGGCAGGGAACAAAAATATTTTGGTTTGATGGTCATGAACCAATGGAAAAAAAAATCGAAAGAGCATTAAAACTGATTTCAGGATAGTTTAACAAAATAAACCAATTATCATTTCCCGGGCATTGCTAAAGCATAAATGAAAATGCGGTTATAAAAAACCCTTAAACTGCAAAGTGTAATTTTTCCAGGTCTGTTGTGACTAGAACTGAAAAAATGATTACATTTGTATATAATCAACTGAATTAAAACCAACTTTAATGATAGAGAATAGATGGTTATTTTTTTGTTCAATACTTAAAAATTACTTATTATGGATTTAAGATATCAGGAATGTTCCAATTCACTGCGGCATTATTCAACTCAAATTTTTAAAATCCGGACTACTGCACTGGTACATGGATTAGCCATATTA
>CAZVTW010000137.1:8022-12822 GCA_964629805.1 uncultured Bacteroidales bacterium | reverse complement strand
CTCTGCAAAATATCTCACCGTAACAATAGCTACGCTTGCGATATTTTTTGATGCGTTTCTCAATTTCAAAGCACATTTCAGTGTTTCGTCACGATTTCATTTTAGAAATTTAGGTTTAAATAAAAACAGAGAGAAAAAATTAAACAAAAATGATTTTAATCTTTGCTCTTAAATCTCATTTGAATGAATAAAATCAATTTTACAACAAAACAAGTAAAAACTCAGTAAAAAACCAAAAAAAATGAAACCTGAAAAATATTAGTTATACACCCAGAGGAAAAAATATTTGATATAACAGTGTTTATGGCCATTATTAACATATAATCTAAACACCGAATCAAAAAAGAAACAGGAATAATAACATGAAAGAAAGTTGGAGACGGAAAGATAGGTAAAGATAAAGGCTCCTGACATATAATAATCGTACTGTCAGGAGCTTTATTTTTTAATTTATTTATTGTGCAAATTGTAGTTTAAGACTGCGTGAATATGAACCATTGTTATTTTTCAGGTTAATCCTGCAGATATATGTACCTGAAGTTAAATTATTGTCAGAAGCTGACCATAATATCTTATGACTACCCTGATGTTGCTCTTTTGATATGAGTGTTTCGACAAGTTGTCCTGATAAATTATATATTTCAATATTTACAAATGAATGTTCTGCTAATGTATATTGAATTTCAGTAGATTCAGAAAACGGATTTGGATAGTTGCTCATATTCAGGTTAGCATTCTTAAGATTCACTTCATCATCAATACCTGAGGTTACCACTTCTCCTTTAAATACTCTTACAAGTCCAATTCCTCCTTCTTTCCCCATATCATTAGAATATAATTTATCAGTTGTATTATTCCAGTGTTCATGTACACCTAAACTTGGGATTGGAGTTCCGTCACCCTCCGGATCGTAAGTTATACCCTCTGGCCAATTTTCACTGTCAGCAGCCTGTTCAAGATAATCATCAACAGCACCCATATGTGGCCTGGCTTTTCCGGGACCTGTCTGGTTAACAAATTCTGTTCTTAAAAAGTCGAAACAGACAGATTCGAGAGCTACCTGGTCGAGAGAAACAAAAATGGAGCTTGGCCAGTCGTTGTTAAATGGTTCCATTTTCCATTTAACGGGTTTTTCAACAGCTTCAGTGCCGCCCCAGAGACCATCAACAAGGAAGAGCACAGTGTTACCGCCAAGTTTTTCGTGCCCAATGATATCGACAAGCACACGATACATACCATAATCAGTTCTGATAGGTTTATCATTTTGTGGTGCAATTAAACCCGGATGCAGGTGTTCCGCACTTCCCCGGGTATGACTTCCAAAATGGTTTTTTGCACAAAGTGTTATTCCTGCCCTTGCATGGGCTTTTAAAGCGGCCAGGTTAATGAGATAATCTGCATCAACAATTTCTTTGTAAAGCATATCCATAAGGGCATCAGGCATATCTTCGCCTTTGTCTGACCATTCAATGGTATAGTCATCAGGATAATCAAGGGTATATCTGCCTAAATGTTCATAATTTTCTCTATCAATATAATTTACGTCAGGAAATTCAGCAACAAGATATTCATAAGTGTGTTTAAAAATATGGGCAATAGGATCACCAAGATAAATATCCTTTTGGTCAACTCCATATTCTGTAACCAAAGCCCTAAGGATGGAAAGAACAGTTGCAGGGGCCGTTTCGGCTACACCGTAATATTTATCTTGCCAACCACCGGTTGCCAGCGAAAGGTCACTATCATCTGACATCCATCCACCAGTGCCCTGGTTCATTTTAATGTAAATTGTTTCTCCTGTGGTATATCCAACATCGCCTTTTCCTTTTTTGTTATTAAAATGCCTGAAAATAGCATCCATAGCTGATTGAACATCATCTTCGCCTGAAAGCTGAGTAAGAGCTTCGTTTACAAGCCTGTCGATTACCTCCTGATCGTTGTTTTTTGGCAGGAAGTATCCGTCAGGATTACTCTCGCTGTAGGTGTTTGTACAATTTTCGTTTGTTGCATCAGGGTCCCATGTCCAGACGACCCTGCCCGGGAAAATTCCCTGGCCTTCACCCATTGGGGCATTTGGTTCATATTCTTTTATTTCATATTCTTCTGCGAATATCATGGTGTTGTTCGAAACAAAAGAAACCAATGCAGCACTTATGCTTGCAAAGAGCAATAAAACTGCTGTTATATATTTGGCTTTGCGAAATTGGGCTTTGGATTTTTTAAATGCCAGAAAAGAACCTGTAATTGACATCACGTAAATGACAAAACTTGACATAAACGGCGCAGCAGCTTTCATACAGGGATATGCAGCTCTGCTTGGTTTTGGAATAACCCTGATTAAAAACCAAATTGTTGATGCTATTCCGGTTATTAGAAACATTAATTTAAATGGTACTTTGCGGGAACGCAAATAGTGTAATATCCTGACATACAATGCGGATATTTGTTTTGTAAATCTATTCATTTTTTTTGTTGTTTAAGTTAGTAATGAAATATAATACCTGCTTAACTAAATACGACGATTTTATGTTAATATACCCTTACTTTCATGAAAATTTCTGTATATTACCGGGCTTGAATTAACAACTCGTGTTGATATACCTGAAGAAATATATCCTTCAGTGAAGAAATGTAGTTAATTGAGGTAATTTTGATTGAGAAAGTTATTCAAATGCATTACAAAAATAATAAACATATGTTAAAAAAACAATAAAAATTGATTTTTCATCACCTTCTCCTCATAAAACAATTCATCCAGTCATTCCGACCGCGGGGAGGAATCTTTCGGTTAAAATATGCACCTAAACAGTTGCGATTTTTCTTATAAATTTTATAATCAATGACTTACTCTAAAAGGCTTATGTATCTAACTGAATATGCAATTGACCATTTTTTGTTGTTGTTTCAAATATTAGTACAGGCTCAGGCGCCGGTCCACTAAGAACATTACCCTGCAAGTCGTATTTTGAATGGCCGAAACTTACACACTGTACAATATTTTTATTGTGCTTATACTCCAACTCCTGTCCGCCATGAGTACATGAGTTAAGAAAGGTTTTATACTTATTCCGGCCGGTATTAAAAACAAGGAGTTTTTTCTCCTGACCATCAGGATTGATTGTTAGTTTCACCGAACCGCCTTTATTGCTCAGTTCTGGTAGTTTTGACAGGTTTATTTCAAGTACATTTTCAGGGCTTATGTGATAGCTATCTGCAGGAGCAACAGGTGTATTTGAAATACCTGAAAACATTGTACATGAATTGATTCCTGCGCCACAGGTGCATCCGATCACCAAACCGGCGCCAGTGGTTTTGATAAATTCTCTGCGTTTCATCTGTTTATAATCTTATACTATTCTGTTTGTTTCTTCATCCCAGACAACCCTTCTCTGTTCACGGTATGCCTTTGTTGCCATATGACAGGCTATTGCTTCTTCAAATCCTTTTTGTATGTCACAATCCGGTTTCCTGTTATTTCTGATAGCTTCTAACCAGTCGCGCAAATGTAGATGAACTGTGTCAACAATTTTTCCTTGTCTGTATGTATAGGTCAGGCCGCGTGAGGCAAAATATTGTTCTGTTGCCGAAGTGGATGCATCTATTTGTTCACTGCCGGGATTATAAGTCAATAAGTTTTTAGAGGGTGGTAATTTCCCTTGTTGAAGTAATTTCTCATACTTCTCAGAATTGGGGTCTGCGGTTACGTTGATACTGCGCGATATTTCCATTGTGGCATCCTTTCCGAGAAAGAGTCTGGGTCTGTGCTTGCCGTTAAGGAGTGTTGCGCTGTATGTCAGGGTCATTTCTTTATCAGGATATTCAAAAACAACCTGGAAAACATCAGGAATTTCCCTTCCGTCCTTGTAGTAATAAATACCGCCCATTGCTGTTGCAGCATGCGGGATACCTATGTCCATGATTTGGTTAACAGCATCAAACTCGTGTGAAAATAACTGACCTGAAAGACCTGTTGCATAGTCCCAGTATTTTGTCCAGTTATAGTACCTGTCAAGACTAAAAGGAACCTTAGGCGCCGGACCCAGGAACTGTTCCCAGTCGATTGTAGCCGGACTGCCCGGTTTGCCGTGATGCCTTATCCAGGCGCCCCACTGTGTATTTCTGTTTGTATAAGTCTCTACAACAGAGATTTTACCTAAAACATTCCTGTTAATAATATCTCTGGCCATTTTGTAAGTTTCCTGCTGCCTGTTTTGATGGCCAACCTGCAGAATAACATGTTTATTGTTGTTTGCTGTTTCTTTTGTCCGGTGTGCTTCCTCTTCGGTCCTGGTCATACATTTTTCACAATAGACGTGTTTCCCGGCCTTTAAAGCGTCAATGGTCATTTGGGCATGCCAGTGGTCTGGCGTGGCAACAATAACAGCATCAATATCATCGCTTTCAAGGAGTTCCCTGTAATGAGCATACCTCTTTGCCTGTTTTGTTTTTCCCTGACCTCCCCCCGGTCGAATGTCATTGGCAGCAATATCCAGCCCTTTTTGAGCATGCAGATCAAATATATCGCATATTCCGGTAACAGAAACATTCAAATTATCCTGGGCCATGAAATTGTCTAATTGGGGCGTACCCTCATATTTTTTCAGCCAGTCCGGATGCACAAAACCAAGTCCTTTCAATAGTTGTGGGCCTCGTGCACCAAGACCAATGACTCCAATCCTGAGGTGATCTCCGGGAGTATAAGGTTCCTGGGATTCCTGCAGAGATTTTTCATGGTATAGATTCAGTTCGTCAAGAATTTCTTTTTCTTTAAATATTTCATGACGTTGTTTTCGATATGTG
>CAZVTW010000137.1:6272-7922 GCA_964629805.1 uncultured Bacteroidales bacterium | reverse complement strand
ATAAATTTGTTTCAGAAGTTCAGTTTCTTTTTGGTTAATGTCCAATCCGGTATCAATTCTTTTTGGCGCTTTGAGTCCCTGTTCTGCAGCTTTTCTCAATACAGATTGTATTCTGGCATAGGTATACTGAATGAAAGGCCCTGTGTTTCCATTGAAATCAATTGATTCGCGGGGATCAAAGAGCATTTTCTTCTTCGGATCAACTTTCAGGATGAAATATTTCACAGCGCCCAGTGCAATGGTACTAAATATCCTCTCTGCTTCATCATCAGTGTAGCCGTCGAGTTTGCCAAGTTCAACCGACATTTCGCGTGCTGTGTTGACCATTTCTTCAATCAGCTCATCTGCATCAACAACAGTTCCTTCGCGCGATTTCATTTTTCCTTCAGGTAACTCAACCATACCATAGGACAAGTGAAATAGATTGTCGGCCCAGTCAAAGCCGAGTTTTTTGAGGATGATGCCAAGAACCTTAAAATGGTAATCCTGCTCATTGCCGACAACATAAATGTGCTTGTTGAATTTGTATTGCTCATATCGTTGATGTGCTGTACCAATATCCTGTGTCATGTAAACAGATGTTCCGTCCGAACGCAGGAGTATTTTTTTGTCAAGGCCGTCCTGTTCCAAATTTGCCCAGACAGAGCCATCACCGCGTTTTTCCATTATACCCTGCTCCAGGCCCTCTAAGACAATCTTTTTTCCAAGTTTATAGGTTTGCGATTCGTAATAAATAATATCAAAATCAACACCGAGTTTACGATATGTTTCATCAAAGCCATCATAAACCCATTGGTTCATTGTTTTCCACAGTTCGACCGTTTCTTTATCGTCAGCTTCCCATTTACGGAGCATTTCCTGGGCTTCTTTCAGGATAGGTGCATTTGCTTTTGCATACTCATCGCTTTTTCCATGGCTTTTGAGTTCAGCTACCTGTTTTTTATATTCACGGTCAAACCTTACATAATAATCGCCTACAAGTTTATCTCCTTTTTTGCCTGATGATACCGGTGTTTCACCACTTCCCCATTTTTGCCAGGCAAGCATGCTTTTGCATATATGAATGCCACGGTCGTTGACAATATTGGTTTTTACAACTTTGTATCCAAGCGCTTTTGCTATTTCAGAAATCGAATAGCCAAGCACATTATTTCTGATATGTCCCAGGTGCAGGGGCTTGTTCGTATTTGGAGAGGAATATTCAATCATGATAGTTTGTGCATCCTCCTCAACCGGCTTTTTTCCATATTCTTTTGCTAATCGTGCATCGTTAAAATATTCCAGCCAGTAAGAATTGTCTATGGCTATATTCAGAAACCCCTTAATAACATTGAATTCATTAATTGCCTGAACGTTATCTTTCAGATAATTGCCAATTTCTGTCCCTGTTTCTTCCGGTTTCTTTTTTGAATACCTGACAAAGGGGAACACAACAACCGTTTTATCGCCTGAAAACTCTTTCCGGGTTTGCTGTATTTGAACAGCAGATGGTTGGATATCAACATTGTATAATGATTTTAGAGCGCCGGTAACCTCAACGGCGATTATTTCTTCTATGTTTTTCATGAACGTTTTTGTTATAAGTCGCTTGTTATTAAAATTTTAAAAATAATGATTGAGTTTCGGTCCTCGACCGCCCGAAGGGTTTTT
>CAZVTW010000137.1:0-6172 GCA_964629805.1 uncultured Bacteroidales bacterium | reverse complement strand
GCCCGAAGGGTTTTTAGACCGGTCTCGTGATTGCTTCTTTCAAAAATCGCAGCAAAGTATTTGCTTCTCTCAAAATTTTCAGCCTCACAAAAATAGAAAATTGACTGCTTTTAGCAAGTGATTGTAACTTTTATGTTAAATATCACCAGTCTGACATTTGCATGGGCACTGTATCTGATGTTAATAATATTTCCTGTTTCATACAGCTTGTTCTGACATTTTCACGCTATGAAACCCCGGTTGACGGTTACAGAACTGTTTACAAAGAAACCCTTGACACTGCTGAAAAAATTATCCTGGAGAAACATGAGAATCACTGTGCACACGGTACGGGCACACAGAAAAAACATGCTCAAAAAAACCAATGTGAACAATGTGTGCCAGTTGCTTGGATGGGCAGTGGATAATTCAATTATATAAAATTTTTTGAAATTGCCAACCCCTAACCTGGATAAGCCAAAACCAAAAAGGGTCCATCTGTTAGTTATTATTCCAAAGTAATGTTTTGGCTTATCCAGGTTTTAAAAAACAGAATTTCAAAAATCCTGACCTGCAAGCACATGTCGCAAACCTGAGGTTTTCAATCTCGTTTAAAACCAGAGTTTGAAAGTCAAGTCCTTATTTACATTCCAACATCCGGCAGGATTTGGAAACGTGAATAAGGCGACATTCATATTTATTTCGTTTATTTTTCTAAACTACTATAAATCAATACCTGGGTCAGGATTTCTAAATATACGGCCTGACAGTTTGCCTGGTTTAAAATAATTTTATCAAATATCCAATATTACTTCAAACCGCATGATATAAGCTTATTGTTATTCTACCATTTTGTCTCATCGTATTCAATCAAATAGGTCGAAATTTCTGTATTATTGATTGTCTCTGTCTGTTCATTCACAAATTCGGGATATTTTATATCGTTCGGGCAATAAACAAGGTAAACACCTTTGTTTAATCCTAAACTTTTACAATAATATGCAAGTTGCTTTTTGCCGTCTGCAAATTGTTTTGGTGCGTAATATATTTTTGTTTCAATGAGGTATTCTTTGTTATTTACGTTCACAATAATATCGCTTTTTCCTAATCCTGTATGTGCTTCTCTGTATATTTTCCCATCGGTTTGTGTAATAAAAGCATGAATATAAGTCTCAAAGCTATAAATCAAAGCAGCTTCTTTTATTGATTTATAATTTCCGTTTTCGTCTTTTTCCCTGTGTGGATTAAAACCACGCCTTTTTACATACTCTTTATATGTGTCAATCAGTTTTTCAATTTTTAAATCGCCTGTTTCGGTAAAATATTCAGGCGCATATATTGTTCTTGAAATTACGCGCTGTTCACCGTTAGTATATGGATAAAAAGCATCATAAAGCCGCTTTTTATAAAAAGGCACCCAAAATGTTACAAAACCCTTACCGTCATCTTTTATCAAACCGTTTGTATGTAAAAGTTTTATGCTCGGACGGTCAATTTTAAAAGGAATTTTATCTTCTGTAAAAAGCAGACGTTCAACAAAATGGCGTTCTTCTTTGGCTTTGTTATGTATATTTTCAAAATTTTTGTCAATAGCAATTCTCAAATACCAATCTTCCACTTTCAAATAATCAGCATACGTAAGTTTTTTCTTATCAGGATTGTCTTCAACAAGTTTTTTTGCAAATCCGTTTACTAATCCGGGTTGATTAGCTGTTATTTCAGATATTTTTTGTTTAACTCGTTTCTCAAACTTTTGTCCTGTCTCTTTTTCGTGCTGTCCAAAAAGCTCAAAAACTTCTCCATCTGTAAAATATGGCACATTTAGATTATCTGTAATATTAAACGGACTGGCATTATCACTAATAACACCTACAATATTTGATACACCAACAAGTATTACACTTTTCAAACAATGATTTTGTCTTGAATGGTAGGCATTGCGAATAGAATGAAGAAAATCACCAAAATATTCTTTGTTAATGCCTTCTACCTCGTCAATGATTAAAACACACTTACCTTGTCGTTGAATTTGTATCAGCTCAAAAATATGAGAAAGATCTGTTTCACTTGTATAATCAAAATTCCATTGTTCTTTTAGGTGCCGGGTCAAACTTGATAAAAAGCTTTGTAATGGAGCATTTTTGTAGTTTTCAAAATTTATATGAGCAACTTTATAATCTTGCCTTTCTAATTTTTCTGCCAATTGCCTGAAATAAGTGCTTTTCCCTGTTTGACGAGGTGCCCAAATAGTAAAATACTTATCGTCTTTTACCAATTCAAGTCCTTTTTCTATTAAATCAGTTCTTTGAATTGTATAATGTTTTACAGGAATATTAGGACCTGATGTATTAAACTCTCTCATGTGATCGTATTTTTTTTTATCACAAAGTTAATTAATTGCTGATACTTTTTCTACTTTCATTTTTAGTTTTGATACAGTCCCTAATTGATGTTGTTATGAATAAAGGCTTTAGCCCAATCAACTGTTTTTGCAGACCTTTTTAGACGAGACTCATAAACCCTTCAGGGATTATTTCGACCAGTTGACTCATAACTGACTTGGAAAACAAGTTTGCTGCAGTTGAATGGCAAAGCAAGGTGGTCATAATATGTTTCTTCATCTTACCAGAATTTTTGTTATTTTTTGTATTTTTGTTACAATTGTATGTATTGCCAGTGCCAAAGGGTATTTATTTTGTATATTTTTTAATTGTTATAATTGATATTTTATGACAACAACATTCAGGTTAAAAGCCAATGAGTTCAACAATGATTTTATTGAAGCCTTAAAAAAATTGTTCAGGGACAATGAGATTGAAATTACGGTCTCAGATCTTTCTGAAACTGTTGAATATTCTAAAGAGTTATTACAATCTATCCAAAATATAGAAGAAGGAAAAGATTTAATAAGTTTTACCAATGAAGAATTTGCTGAATATTCAAATAAACTGCTAAAAGAAAAGTGAAGATTGAATTTGAAAAAAATGCCATATGACAATCACTTCTATATCACAACTGGATTTAAATAAGGTTTATACCTACGCTGATTACCTCAAGTGGCAATTTGAGGAACGTTTAGAGCTTATTAAGGGGAAGGTTTTTAAGATGTCACCAGCCCCGTCTACAAGACATCAAAAAATTTCACGTAATTTGTCTTTCTTTTTAGGCAATATTTTTCTTGGTCTATCTTGTCAATATTTTTTTGCACCTTTTGATGTCCGGTTGCTGGACAGGAAAAAATCCATCGAAAGTGATGAAGACATTTTCACTGTTGTACAACCCGATTTATGCATTATTTGTGATGAGGACAAGATAGATGAAAAAGGTTGCATTGGTGCACCGGATTTGATTATAGAAATTGTCTCAGGAAAATCAAAAAGGGAAGTCAGGGAGAAGTTTGGGCTCTATGAAGAATCAGGTGTTAAAGAGTATTGGATTGTTTATCAGGACATTGAACATATCCATCAATATAAACTGGGAGAAGGGGAAAAATATGAAATCATAAAAATATATACCCCTGATGATACTATTTCATCCGCAATTTTTCCTGATCTGAAGATAGATGTACATGAAATTTTCAGGTTTTAGTTTTTATCCATTATAAAAGTGAATTTTTATACCCCGTATGAAACCAGTTTTGATTTTATTCCTTTTCATTTGTTGCTTTAATTTTAACAATAGTTTTGGCCAGCTAGAACAAGCTCCTTTTGACAGGACAATTGATTTTTCCGATCCACAAATAAGGAGCACAATAGATTCTATTGACTTATTGACAATGGGAAATATGGTATACCCTGACGAACTAAAGGATCCCTTTTTACTTGCCCTCAGCAGGTATCCCGGGCTCATACATAAAAGGGTTGAGGTTGTCTATAAAAAAATCAATACGACCATGGCAAGCAGGCCACACATGAATTTTATATTCAGGAAAAAGGGGACCAGGGTGTACAGGATTTATATAAATGCCGGGAATTCAAGGCGCAAGAGTATCCTGTACCAAAACTTCAGTAAAAATGCACAGGTTGGTATCCTTGGGCACGAACTGGCGCATGTTGCTGATTATGTTGACAAAACAAACCTAGGTATAGTTTTATATGGATTGCGCCTTTCATCATCAAAATTCACAAAAAAACTGGAAAAAAGCACTGATATTGAAGCCATTGACCGGGGTTTTGGTTGGCAGGTGTATGATTTTTCATCTTCGGTACTAAAAAACAAAAAAGTATCAAAGGAATATAAAGCATTTTAACGCAGGTTTTACTTTGAGCCATAAGAGATACTTGAACATATGAAAAGTGTTGGCTATGAGGTGGATTAGCTGAAGGTTTTCAGGTGCTGAAATAAAAACAGTAAACTGAATACCTTGAAAAAATATTATGCGGTATTATTTTGTTTAATATTGTCAATTATCCTGTTTAACTCAACAATTGTTGTATAGGGTGTTTGAATAGGACGTTCATCATTTTGCCAAAGTATTTCTCCTTGTTTTTTAATATTTATTGCTTTTGAAGAACTAATAAACAATCCAGAGTTTATTATATCATCAAATTTAAAAGCTATTGTCGTTGCAAAATTTGCTTTTAATATTCCAGTTAGATGCTTTTTTCCTGTTTTACTTGTTGACAGTATAAGGTGTATTCCGACAGCTCTTGATATTTGGCCTAAACGAGCAATTGGATATTCAAAATCCTTCTGATATTTTTCCAACAATCTGGAATATTCATTAATTATCACTACAATATAGGGCAATTCATGAAAATCCTTCTTTGGAGGTTCATTAGAATCGGAATTGTATTCATTGTATGTTCTAATGCTTCTGCACTGATTCTCTTTCAAAAGATAATATCTTTGATCCATTATATCATTTAATTGATTTAGAATTTCGATTACACTAATTAAATCATGGGAAAAAACTTTCCCAATGCTTTTGTGTCCATGAGCAAATAACGGATTTAATTCATTTAAGGCTTCAAACTTTCTTGTCTCAGTATCTATTACAATTAACTTGAGTTGCAAGGGGTGCTTAGCAAATAAAAGTGAACTCAGGAAACTTGTTATTAATGTTGTTTTGCCCATGGATGGTATGCCTGCAATTAAAATATGCGGAGCTTTTGAAAGATCTTTAATATGGATATTGTTTATACTTGATTTCCCAACAGCTAAAGGAAGTTGAATTTCATGAATGTGCTCCTTAAAGGCGGAATTCTGAATAATATGTTTCAAAGATAATGATTTTGATTCATGCTCTTCTAACAAGGAACAAGAAGGGTATATATAATCCATTGATTTACTTTTACAGGTTCATATTATATTGATTCAGATTCTTGGTCAAGGTATTTCGTATGTCATCAACTAAAGATTTTGGTTGAATGACTTTAACAAGTTCACCATGTGAGAGCACTTCCATTTTGAAATCAAAAGTAAGAAACACTTTTAAACGGACCCTGACTTCATTTTCATTATCAATTAGAATTTCCTGGGATTCATGCAATGGCAAAGATTTTATGTATTTGCCCTGTTCAGGATGAAATGATAAAATAACCTCATCAGGGAAATTACTATTTGGGCCAATAATCCCAAAACAATTTTTCCAATATTCTTCAATATTAAGGTTTTGTGGCATCTTAAATTTCTTGTTCAAGATTTCAAGGTCTGATAACCTATCAAGCGCAAAACTTTTCATTTTACCATCTTTTGTATCAATTGAAAAAACATACCAATAATTTTTATATTCCTTTAATGCTAACGGCAAAATTCTTCTTTGAGAAATTTCGACATCCCAAAATTTTTGGTAGGTAAAATGGATTTCATATCTGTTTTTTATAGCATAGATTATTTGGCAAATGAATTCTGTCCCTTTCAGCCTTCTGGATTCAAAAAATACTATATCTGATAAATTTTCTGCTGTTTGAACAACATTTAGATAATCTAAGGCTTCCAGCATTTTATCTTTAAATATATTTTCAAATCCTTCAATATAGTATACTTTCCGGGAATAGTTGTATCGTATCTCAATATTAAAAATTGACAATATGTCATCCAGGTCACGCCTGAAAGTCCGCCTTGAAACAGATAAATCATATCCTAGAATCTCTGACCTTGATTTCAGATAATCCAAAATTTCATTATAGGTGCATTGATTTTTTCTAACTTTATTGATTATTAAGTAGTAACGTAAAAAAGATTCTCGTTT
>CAZVTW010000136.1:0-12861 GCA_964629805.1 uncultured Bacteroidales bacterium | reverse complement strand
ATAAGGGATAGTCATTTCGAACGAAGTGAGAAATCTTTAAAAATGTTTTGATTTGTCAAAATGTTTAATAAAATGTATGGGACAGGGTACCAGAGAATTAAAAAATTAACTGTAAGTTAATTAATTTGTTTACCCCGTTAAATATCTAAATGAGAAATAATTATTTCACGGGGTTTACCCTGTGAAATAACTCTTCCGATTATAAAATATTTCACAGGGTGAAATACGCCTAATTCCCGGTCAAAAAACTTCGTGTGCAAAACTTAAACAAATGCAATAATATGCATAATAACTGAACTCAGAAAATTCGAAAGTTAAAGGCGCAAGGCATCGTTTAATCCCGGAGTCCCGACATATTTGATGTCGGGATGAGGAGTTAAACGATGCCTTGTAACGCATAGATTTCGAGAATTACTGAGTTCAGAATAAAGTAACATGTTGTCCCGGCCATAAGCCTTAAACAATATTCCAATTTACATATTTTCCTGTAATCTATTAAAATATATCTCAATCGTTTGAAATCATCGATAAAGCCAGATTTTCACTCTTGTAGCATTAACTTTTCGTTAAAAGATCATGAATTTTAGCTGTAAATTCATTCTATTAATCCATATATTTGAATCTAAATATATAAAAAAATCAAGATGAGTAAAAAACCGCGTCTGTCTTTCTGGCAGATTTGGAACATGAGTTTTGGGTTTCTGGGTATCCAGTTTGGTTTTGGCCTTCAAAATGCGAATGTCAGCCGGATTTTTCAAACCCTTGGCGCTGATATTGACAGTATTCCTATTTTGTGGATTGCAGCTCCTGTCACCGGATTATTGATACAGCCCATTGTAGGGCATATGAGTGATAAAACCTGGACGCGCCTGGGGCGAAGGAGACCTTTTTTTCTTGTTGGCGCTATTCTGGCTTCTGCTGCGCTCATTATGATGCCTAATTCACCCATGTTGTGGGTGGCAGCAGGTATGCTCTGGATTATGGATGCCTCTATCAACATCTCAATGGAACCATTCAGGGCCTTTGTCGGTGATAACCTGCCAAGTGACCAACGCACACTTGGTTTTACCATGCAAAGTTTTTTCATTGGTATTGGCGCTTTCATCGCTTCCTGGTTGCCTTATGTCATGGCCAACTGGTTTGATATTCCCAATAAAGCACCGGAAGGTGTAATACCCCAAACCGTTAAATTATCATTTTACATTGGCGGGGCAGTCTTTCTTCTGACAGTTTTGTGGACTGTTTTCACAAGCAAAGAATATTCCCCTGATGAGCTAAAAGAATTTGAGAATGGTTCGGCAGAATCGGAATCAATTTATAAAACACCTGTGGAAAGAGCATTTTTATACTTACGCCGGGGTATCATCTGGACATTTGCCGGGTTACTCATCCTGTTTTCTGTGATATATTTCGATCTTAAAAAGGAGTTATTTGTACTCGCCGGAGGTATTTTGCTCTATGGTATATTGCAGTTTATCTGCTGGCAGATGGTTCGTAAAAATAAAACCGATAACGGGCTTGTGAGTATCATAACAGATTTATACCGGATGCCCCGGACAATGAGACAATTGGCATTTGTGCAGTTTTTTTCCTGGTTCGCATTATTTTCAATGTGGATTTATACCACTGCGGCAATCACAAGCCATTTATATAATGCCACAGATACAACATCAGAGGCATACAATACAGGAGCTAACTGGGTCGGGGGGATGTTTGGATGGTATAATTTATTTGCAGCAGTGTTCAGCCTGGCTGTACTTCCCTGGCTTGCTAAACTGACCAACAGAAAAATTACCCATATGATAGCGCTGACAGCCGGCGGGTTAGGTTTATTGTCATTATATTTTATTACAACTCCTCAGCAAATGATATTCTCTATGATCGGTGTCGGTCTTGCCTGGGCTGGTATCCTTTCTATGCCATATGCCATACTAACCGGTGCTCTACCGCAGGATAAAATGGGAGTTTATATGGGTATCTTCAATTTCTTTATTGTTATCCCCCAAATTCTGGCAGCAGTTATACTGGGTTTTATGGTTAAAGATTTATTTCAGAGCCAGGCCATTTATGCGCTGGTTACAGCCGGCATCAGCTTGTTTATCGCTGCTGTTGTCGTTTTATTTGTTGAGGATAAAGATTATGTTAAGGTGAAAAAAAGTGAGATCAAATGAATAAATTTTTAAAAATAGCCCCCTGGGAAATCATAGAGGACGGATTTCATCCTGATAACCAGAGAAAAGCAGAAAGTATTTTTAGCCTGGGTAATGGTAGGATGGGACACAGGGCAAATTTTGAAGAACGATATTCCGGGGATTCATTACAGGGGAACTACTACGCAGGGATTTATTATCCTGACAAGACAAAAGTAGGATGGTGGAAAAACGGGTACCCTGAATATTATGCTAAAGTCATTAACGGGCCAAACTGGCTCGGAATTGATATAGAAATCAATGGCGAAATGCTTGATCTGCATACATGTGAAGTGAAAAATTTCCGCCGCATTCTGAATATGAAAAGCGCTATACTTTTCAGGGAATTTGAAGTGATTTTGAAAAACGGACATCACCTTAAAATTTCAACGAAGCGATTTTTAAGCATTGCCTGTCCGAATATCGGAGTAATTTATTATTCTGTTATTCCTGTTAACAAAGCCAGCGATTTAAAATTTACCATATATCTGGATGCAGATGTGAAGAATGAAGATTCAAATTATGATGAAAAATTCTGGGAACAGGTCAGTCAACAACAGTTTGAAAATGAGGCGTATCTGCATGTCAAAACAAAAAAATCCGGTTTTCATTTATGTACAGGAATGATTTACAGGGTCTTTGTAGACGATGTTCTTCAGAAAACCAAACCCTCCAAATCTTCACGCGATAAATATGTAGAAGAATCTTTTTCCGTTTCTGACATACAGGGGCAGGAAGTGACAATTGAAAAGTATGCAGCCAATATTTCAGGTTTGTACCATGATAAAGATGATCTGAATGGCAGGGCAAAAGAAGAAGTACGTAAAGCGGCAGCAAAAGGTTTTAATGTTTTGTTTGAAGAGCATGAAGATATGTGGAATGAAAAATGGAAACACAGCGATATTATTATTCACGGAGATGTCAGTGCGCAACAGGCTGTCAGATACAACATTTTCCAGCTTAATCAGACCTATACCGGCGATGATGAGCGTTTAAACATTGGTCCCAAAGGTTTTACCGGGGAGAAATATGGTGGTAGTACCTACTGGGATACAGAAGCATTTGCATTCCCTTTTTACCTGAATACATCAGAACAGAAAGTGGCCAAAAACCTGTTGCTGTATCGCTATAAACAGCTTTCCAAAGTCATTGAAAATGCTGAAAAACTTGGATTTATTGACGGGGCAGCCCTTTTCCCTATGGTGACCATGAACGGGGAAGAGTGCCACAACGAATGGGAAATTACGTTTGAAGAAATTCACAGGAACGGGGCAATTGCCTATGCAATGTTTAATTACATCAAACATACCGGGGATGATGATTATCTTGTACAGTGCGGCCTTGAAATACTCATTGCACTTTCCAGGTTTTGGTCACAACGAATCTCATTTTCTGAGCATAAAAAAAAGTATGTCATGCTTGGTGTTACAGGACCCAATGAATATGAAAATAATGTTAACAACAACTGGTATACCAATAAGCTGGCTGCATGGACCTTGCAAAAAACCATTGAAACCATCCGTTTTGTTAAGGAAAAAAACAAGGTTCTGTTTGATGAACTAACTGAGCAACTCAAATTTAAAGAAGAAAAAGAAACAGAACAATGGAAAAACATCATTGAAAATCTCTATATGCCTACAATAGAGGGAACAAATATTTTCCTTCAGCAGGATGGATTCCTTGACAAAGAGAATCTTACGATAGCAGATATCAAAAAGGAAGAAAGACCTATTAATCAGCACTGGTCATGGGACAGAATCCTGCGTTCACCCTTTATCAAGCAGGCTGATGTTCTTCAGGGTATTTTTTGGTTTGAAGATGAGTATGATATGGATACCATCCGGGAGAATTTCAATTATTATGAACCCAAAACAGTTCACGAATCATCCTTATCACCTTCAATACATTCAATACTGGCATCCAAAATCGGAAGGGTGGACAAAGCTTATGAGTTTTACATGCGTTCAGCCCGTCTTGATTTGGATGATTATAATAAGGAAGTTAACGAGGGACTTCATATCACATCAATGGCAGGCACATGGATGGCTGTTGTTGAAGGATTTGGCGGAAAAAGGATCAAAAATGCCACCCTTTCATTTCACCCCGTCATCCCGGACGAATGGAGCAATTATGCCTTTAAAATACTGTACAGGAAGAGGATTTTAAAACTTACTGTTTCGAAGCAGGAAGTAAAAATCGAAAATCTCTCAGGCGAACCTGTCAATGTAATGCTGTATGATAAAACATATGCTGTTGCGCATGATTCACCAGTCATCCTGCCATATAATTCCAAAAACAGTACGTTATGAAATTGTTTGCAATTTTGAATCAAATTTAAACATGTTATGAAAAAAATCACAACCGGATTTTCCCTGTTCCTTTTCATCTTGTTATCCTTTTCCGGATGTAAGACACCTGATGAACAAAGTATTGATAAATCAAATAGAGTAAAAAATGATGTACCGTTTACCTGGGATAATGCATCTGTGTATTTTTTGCTTACAGACAGGTTTTACAATGGAGACCCTTCAAATGATACCAATTTTGGCCGGACAAAACAAACTGCTACACTAAGAGGATTTAAGGGCGGCGATTTAAAAGGGGTGACGCAAAAAATCCGTGAAGGATATTTTAACGAATTGGGCATCACAGCGATATGGTTTACCCCTGTGGTGGAACAAATTCATGGCATTGTTGATGAAGGAACTGGTGACACATATGGCTATCATGGCTATTGGGCCAAAGACTGGACCAGCCTTGATCCCAATTTCGGAACTGAAGAAGAACTTACTGAACTTGTCAATACCGCCCATGAGCATGGTATCAGAATTATTATGGATGTGGTATTGAATCATACAGGCCCGGTTACAGAAAAAGACCTTGTATGGCCGGAAGAATGGGTCCGGACTGATCCGAAATGTGAATACCAGGATTACGAATCAACAGTGTTTTGTACACTCGTGGAAAATCTTCCTGATATAAAAACTGAAAACAATAATCCGGTTGAACTTCCTGACATTCTTAAACAAAAATGGCAAAAAGAAGGACGACTTGAGACTGAAATGGATGAACTTGATGCCTTTTTTGAAAAAACAGGTTATCCCAGGGCGCCACGCTTTTATATCATAAAATGGTTGATTGATTTTATCAAAAAATACGGTATCGACGGTTTCAGGATAGATACGGCCAAACATGTGGAAGAATCGGTCTGGGCAGAACTGTGGCAGGAGGCTGTCAAAGCATTTGCCCAATGGAAAGCCCAACATCCTGACCTGGTTCTTGATGATAATGATTTTTATCTGCTTGGTGAAGTTTATGGATATAATATTTCTTCCGGCAGACAATATGATTTTGGTGATAAAAGAGTTGATTTTTTTGATTATGGTTTCCATGCATTACTCAATTTTGAATTTAAAAGCGATGCCAATAAATCGTATGAACAAATCTTCTCAAAATATTCTAATTTAATTCATAATAATCTTCAGGGCAAAAGTGTATTAAACTATATCAGTTCTCATGATGATAGTCATCCTTTTGATAAATTCAGAGAAAAGCCATTTGAGTCAGCAACGAAACTCATGCTGTGTCCGGGGGCTGTCCAGGTGTACTATGGTGATGAGAGTATGCGGGAACTTGAAATTCCCGGCGCGAAAGGTGATGCTCATTTGCGGTCTTTTATGAATTGGGAAGAAATAGAGCAAAACAACTCACGAAACGGATACAATATCAAAGAAGTATTAGAGCACTGGCAAAAACTTGGACGTTTCAGGCGGAACCATCCGGCTGTCGGGGCAGGTGCTCATCAGAAGTTGTCTCAATCACCCTATATCTTTGCAAGAATTTATCAACATCAGGATTACAGTGATGTTATTGTTGCTGGTTTGGACTTAGAAACCGGTAAAAAAGAAATACCTGTGGCCGGCTATTTCCCTGAGGGTATGCTTGTCAGGGATTACTACTCGGATCAAAAAGCGGAGGTCTCCAACAGCATGGTTATCATTGACTCACCTTTTCATATTGTTTTGCTTGGAGAATAGCGATGTGATATTTATAAATCAAAACAATTTCAACTGCCTTGCTCCCCCTTTCTTTTCCTCTTTTGATTTTTTCAATTGTTTATCAAATACAGTCCGGCCACCGAAATGCGATGATTCATTCCGTTCTTTTTCAACATATTTTTCAAAACCATCAGGGTTTGGAATAAAATCCTTTTCAAGACGGATAAGCAGGTCTGATAGTTTATTTATGGCTTTTTGTTTGTCTGTGATTCCCATTTTTGCCTTGCTTATGGCAGTTTTGAGCTGTTGGATTGTTTCATCATATACGTGTGTTTGCACAGGAAAAGGATGGCCGTCTTTTCCTCCGTGCGCAAAGGAAAATCGTGCCGGATCCTTGAACCGCGAAGGTGTTCCGTGAATTATCTCGCTGATCAGGGAGAGAGACCTGATTGTTTTGGGCCCTAATCCCTGAATAAGTAACAAATCTTCAAAATTCCGGAATTGTTGCTCATAGGCAATGGCCAGAACAGTTCCCAGTCGTTTCAAATCTATATCCTGTGTCGTCACATGATGATTTTTTGACATGACCAGTTTTTGTGTCTCTTTGAGCATCAATTCAGGTTTTTCTTTGGAGATATCCAGTATACCTTCATGGGTTGATTTGGCTTGGTGGTGGGTCAGATTGAGTATCATGCCCAAATTTTCTCCGCAAACAGAAGTGTGAGGTTCATCAACAAAGGACCTGATATTTTTCGAATGCCAGTGATAGCGCCTTGCAAGTCGCTCATTGCCATTCATTCCCTGCTGAATAACAGACCATTCTCCATTTTTTGATAATACAAATGAGTGAAGATACAATTGAAAACCATCCTGAATAGCTGTATTATCTATTTTTGCTGTCAGTTTGCTTATGTGTACCAGTTTTTCGCCATCAAGTCCTGTTTTTTCAGCTATTCTTAGTAATTCTCCCGGGGTTTGGCGTGAAAATTTCCCCCTTCCGCCGCAAATAAACAGGCCCAGTTCATGAGAAATGGGATTTATTGCCTGTTTTAAGGCTCCCATGACTGAGGTTGTTATCCCTGAAGAATGCCAGTCCATTCCAAGAGCAGCGCCAAGCGACTGAAACCAGAACGGGTCACTCAGGCGACGGATAAATTCAGAGGTTCCGTATTCCTGAACAATAGCCTCTGTGATGGCGCCGCCAAGTTTTGCCATCCGTTGATAGAGCCATGAAGGAACTTTTCCGTAATGAAGTGGTAAATCTGCCCGTCCTGAATGTTTCATGTTGATTAATTTTTCGTCGTAAATTTGGTTATAAGATAAGTTTTTTTTTATGAATAAAAAAAAATTCCGGATTTTTTGCTTTTCGGCAAAAATATTGCTATTATAATCAAAAATAAGGTACCTTAAATTGATTTATATATGGAGAATCTTGTTATCAGGGGTATAGAAGAAGAAGAATTCTCTCCCGATGTGACTTTTAATGCATATTCCGGGCAATGTGAAATATCCGGTGAATCAGTGATTGCAGCAACAAAGGAATTTTACACGCCACTTATCAATTGGATTTTAAGATATATTGAAGAGGAAAAAGGCCCAATCACTTTCAACATTAAACTGACACATTACGACACCAGCTCAGCTAAAATGTTATTTGAAATGTTACAGACACTTAAAACGTACATGGAAAAGGGTGGGGATGTTACTATAAACTGGTACTGTCCGAAGGATGATCCGGAATATATGAATGAAGTGAAAGATGTTATAGAAGCGCTCTATTTGCGTATTAATTTGAAATCACAGAAGAACAATAAGAAAAGGCCAGGCAGGAGATTTTTGTAAAGATCAACCATTTTTTCAATGCCTCAATATTACCGAACCGAAAGTTAAAAAACACCTATATTAGATTCTAAAAAGTAGACCAAAGAGAAAATATTTTCAAATATTTTAGAATACGGGCATTTTTTTCTATTTTTCGGCACTGAAAAAAATCGCGAATGTTTCATTTTGGTATATTCACAACAAGCGTTCCCTATATTGTCATGGTATTGGCCTATATACTCTTTTTTGCTACCAATGCCCGCGGAAATATATGTACAAATACGCCTTTGATTGTACAGGAAAACGAGGAGCAATATGAGTATGAATTATGCCAAAGAAGTCAAAAAAACAATACCCATGAAATATATCATTTTCAGTATTTCGATTCAGACGCCTGTTTAAAGCGAATCAAATATCATCATTTAATCCTGTATGACAAAATCCGCACGAGGCAAACTTTTAACAGGAATATTCCAGGTTCTCAATATCTGTTTTCAGCCTTATTTTCAAGACCTCCCCCTGATTGCCTGTAAAATATTAATTCCGGATATCATATAAATCTGCTTTTCTGGTGGAGATAGGGGTTTGAAACGAAATAACCTGAACATATTTCGGTATAGTTTATTTCGCATCAAACCCTGAGAGTGGATTTATCCGGAAATTTATTATTTCAGACCAAAATACTGTTAACTTATTACAGTGTAAATTGTTTTATTGAAAAATCGCACGTGCATGTACTTCATGTGGATATGTTAACAATAATAAGAATTTCAATATTTATTACTATTTTTAAAACCATAAACAACAGACATCATGTTAAAATCATATATAGCAATAATCTTCATCATTGCACCTTTCTTAAATCTGACAGCACAAAAGATTATCATATTGAAAGATACAACTGCAGCCCCTGAAGTCGATTTGGGTGAAATAGTCATTGCAGCATCCCGTGACAGTTCAAAGCTCAAAAAATTACCTTCTTCAGTCTCAATTATACCAACAGGAGACGTCGAGAAGAATGACATAGTCACGATGGGACAAATTACAGGAATTGCCCCGAATTTTATGATGCCTGATTATGGTTCCAGGCTAACATCTCCGGTTTATATCAGGGGCATAGGTTCAAGAATCAATGCGCCTTCTGTCGGACTATATGTTGATAATGTACCATATCTTGAAAAAGCCTCATTCGATTTCGATTTCTTCGACATTGAGAGGATTGAAATATTAAGAGGGCCTCAGGGTACCCTCTATGGCAGAAATACAATGGGAGGACTTATCAATATTAAAACCCTTTCGCCAATGAACTTTCAGGGTACAAAAATAAAACTGACAGTCGGCGAGTATGGTTATTATAACTTCAATGCCGGACATTATCAAAGAATAAAAAATAAAATGGGATTTTCCCTGGCTGCAAACTTCCGGCATAATGACGGATTTTATACAAATAAATACTCAGGTGACAAGGTTGACGGATTAAATTCTTTTGGACTGAGAAACAGATGGATTTACAAAATCAGTGATGATTTTTTTATTGAAAACATTGCAAGTTTTGAGAATATGAAACAGGGTGGATATCCTTATGCTGTGTATAATGATTCCTTGTCTGTTTCAGATGATATTAATTACAATCAAAACAGTTCCTACAACAGAAAAATGTTTTCAGATGGTTTGAGGCTGGTGTACACTCAACCAAAATGGGAACTTTCAGGTACTTTTTCATATCAGTGGATTGATGGAGAACAGAGTATTGATCAGGACTTCACAAGTGATTCATTATATTTTATCACACAATTGCAGACACAAAATATGCTTTCAGGTGAGATAATCCTGCGTTCCAGAAATAATAAAAAATTCAATTGGCTGTTCGGGATATTTGGCTTTAGTCAATTATTTGACAAATCTGTAGAGGTAAACATTTATCAGAGAGATATGAGTTATCTGAAATTATATGATTTACACGTTTCAAGCCTGGGCTTCTTTCATCAAATGACTTATGAACCAATTGAAAACCTGACCCTATCTGCTGGTTTAAGATATGATATGGATAAGTCTAAACTTGGTTATAACTACAATCAAAAGTTAGGAGGAAAAGAAAAAACACCAACAGATACCATCTACCCCGAAGAGAAAAACACGATTCCCCTACCAAAAATATCGGCTAATTATCAATTTAACAACATGAATATTTATCTATCTTATACCAGCGGATATAAACCGGGCGGGTACAATTCAACTTTTGAAAAACCAGAACATCTCACATTCAAAGATGAAAAAAGTCACAGTTATGAAGCAGGTATAAAATCATCACTGTTTAATAAGCACCTTTATGCTGATCTGGCCATTTTCAGAACACATTTGGAGGGTCAACAGATTTATCGCACCGTCCCCAGTGGACGCGGTTCTTATCTGGACAATGCAGGACGATCTGAAAATAAAGGATTTGAAGTAAGTCTTAAAAACAAATCATTACTTGGAATTGAAGGCATGTTATCATATGGATTTACGCACTCAAAAATTCTTGAATATGTTAAAGACTCCACAACAAATTATAATGATCACTCCACACCTTATATCCCAAGACACACACTGGCTCTTTCACTTTCAAAAACTTTCAGGTTTGACAAATTCTCACTCCTGGATAAAATCAGGATTCATGCTCTGTATCGACAAATAGGAACAAAATACTGGAATTTGGAAAATACTTATAAACAAAACACATATAATCTTCTGAATGCAAAAGTTTCCTTTATGTACAAATCTCTTAATTTTGAAATTTGGGGTAGAAATATTCTGAACACAGATTATTATGCTTTTCTTTTTGAAGCGCTTGGCAGGACTTACACCCAAAAAGGAAAACCAATGCAGGTAGGGATGAATTTGGCAATTGATTTTTAACGACAAATACATGAAGAACAACTGGACAAAATTTCCTGTATTATTTTCTCTTTATATTGCACAATCTATTCCAATGAGTTTTTTCTCAACCGTTGTACCGGTTATCATGCGCCAGGAAAAATATTCCCTGGAATCAATCGGATTATTGCAATTAGTTAAACTACCCTGGATTTTGAAATTTTTGTGGGCGCCAATGGTTGACAACAAAACCAGGACAAGAAAACAACTCAGAAACTGGATATTTTTTTCAGAAGTGTTTTATGCAATCATTATTTTGAGTATCGGGCTTTTTGATTTGCAGGTTCATTTTAGTTTGATAGTAGCTTTAATGGTTATTGCTTTTATTGCTTCTGCCACGCAGGATATTGCAACAGATATTTTTGCTATCCGGATTTTAAAACCAAAGGAGAGAAGCACGGGTAATACCATGCAGGCTTCCGGGAGTTTTGTCGGAAGTTTAATTGGTACAGGCGTCTTATTGATAGCCTATTATTATTTCGGGTGGACAAACCTGCTTATTCTCCTTGCAGCTTTTGTTGTTTTTGCGATAGCGCCGTTATTGCTTTACAGACAGAATTTTAAACCACACGAAGGAGCTCATGCTAATATAACAATGAAAGAAATTCTGCGTTTTTTCGGCTCGTCTTCTTTCAGAAAACGGAGTTTGCTTCTTGCGTTTTATTACTCAGGCATCATTGGAATCCTGGCCATGCTCAAACCGTATT
Organism: uncultured Bacteroidales bacterium; assembly: GCA_964629805.1. GTDB lineage: Bacteria > Bacteroidota > Bacteroidia > Bacteroidales > CAZVTW01 > CAZVTW01. Next base: position 1,230 of record CAZVTW010000136.1, on the reverse strand, counting down.
TAGTTGATTTGGGATATAATGTCAAACAAATCGGCTTTATGTCAGGCATTGTTGGTACCTCTTGTGCAACACTGTTCGCTTTTCTCGCCGGATATATTATCAGGAAAACAGGGCCGAATTCTTCATTATATCTGTTTTTATTTGTAAATTTAATCGCTGCAACATTTTTTTGGATTATTTCCGCTAAGATACCCGGAGAGATTCTTATTTATACGGGGATTTGTCTCCTTTGGGGAGCTTATGGTCTTTCGACAGTCATAATTTATACAACTTCAATGGCTGTTGTCAGGGAAGGACGGGAAGGCACTGATTTCACAATCCAGATTGTCATTACCCATCTTAGTAGCCTGGCAATCGCCGTATTGAGCGGTAAGGTTGGTGATATTTTAGGTTACAGGGGATTGTTTGGTATCGAAATTTTGCTGTCGCTTCTGGCCATGCTCGTTTTGTTTTATGTGCAACCAATAAAACGGAAAAATGATGGAAATTCATAATAACTTGCTGAACAAATACAATATTCCGGTTCCGAGATACACAAGCTATCCTCCGGCAAATCATTTCAAATCGGACTTTTCGGAAAGTGATTACATCCGCCTCACACAAAAAGTTGGAATCAATGCGCCCAATCACATCGCTTTCTATTTTCACATTCCTTTTTGTCAACAAATTTGTTTTTATTGCGGGTGTAATTCCTGTAAATTAACCAATCAACAAACTGTAGAGAATTACATACAGGCTGTAAAAAAAGAAATAAAAATTGTATCCCGGCATATTGACAAAGGTAGAAAGGTTTCACAAATTCATTTTGGAGGAGGAACGCCAAATGCCATTGATTCGTCATTTATCAGCCAAATTAATGACTTAATATACAAAGAATTCTCTTTCATTGAAAATCCTGAAATAGCCATAGAATGTAATCCGGCTTACCTGGATTTTGAATACCTGGGGAATTTGTATGATGCCGGATTCAGAAGATATAGTTTTGGCATACAGGATTTCAATACAAAAGTTTTAAAAGATGTCAACAGAAAGCCATCAAAAATTCCGGTCAATGAGTTTGTTAACTTTGTAAAAGGATTGGATGATAATATAGCTGTCAACCTCGATTTCATTTATGGGTTGCCGGGGCAGTCAAAAGAAAGTTTTTCACAGACAATAAAGGAAGCCATCAAAATAAAACCTGACAGGCTGGTCACTTTTTCTTATGCGCATGTACCCTGGATAAAGAAG
>CAZVTW010000135.1:0-12882 GCA_964629805.1 uncultured Bacteroidales bacterium | reverse complement strand
AACAGGGCCTGAATATAGATATTATCTCGCGTTTATCCGGTCGTATTCCACTTGAGAAAACTAATAAGCAAACAAGGGCATGCATTGAATTATCATTACGCGGTACACCAAATGATGTCATAGAACTAAAAAAAGAATTTATCGATATTTCTGCTGAAACTGCTGTTGATATTGCTTTTCAGGAAGATAACAGCTTCAGGAGAAATCGGAGGCTTGTTTGTTTTGACATGGATACAACATTGTTCCAGGTTGATTTATTCGAAAAACTTGCTGCTGTAAACCACGTTGAAAAGGAAATAGACCGGATTACCAGCTTTGAAAGAACTTCAGGACTCTCCTTTAAAGAAGCTTTTCAACAAAAGGTTGCCATGTTTGAGGGTATTGCGGTGAAAAAATTACAACAGATGGCCGAAGAAATTCCTATCACTGAAGGTGCCGGACGCCTGGTTTTTACACTCAACAAACATGGTTATAAAACCGCCATCATATCAAGTGGAATGTCATTTTTTGGAGAATTTTTACGTAAGAAGTTTGGGGTGGATTATGTTTTTGCTAATGAGCTTGAAATAAAAGAAGGAAAACTGACTGGAAATATTGTTGGTGAGATAATTGACAGTAAACGAAAATCTGAAATTCTTAATGAATTGGTTGTTAAAGAAAACATTCACCCTGAGCAGGTTATTGCAGTTGGTGACGGAGCAGATGACTTGCCAATGCTCAATATTGCCGGCCTGGGGATTGCTTTTCATGCTAAACCTGTCCTGAAAAAACATGTTGATCAATCCATTTCAACACTCGGACTGGACGGAATCCTGTATCTCATTGGTTTCAGAGACCGTGAAATTGATAATACTGTGAAATGGTAATATGTGCAGGATTATAAAGAATACGAAAAAAACCATTTATGCTCAAACCATACAGATATTTTGTTGAATTATCATACAATGGAACTGCCTATCATGGCTGGCAAGTCCAGCCTAATGCTTTAACGGTCCAGGAGATTCTCAATAAGGCTTTTTCCTCTATTCTACGTGCTGATATAAAGCTAACAGGAGCAGGAAGAACAGATACAGGGGTACATGCCTCTTTTTTTGTTGCTCATTTTGATCAGGACGAGAAAATTGAAGATTGCAATACATTAGTTTATAAAATTAATGGATTTATTCCGCAGGATATTGCCATCAAAAGGATATTTAGAGTTAAAAACAATATTCACAGCCGGTTTGATGCGGTTTCAAGAACTTACCAGTACGTGATATCTACAGTTAAAAATCCTTTTAAGGTTGATTTTTGTCATCTCATCTACAATCCGCCTGATATAAGTAAAATGAATAAGGCTGCGAAATACTTGTACCTGTACGAAGATTTCACATGTTTCAGTAAACTGCATACTGATACAAGAACAAATAAATGTAAGATAACTTTTGCTGAATGGGAAAAGAGAGAGAATGAACTTGTTTTTAGCATCACAGCCGATAGGTTTCTCAGGAATATGGTACGTGCTATTGTTGGTACGCTCATAGATATTGGGTTTGGAAAGACGTCTCCGGAAGATATAAAGGAAATTATTGAAAGTGAAGACAGGTCAAAGGCCGGTTTTTCTGCACCTGCAAATGGTTTATTTCTGGTTAATATTCAGTATCCTAATGATATTACATTGACAGATTTTGATTGATATGTTTTTCGAGAACCGGATAAAGGAATATATGAAAAAGAAGACGAAATGTCCGGTTAATCTTGTGTTTACTTTTGTTAAAATAATAAACCCTCAGGGAATATTACCCAAGGGCCGGTCTAACATGACTTATTCTTTTACATAAATGATTTTGGTCATCCATTTAGACGTATCTTTTTCGCTCTGAGGAGCAGTAACATACTCTTCCATGACAGGGGAAGCAACTTTGACATTGTTTTCTTTGCAATAATCCTCCATCGCATAGTGAGCCTCGCCAATTCCTTCATAAGAACCTTGATGTTCTATTTGAAGAGCTTTGTTTGCCGGGAGTTTAACCACTTCGAAGTTTCCTTCAAAAGATGAAGCATCATCAACGGGTACTGCAGCAGCCATATCTGATGTTTTGGTTTCTTCATCCCATGAAAAATACAGTCCTGCTGGTGGACCTGCCGGAGCTAAACCGGTTGATTGAAGGGCGCTCATCATTTCTCCGAAACTTTTTCCGAAGAAGGCTGATGCATTATCCATAGTCAAGGTATCCCGGACGGCAAGGTATGTTCTTCCGGGAAAATCAACTACATTCACAGAATAACCCCTGTACATTTTGGCCTGTTCGGCGCCTTCTTCTTCCGCCAGCTTTTTTAACCTTTCAAGTCCTTTGTCGAAATCTTCACCTATCATTTCATCCATGTTCATGAACAGATAGAATAGATTTGCAGGAAATTTCGGCTCCTCGTACATGCCCCAGGTCACTTTGACACTGTCGTTTTCCTCCGACATTTTGAGGTATGAGGTAGATTCTGATTCAAAAGGTTCTATGAAGGTGAGTTTGGTTTCAACAAGTTTAAACTCTTCGATTTTCGTGATTTCCTGTTTGCCTTTTCCAACATCTTCATTACCCTCCCATTTATAAATGGCGCCTATTGTACCATCAGTGCCTTCAATCTCACTTTTCATATCCGGATCATAGTCGTTCCAGGGAGACCATTTTTCTGTGTTCTTAAAAAACAGGATATTTTCAAAAACAACATCCTTTGAGGCATCAATCATAACAGACCGTTCAATAGTCACTTCCTTTGGTGCGATCAAACTTGCTACAACAACTGCAACAACAAGAATCAAAACAAGAATTACAATAATTTTTAATGCTTTCATAACTTTCATTTTTAGGGTTAAAAATTTTTTAAAAGATACAAATTTATCTTTAATATTTCAATATTATAAGTTTGTCTAATTGTTATTAAATTCATACCTTAAAAACGAATCATGAAAAATTGGCTGTTTTTTTGTAATTATTAGATTTAGAGCAAATAATAAGCGATTAAATTCAGCAATTTTTATATTAATAATCAGTAATGTCCAGTAAAATTGAATTAATTGAATGATTCAGTTAAGATTCCTCACTAGGTTCGGAATGACAGCAAGTTAGGTCTATATGGAGTGGGCAGTGGTGGCGGTGAAACCGCCACCACTGCCCACTCCTGCAAAAATTCATGAATGCATTGTCATTTCGACCAAAGGGAGAAATCTTGAGATTTTTACCGGACACAAATAGTTTTTATGGTTTTATTTCACTTATATTTCTGTGAGCGGTGTATTTTTTGTCAAATTTTGATTATTTTTGAATTTAAAGAATTCTAAAGAACATTAAATCAAATATCCAATTATTGCTTAAATACCTTGTTATTAAACTTTTATGGTTTGAAATACTCTGCTTGTTTTAAGTCTGAAATTTAGATTATACCTAAAAAAAATGTTTTTAAGGATGGTAAGAGATAATATATGCAAATGATTGGAAAATTTTGGGTATTCCTATTTCTAATTTTTTTTATTATCATTGCAGCCATTAAAATGAAACTAGTTATGAGATATTCGTTCTGTTTTGGCCTTATACTATTCATTATATCATTGATGTTTTTTTCCTGTGAGAGTGAAAAAATTGACCCGGTAGATATTGAATTACCTGAGGAAAAAGTTTCTTTTTCGCAAGATATTTTTCCACTTTTATCAGATAATTGTACTTCATGTCATTCAGGTGGCATACCGCCTGACTTATCAGAAGGCAAAGCCTATAACAGCCTGATGGATGGATATATTGACATCGATATCCCGGAGAAGAGTGAATTATATACAAAAATAAGTGAAGGACATCCTTTTGAAGGAGTTTTTACTCAGGAAGAGTTAGCTCTTTTATTAAAATGGATAGAAGAAGGAGCAGAAAACAATTAGTGTATTATTTTATAATCAATTTGAAATGGGAAAAAGTATTACTTTTTTAATAGTTTTATTTTTTATCTTCAGTTCGACTCATGCCCAGGATGATCAGGGCAGAAAACCTGTCAGAAGTTCCTTTGCCTCAACAATGTTGGTTGATAATCAAACGATTGTCACACCATTTGCAAAAACAGGTGAATTTATCATTCACCACAGATTTGGTTTGATAGAAGACATTACAGACCTCTATGGTATTTATGCCCCCTCGAATATCCGGCTTGGATTTAACTATGGCATCACCGAAAAAATCATGGTAGGGATAGGATCAGAAAAGAATAACAAAATACAGGATATTCAATGGAAATACAGGTTTCTTGATCAAACCAGGGACGGGAAAATACCACTTTCTATGGCATATTACGGAAATATGAGTATTGATGCCAGAGATGAGGATGTTTTCGGTGAGGATTATTCATTTACCCACAGGTTTTCATACTTCCACCAGCTTATTTTTGCAAGAAAATTCTCAGACAGGATTTCTGCATTTGTTGCTCCCGGTATTTCTCATTTTAATGCTGTTGATTCGGTCATGGACAATACACTTTTCAGCATTTCATATGGCGGAAGGGTCAAAATATACAATGAAACCTCTTTTATATTTGAAGGAAATCACCAGATTACCAAACCGGATATTAATCCCCCAAAACCCGGAGTAAGTTTTGGTGTTGAATTCGGTACCAGCACACATGCATTTCAGGTTTTTGCGGGAAATTTTGATAGAATCGTCCCTCAAAAGAACTTTGTTTACAATCAAAATGATATAAGTAAAGGAGATTGGCTCATCGGTTTTAATATCACAGTCAGAATTTTTTAATTTTTTAAATATAATAGTTATGATTCTTATAATAAAAAAGCTACAGACATTCGGAATTTTAATGTTAGCAGTTATTATTTTATCATCAATGACTTACATCATACAACAGGAAAGGAAGCCCTGGGAAGTACCTGAAGAATATAAAAATATGGAGAATCCCACAAAAGATAATCCTGATTTGAAAACCGGGAAAATGCTTTATAATAAACATTGCAAATCATGTCATGGAAATAAAGGACTTGGTGACGGACCAAAAGCAAGAATGTTGGAGACATTTTCAGGTGATTTTTCGAAGGACCTTGATAATCAAACAGACGGTGAAGTGTTTTATAAATCATTGATCGGCAGGGATGAAATGCCAAATTACGAAAAGAAAATTCCCGATGAAACAGATATGTGGAATATTGTAAATTATATGAGGACTTTTAGTAAGGAAAAGAAATAGTATACAGGTCATTTGAGTTTATGAATTGCTCAGTATTTAATAATCGGACACAAGATTGGTTTTATTCATTTTTCAGACAAAATGACAATAGTATGGCACTATGATAACATTATTTTGCAGGACTTCCCTTTTGGTAGTTTTTATATGTTTTGTTTTTCAGATTCAGGGTCAGGATTATCCTATGCCTGAACAGAACAATTATTGCTTAAGCTGTCATGAAAAACAATTATATAAATTATACAATGAAGATTCATCCATGGTAAGGCTTAAGCCAATGTGCATCAGTCATGTTATTGACCGAAAAGCCTATGAAAGCATGGCACATAGAATGTTCTTATGCACTGATTGCCATTCGGGGGGATATGAAGAATTCCCGCACAGCCTGGATTTGAGGTTTGAGATATTTTATTCATGTCTTGATTGTCATGGTGGTGTAAAAAAAACAGCTCAATATAATTTTGAAACCATTGATGAGGAATACAGGAAAAGCATCCATTTTGAAAATTTTGGAGATTTGTTTACCTGCTGGAAATGCCATGAGCCACATTCTTATAAACCAATGGCCAGGAAAAGTGGTCGTATTGATTCTGTTGTTCAGTTCGACAATATGATGTGCCTGAGTTGTCATGCTGATATGAATACATTCAGGCTTTTAAGTCAATCTCAATTGGTTAATGTGAATGAAAAACATTCCTGGTTACCTAATCAGAAGCTTCATTTCAACAAGGTCAGGTGTCTCGAATGCCATGCAGCCCTGAATGACAGCATATCGGTTGCGCATCATATTCTGCCAAAAGAAAAGGCTGTTAAAAAATGCGTTGAGTGCCATTCAAAAGAATCGAAATTGATGGCTTCGCTTTATACTTTTCGTGTAAAGGAGGACAGGAATAAAGGAGGTTTCCTGAATGCTGTCGTTTTAAACGAATCTTATGTCATAGGGATGAACCGAAATTACATTTTCAATATCATTAGTATCGTATTGTTTTTATTTGTACTGGCAGGAATTATTGTTCATGCTGTTGTCAGAAAAATCCATAATTGAATTATGCCTGGAAAATATTATCATTACCCCGTTTGGATCAGACTTTGGCATTTTGTGAATGCCATTTGCATCATTGCACTCATTTTGACAGGAATAAGCATGCAATACTCAAGTCCCCGGTATCCTGTTATTCCTTTCGAAGTATCTGTGAGAGTCCATAATATATTTAGCATTATTTTGACTTTAAGTTATATAGGTTTTGTCACAGGAAATATTGCTTCATCAAATGGCAAACATTATAAAGTTCAGGTTAAAGGGTTGGGGAAAAGATTAAAAAAGCAATTTAATTATTACCTAACAGGGATATTCAGAAAGGAGGAATCGCCATTTCCGGTTAATGAAAACAGGAAATTTAATCCTTTACAACGATTTACGTATTTTTGCATCATGTACATCTGTTTCCCTGTTTTGGTATTAACAGGTATCGCCCTATTATTTCCGGAAATTATCATTGACCAGATATTCGGATTTAGTGGGTTGTTCCTGACAGCTTTTCTTCATACAATAATTGGTTTCCTCATTTTTTTATTCCTTATTGTGCATATTTATTTTTGTACATTTGGAAGCACCACGTTCTCAAATTTTAAAACGATTATAAACGGCTGGCAGGAATCGCATTAAGGGCTTAATGCAAAATAAACTGTACAGAATAAAAATGTACAGGTTATTTCGTTTCAAGCCCTAATACAAACCATCAATAGACAACCAGATAATGTGTTTTATTATCTACTGTTTATAAACATTTTAATTAATGGTTTTGTATTTTTTCACCTTAGGTAATGTGATATTACTTGCAATAAAAAATTATAGTTGAAAAGTTTATTTTCTGCCAGACAAGTACATAAATGGAAAGTCTGTTTATATATAATTATCCGGGATACAGATTTTTTGTTCTCCTTTTTTTTAAAGTTTAAGATAATAATTATTCTAAATGAATAAGGTTATGCACCTTTTCAATCGTCTAATCGTATAAAAACAATTATATTTTTTTATATTACTAACTTAACAACTACAATTATAATGGATTTAAAAAAGTACAATGTAACAAACAGGTTTATAAATGTATATCATTTTTTTAAAAAGATTAGGGTTCCCGGTAAGGTAACCTTTATTATTATCGGTATCTTATCTACTGTGTGGTTTCTTATTCGTGTCATCCCCAAACCCAGCCGGGCAGGATATCCATGCATGAAAGCCAGCGCACCGTTTATGTCGAGTTTTATTATTTATTTGTTGAGTATCTCAGGTTCATTTCTGGCATTTAAGAAATCGAAAGCGCTTTTTAGTAAGGCAAAATACATATCTGCTTTTGCCTTGCTATTTGCCGGTTTAGTAGCAGGAATAATTTCACTCACCTCTAACAGTACAACAAGTGAGGCTCAAGGCTTTGACGAACAGGAATTTGAAGCAAACGAACCAATGGGAACCGGGCAAGGGATATTTCCCGGTAGGGTCGTATGGGCTTGGGACCCGGATGCTACCAATGAAAAATGTACCAACACAAACTCAGAGGATAATCCCGATGGGTACTTTCTCCCAAAAAACAACAACCAGGAAGTTATTGACAGGTTAGTATCAGATGCCATACTTAAACTTGCCGGCCAGGATGAAATGGCCTCTGCAATAGATGCCATTTTCAGGCATTTTAATACAAAAAAGGGAAAAGGTGATGTAGGATATACAGAAGGGGAAACAATTTATATAAAAATGAATCAGGGCACCGGCGGATGGATGTCAGATGATAGTGACCTTTCACTGGCAACCGGAGGCTGGAGAGATAATTACTATGGTGTTGCCGAAACAGCCCCTGCAACTGTTATGTCAGTCCTGAGAATACTTGTTAATGATTATGGTGTAAGACAGGAAGATATTTTCCTTGGCGATCCGATTGCTCATATTTTTAAACACACCTATGAATATCTCCATGCTGAATTTCCTGATATCAAATATATTGATAAAGAGGATTATGGCCACCTTGGCAGGTATAAACTGACTGTACCCGATGAACCGGTTATCTTTTGGTCTGATAAAGGTGAAGATATGCCGGAAGCAAAATCTGATAAACTCTATAAGGAGGTGCAGGAAGCTGATTATCTTATCAATTTAGCAGCGCTTAAGGCTCATGCCAGGGCAGGTGTTACCTTATGCGCAAAGAATCATTTCGGTACACATACAAGGGGAAGTGCAGCTCATTTGCACCCTGGTCTTGTAGCGCCGGAAAATGATGTTGCAATAAGAACTGAATATGGCATGTACCGTGTTTTAGTTGATATCATCGGCCACGAAAAACTTGGCGGAAATACTGTGTTGTTTTTAGTTGACGGACTGTGGAGCGGTGTTGAGGCCACCGATAAACCTATTAAATGGGAAATGGCTCCTTTCAACGGCGACTGGCCAAGTTCCATTTTTGTTTCACAGGACCAGGTAGCTCTTGAATCAGTCTGCTTTGATTTTCTAAGGACTGAATTTAATGAAAAAAATCATCCGGCAAAAGCCAGGCCCCATATGGGTGCTGTTGATGATTATCTTGAACAGGCTGCTGATAAAAGTAACTGGCCGGATGGAATTGTCTATGACCCGGAGGGTGATGGTACTCCTATTACCAGCCTCGGTGTCCATGAGCATTGGAATAACCCCATAGAAAAACAGTATTCAATCAACCTTGGAAATTCAAGCGGTATTGAATTAGTTTCCATACCGGAATCTCTTGTAGAAAATGAAAATAAACAGGATGATGGAGAAAAGGTTGTTGCCAAAAAGGCTTCTACAATTCCGACAATTGATGGCAATACTGAAGATGACTGCTGGAAGGCTACTGATTGGATTCCGATAGACCAGACATGGATTACATGGGGAGAAACGATTCCTTTGGATGATTTCCAGGGAATGTTCAAGGTCTCATGGTCGCCTGAAACCAATCTGCTGTATTATATTGTAAAAGTAACAGATGATGCTTTTGTCAGTGGTTATCAATACCCTGACGGTGGATATCCGAATTTTGATATTGTTGAAATATTTATAGATGAAGATAAATCCGGTGGACTTCATGTTTTTGACGGAACCGGCAATACAGCAACAAAATGGGGTGAGAACGCTGAAAATGCATTTTCGTACCATATTGTTCCCGATGAAGAACCTGAAGATGGCGGTATTGTTAACGATAAGGTGGTTTGTGACATTGGTGGAACAAATTGGGGCGCAGCTCAGACAATCCCTGATTATGCCTCTCATTTTCCTGATTTCGCTATTACGAAATCAGGAAATACATACTATTGGGAATTTTCAATGAAAGTGTATGCGGATACTTATGATGATGCCAATCCCGAAGATTCAAGGGTTGAACTTACCCTGGGCAAAGAAATGGGTATGACTGTAGCATATTGCGATAATGACAAAAATGATAATGAACGGGACAATTTTTTTGGTTCTGTGTGGGTGCCGGAAGAAAGATACAATGATCACTGGAAGAATGCCGATGATTATGGCACACTTGTCCTGGAAGAAGCTGGCGAAGCTATTAATCATGCTCCTGTTGTTGAAAAAAATGTTGATAATATAACCCTCAATCAAAGAGGTACAAATGAAATTATTGTTGAGGATATAGCTGCTCATTTCTCAGATAAGGATGGTGATGAACTCACCTATTCTTTTTGGACTGAGAGTGATGTACTTCAAATTGACATTGTTGATAACAACCTCCAGTTGAATGTTGATGAAACCTTTTCTGGCAATGTAGATATATTGCTCTCTGCAACAGACCCTGATCAAAAAAAGGTTACTATTTCGTTTTCCCTTGAATACCAGAATAAAGAGCCTGAATTTATAAAAGAATTTGAAGATATGGAAGTATCTTCCAATGATACAACTTTTATTGCTGTGGAGGATATGTATGAATATGTGAATGATCCGGACAATGCATCATTATCATTTGATGTTGATGTATCTGAAACAACAGTTCAGGCAAAAATTAAAAATGGCAAACAGCTTGAAATAACTTTAGGTGATGGTTTTGACTCTTCAGTAAATATTACTTTAACAGCTACCGATGGTGAATTTACAATATCAGATGAATTAACAATTGAATATGTGGAACAGTCTTCTGGTATCTTAGATTTTTCCGGGAACAAAAGTTTTGTTTGTTACCCAAATCCGGTTTCAAACAAGGAAATTTTAACTGTCAGACTAAATAACAAATTATTCAAGGGTGAAACATTTGCTGAGATATACAATTTTGAGGGGAAACGGCTATTCCAAAAACAAATGAGTAAACAAAAAGGTATTATTAATGAGAATCTTGATCTCTCAGGAATAAATGCCGGAACATATATTTTAAGGGTATCATGTCATGAAAACTATGAATCAGCCATAATCGTTGTGAAATAGAAATTTCTGTATCTGATTTCTCAAGTCACAGTTCTGTTACAAGCTGTTTTATAAGTTTGCTTGTAGCGGAAATGTGGCTTTTTTATTGAGATGATGTTTATAATGATTCTTATCTTTTAGCACATCGGAACAAAACACAATGATATTTGTTAGCTAATTGAATAATAATGCAGTTATTAAGGAGTAAAATGACCAGGGATATAGACAAAGTTATCAGGTGGCAACCAACCATTGAAGGCGCCGGAGTCCGTCTATGCAGAGGATTTAGTCAGCCTGAGAAAAATCTCTTTGATCCTTTTTTATTACTTGATGATTTTCATTCTGACAATCCTGATGATTATATGAAAGGATTTCCGTGGCACCCGCACAGAGGTATTGAAACTGTAACATATGTTTTGGATGGAAAAGTTGAGCATGAAGACAGTCTGGGCAATAAAGGAGTCATAAATCCCGGCTTTGAGGTGACTATTCCTACTGAGTCTCATTTTACTGCGTTTACATATATTCTAAAGGGCAGTGGTGTTTTTTCACCTGAAAGCCACAAAAATATCGGTGTTCATAATGTTATTCTATTCACTAAAGGAGATAATATTAGAATTCGATCAAATGATGATGAAAGCCTTCGTTTTTTATTTGTTTCAGGTAAACCGTTCAATGAGCCAATAGCCTGGGGAGGTCCGGTTGTTATGAACTCTGAAGCTGAACTTAGACAGGCTTTTAAAGAATTTCAGAATGGTTCTTTTATCAAATAAATTAATAAATATATTCAATCAAGTAGAGCAATTATTATTAGAAACAGCATATTATAATTATATTTGTGGTTTTAAATAATTAATAAAAATAACGTTGAAAAACTTAACAATTCCATCATTACTAAATCGTTCTTTCAACCAATATAAAGGCAACAGCGCCCTTTCATATGTTGACGGAATACCAATTTCTTATGGTAAATTTGAATCCGAAGTCAACGCAGTAATTGCTTTTCTTGAGGAACTTGAAATCAAACCCTGGGATAAGGTTGCGATTTTTAGCCCTAACATGCCAAATTGGGGAATTGCTTACGTTGCAATAACGAGTATGAATGCCATTGCCGTTCCCCTGATGCCGGAATTTAGTATTCAGGAAATCGAGAATACCATCAATCATTCAGATTCAAAAGCAATTTTTATTTCGGACAGCGTGAAACATAAGATTGATGGGATCACATTTCCAAATTTACAATACATTATATCAATTGAAGAATTTGCTTTATATAACCAGGAGGAGAAATCTTATACATATTTGCCGGGGGCCAAACCGGTAAAAAATTATCAGCCTGCTGAGGATGATGTTGCTTCAATACTTTATACTTCAGGAACCACAGGAAAATCAAAAGGGGTGATGCTTACACATAAAAATATTTGCTCTAATGCCCTTGCCGGAGCAAAAGTTCAACCTATCGAACCTGTTGATCGTTTCCTTTCTATCCTTCCTCTCTCTCATACCTATGAAAACACCCTTGGTTTTATTCTGGCCATGTTGGGTGGAGCCTGTGTTTATTACCTGCAAAAGCCCCCAACTGCTAATGTTTTATTGCCAGCTTTGCAAAAAATCAGGCCAACAATTATGCTTTCTGTTCCGCTGATAATAGAAAAAATTTATCGCAACAAAATACTACCCTCTCTTAACAAAAATGCCTTACTAAAAGCACTTTACAAAATTCCGTTTATAAGAAAAAAACTTCATGCTGTTGCAGGGAAAAAACTTCTTAAGACCTTTGGCGGTGAGTTGAAATTTTTTGGTATTGGAGGAGCCAAACTCGACAAAGTCGTTGAGCAGTTTTTAATTGAGGCCGGATTCCCCTATGCCATCGGTTATGGTTTGACTGAAACAGCGCCACTTGTTGCAGGAGTTAATCCCGGAACAGTAAGACTGGAATCAACAGGCCCTGCTATTTACGGAGTTGAAATTAAAATACACAATCCTAGTCCGGACACAGGTGAAGGAGAAATCTGGGTGAAGGGACCAAATGTCATGAAAGGCTACTATAAAGAGCCTCAGTTGACAGATAAAGTCCTCACCAGGGACGGATGGTTTAAAACCGGAGATTTGGGGGTGTTTGACAAGGATAATTTTTTGTATATCAAAGGCAGAATCAAGAATATGATTGTTGGCGCCAATGGCAAAAATATTTATCCGGAAGAGATTGAGTCAGTCATCAATAATTTTATGTATGTCTTAGAATCCCTTGTCGTTGAAAAAAAAGGCAA
>CAZVTW010000134.1:0-12927 GCA_964629805.1 uncultured Bacteroidales bacterium | reverse complement strand
GTTAAACGATGCCTTGCAACGCATAGATTTCGAAAATTACTGAGTTCAGAGTTTACGCTTGTATTTCAAAAACATCTTATACCTTTGCACGAGAATTTGAATATTTGTAGGGATGAGAAAAAGAATTGCATTTAAAACACTGGGTTGCCGTCTGAACCAGTTTGAAACAGAATCTCTCGCTTCCCGGTTTTCAGACAAAGGGTATCATATTGTTGACTTTGCTGATGATGCTGATGTGTATGTTGTCAATACATGTACTGTTACGAACCAGGGGGATAAAAAATCCAGACATGTAATACATCATGTAGCCAGGAAAAATCCTGATTCTGTATTGGTTGTGGCCGGTTGTATGGCAAACAGCCGGAAAGAGCAACTCGAAAATGACAATAATATTTCATATGTCATACCAAATGAGGAAAAAAGTTCGCTCTATCAGATTGTTGATGCACACTTAAACGGAGAGATATTTCATAAAGAAAATGTGAATAAGGATGTTTTTGCTTATGGCCCTACAAAAAAAATCTATCATACGCGTAGCATGGTAAAAATACAGGATGGTTGCGATAATTTTTGCACTTTTTGTATCATACCACATGTCAGGGGAAGGGCAATAAGCCGGCCTGTGGGGGATGTACTCAATAATGTCAGGCAAAATATCGAATCAGGGTATAAGGAAATAACTCTGACCGGTGTAAATATCAGCAGATACCAGTATGAAGGGATTGATTTTGCAGGTTTGACAGAAAAAATACTTCGCATCCCCGGTGATTTTCGGCTCAGGATTTCTTCTATGGAACCGGATACGCTTGATGATCGTTTCATTGATCTTTTTAATCACCCAAAATTATGTCCACATCTTCATCTTTGTTTGCAAAGTGGCTCTGACAGGATACTCATACTCATGAGACGGATGTATACGGTCAATGAATTTACCGGCATTGTCAACAAACTACAATCAAAAAATCCTGATTTTAATTTCACAACTGATATCATGGTCGGCTTTCCGGGTGAGACAACGGAGGATTTCCTTGAAACCTGCCGGGTCATAAAAGATATTGGTTTCAGTCATATACACACTTTTAAATATTCTGTCAGGGATAAAACACGAGCAGCAAGAATGAAAGAGCAAATTCCGGAACCTCTCAAAGACGAAAGAAGCCAGATAATCCGGGATATTTCTTTTGAAAACCAGGTAAAATACAGACAACGATTTATTGGAAAAAAACAACTGGTATTGCCTGAAAAAACACTAAACGAAGGATTTGTAAAGGGTTATGGCGAAAACTACCTGCCTATAACATTTTCTTTACAAAACCATGACTTCCACACCCTTGTTCCTGTGGAAATCACCGGTATGAACCGGGAAAATGCTGAAATGGAAGGAATGGAACTTGAGTGAGTTTTTAGGGTGTTTATGAGTCAATTCTTAAAAGTCCATTTATCGAGAAACTCTGTGTTAATATTTTACCTTTTTAAAGTATAATATCATTTATAAAAGTCTGTCAATCCTGCGATGTGTTCTTGCTGCAATTCACAATCAGTGTTTTCAGTTCATCAATATAATTGCGGTATATCCCCCGTGGATTTATGTTATGTTTTTTACAAAGCGATGCAGCGTAGCCAACCGCAACGCCCATTTGTCCGGTAGTGTTCATTACCCGTGGCCCGCCCAGTCCAATATGAGAGCAACTAAAGCACCGGCCTGCCATAAAAAGGTTTTTTATATTTTTTGAATACAGGCAGCGATAAGGGATATAATAATGGTCAATCCGGTAGAAGAGCGCCTCAGACAGGAAATCAGGCATCTCAGGTTCAACCAGGAACCTTTGATAATGAACATCAACAGCTCTTTTTTCTTTAACAACCGAATCAAGAAATTCTTTCATGTCTCTCACATCGGGAAATGTGTAAATGTAATCACCAACAAGTCTTCTTGACTCTCTTTTGCCAACAAGATATGAGACCCACTCAAGAGTCAGATTTGCATTTTCAGGATTTTGTTTCGCATTATAAAACGAACCGTAAATTGCCCTGAGCATGTGGTCGCGGATTTTTTCAGCATCATTGATCTGATGGAGATTATCCTTTGAGAATTCCCAGTACCATTCTCCATGAATAGCAGCATGGCCTTCTGCTACATCAATAGCCCAGGGAACTTTTGGAAAATCTACCGGTTGACCGGTATCTTTGGTTCTCCATAAAACCGATGAGCCCATAACCCGGTTATCAGCTTGTTGAGGACTCCATAATTCACCGTGTTTTTCCCAGCTTTCATCATATTTATCAGCAGGTTCGCGACCATAGAGATATTCAGCGCCTGCCCAGTATCCAATCCAGCCATCACCGGTGCAGTCAACAAAAAGCGGCGCTGTAAATCGCATCTTTTTACCATTTGAGGTATGTCTGGCATCAACAGAGGTGATAGAATCATTTTCTGTGTTAGTAGCAAATGCACGCCAATTATAAAATAAAGAAATATTGTTATAAGCTGAAATATTCCGTTGACGTTTTATTTCGTCTTTTCTGGCATTCGGATCGCCGTTCGGCCAATGTGCTGTGTTGATTTTTTTAAGTATCCTGTCATAATACCACGTTATCCCTAGCGTATGCACGCGAATTTCACTGCTTGCATTTCCGCCGGGTACCGGTCTGTCATGTATCAATGCCACATTCATTCCCTGTTCAGCCGACGCAATAGCTGCCGCACAACCGGCTATTCCGCCACCAACAATCACAAGGTCAAAATGTTGCGACTTACCGGGAATGTCAGATTCATTACGCTGTTTTTTTCGCCATTGTTTTAACCTTTTTGCCTCATTGGGTGGAGATTGTTTGGTTTTGGAAAAATAAACAGCATCGCACCTGGCATCAAATCCTGTCAGGTCTTTCAATGCAAGTTTTACGCTTTTTTCAGTGATATTAACCTGACCGGCATATTGCCAATTCCAGCCAGGTTCGGTGCCAAGTTCTGTTTCCAGTTCATGGTCATTGACTATGACTTTAAAACGTCCTGGTGCTTGCCACTCGCCCGGAACCCAGTTCATTGTCCTGACCCAGACATGGTATGTACCAGTCCCGGGTAACCGGAAGGATGTCCGGGCATTATCAACCGGTGTTCCCAATCCATGAGCCAGGAGATATGGTGAACCCATTTGTTCTGAAAACTGAGGATCAACAACCCATCCTCCTTTGGTCTCAAAATTTTCAGCTTCAATGAAGCGTGTGTTTGTCGCCTCTTCACAGGAAATAAAGAGCAAAAAAATGAAAACATGTATGATGGACAAAAAATTGTTCATGGTTTTTTTAAATCTATTATGTAAAATGTACAAATTGTAACCCCTCAGTTTTATTCCTGTAAAAAATCTTTAATCCATTCAATCGCTCCTTCTGTTTCATACCAGACTTTTATACTGTAAGTAACATATTCTCTTGCTTCGGATTCATCTCCCGGGCTATAAAAATCTGAATCATGAAGAACCATTTTCTTTCGGGCAGTTAATACCTTCAAAACATGCTTGTTTTGTTTATGCGCTTTTCCTAAAGCTGAATTCGCTTTTTCTGTATCTCCTTCATTACTAAATAAAAACAGGGCATAATTAAAATACCAAAACGTTGAAGCTTCATCCGGATACTGCTTGTATAATGTATGAAATTCACTGTAGTTTTTATTTTCCAGCAGCAAACTTGATAACAGATATCTTACTCCCTGGTTGTCGTTGGGATTGAGTTCAAGAAGTTCCCGGAATTCTTTGATTGCTTCATCAATATTATCCATAGCATACAAACATTCAGCAATATTCACTTTAGCAGTCATATAAGGCCGGGTTTCGTGCAGGCCCCAGAAATGGCCTTTATTTTTTTCAAAAAATTCATCGCCTAATTCTTCTTTGGCAATTTTTGCAGCTTTTTTATACAGAACGATTGCTTCTCCCGGTGTGGGTTTGTTATTTGCAAGATAATTTAATGCCCTGGTATTGTGCGGATTAATCTCCAGCGCTTCTTTTGCTAATTTTACACCTTTTGAAGGTTCGCTTTCATATGCTTCGAACATCAAATCATCCGATTTTTCCTTTTCTGATTTTTTTCCTTCTTTGGGTGGTACAACTTCATCTATCCTTTTTCCGGTAACATTCTTTTCTAAAAACGCATTTATTTCCTCAATACTCCCAAATTTTTGATTTTGGATATATTCAAACAGTTTTTCATTGGTCATTTGAATTTGCTCATGAGATATTGTTTTTTTTTCTTTATTGCTGTCTTTATTTCTTTTGCTGTTTTTTTTCATATGTTTAAATTTTGTCCGCTACATTATTTGTTTACGAATTTCCCTGAAATTATTTATTATCGGCAGATCTATTTAACAGGATGAGAAAATCAATTAAACCCCAATTAAATGGATTTCAACCGCATATATCCCGGCTTTATTGAGCCGGATATTGTAAATAGCGAAATTATAACAAAAAGGATTTCTTTCCAAAAGAAAAACAGAGTATAAAAAATGAATTACATGAAATGTATTGATCAATTTTTAGTGGAACATAAAACAATAATTTCTTTTCATAGTTCTCTTCAATCCTGAAATATCCTGCGGGCGCTAAGCTTTTGAAAACTTTTTTTGACATGGTATTTTCATTCTTTATGAAATATTCATATGTCAGCGCCGTCACAACCTGGTTGTATTTCTCATTACGAATAATTCTCCACTTTCATATTGTAGAAGATGACTATGCCGCATCCGGCTGCAAGTGCAAGCATCAAAAATCCGGTGATACATTCTCCAAAAAGTAATTTTCCTGTGCCATACAGAACCGAATACACGGAAACAACAGCCAGTAACCAGTTGATGAGCATCCTGCTATATCCCTTGTCAGGTTTAACCTGTGGCAATTCTGCGGAGACCTTTTTCCAGCCAATACCACCAGGGTGAGTTTTTCTGTAAAAAGAAAACAGCCGCTCCTTACTGACCGGTGAAGTCATGAACGTAACAGTCAGCCAGACAATGGTAGAGCCCAGAACCGTCGGGAACAATGTAATGGGCGACTCAAGGTTGAAATATTTTACTGAAATGGGATAAATAATCAAAGGGGCAATCATGGCAGAAATTTCAGACCAGGCATTGATGCGCCACCAGTACCAGCGGAGAATAAGCACAGACCCCAAACCTGCACTTGCATTGATAATAAACACCCAGGCGCCGGAAATCGTTGTCAGAAAAAACCGGGCAAGCAACAGAGAAAATATAACCAGCAGAACAATTGTGATCCTGGAGATGATGACATAATGTTTTTGAGTGGTATTTTTTCGGATAAACCGTTTATAAAAATCATTGACCAGGTAAGAAGTACCCCAATTTAGCTGAGAGGCAATGGTGGACATATAAGCAGCCAGAAAAACAGCAATAAGCAGTCCTAATAAACCGGCCGGCAGATACCTGACCATCAGTTTGGGATACATCACACCGGGATCAACTGTATTTTCATAACGTTCGTAAAATTGCAAAAACTCGTTGCTATATGCTTCTCTCTTTTCCGGACTCAGCGACTTTTCCTGGTAGACTGTTTCAACTTTATCAAACAGCGCAGGATTTTCCTGCTTGAGAGCTTCTTTGCTTTCTGCCCTTGGCAGAATGATTAAAGCAGCCAGGGCTACCAGTATCCAGGGCCATGGCCGAAGGGTATAGTGGGCAATGTTGAACCATAGGGTGGCCAGTAAACTGTGCTTTTCATTTTTTGCAGACATCATTCGTTGTGCAATATATCCGCCACCACCCGGGTCAGCGCCGGGATACCAGCTTGACCACCATTGAACTGCGACAAAAGCAACAAAAGCGCCGGTGGTTAATGCAAGCGCTCCACCAGTTATGCCCCCGGTATTTCCTGTACCTATGACCGGGAAAAATTGTAATATCTCCGGAGACAGACTTGATTTCATTTTTTCCAGCCCGCCAACTTCAGGCAAACTGACAACAATAACGGCAAGAATGATGCATCCGGCTAAAGCAAAAAGGAACTGAAAACTGTCTGTGCGTATTGTACCGAGGAGTCCTGCAGCGGAGGCATAGACAGAGATAATCACTGCAAGAGCAACAACCAGCAAAAAAGGGTCTATACCTGGTAATGTCACCAGGAAAATTTTTTCCATTGCCTTGTGTACCCAGCCTAATACAATGGCATTCATAAAAAGCCCGAGGTAAATGGCCCGGAACCCGCGTAAAATAGCTGCCGGTTTACCTGAATATCTGAATTCGATAAATTCCAGGTCTGTCATGATTCCGGAACGCCGCCACAAGCGTGCAAAAAAGAAAACGGTAAGCATTCCGCCAATGGCCATGTTCCACCACAGCCAGTTCCCGGCTATCCCGTTTTTAGCAACCAGTTCGGTAACTGCGAGCGGGGTGTCTGCGGCAAAAGTGGTGGCAACCATAGCTGTGCCGGCCAGGTACCAGGGTAGATTACGTCCGGACAGAAAAAACTGATTCAGGTCTTTACCGGCTTTTTTGGAATAATAGATAGAAATACCGAAAATGATGACAAAAAATGAGGCTATCACCAGGTAATCTATGACCTGCAATTTCTGGGTTATGATCTCCATAATTAGTTTTTATTTTTTGTGAGTTCACTTTTTGCAGACAGCAACTTTCTGACAGGTACCATCCAGGCTTTAAATTCGGAATAGTTCATATCTTTGAGGTAAATAGCCCCGTATGAACGTCTGAGTAAGGGATTAGGACTGTTATAAAAATATTCCTTTCCGAGGAGCAATAACAAATCCTGATGCTGCTCCACCCATATTTTCTGTGCCAGATGACTAAATGTGCCGTCAAGTTCATAACTGGGGAAAGAAGCTGACTTTTGACTTAAAAAACATGAATTAAACATATTATGTAAAACAGCAAATGAATTCAGCGATATGGGTATAATCATATTTATATCTGAAATGTCCCATCTTGACCAGACATTGCGGTATCCCCAAATCCTGACATTCATATCCGGGTGGTTTTCAACATATTTGTCTATGGCTTCGGCGATGGCTATGAGGGTTTTGTAGTGTGTGTCAGGACCGCTTCCTTCAGGATCGAGCGCCAGGGTAATAATGGTGGGTTGAATTTTTTCAAAGAGTTCAAGGATAGGGACAACATCAAGATCATAATCGGGGTATTCGGGAAAAATTTTATCCGAATAAAAATGCAGTCTGAGATGATTCACATGGTCCGTGTCAATCCCAAAATGAGCCCAGACAAGTTCAGCTTCAAATTCTCTTAACCATCCTTTCATGAGATATATGATTTCTTTTTCTTTCCTGCCTGGTTCAGTTGTTCGAAGGTCGTGTAATATCTCATCAATAAATGATGTTATTTTTTCTTTGTCCTGCATTCCGGTATGTTTCATTATCAGCCTCAGAAGCCGTTTGCTAAGATTTAACTCACGTGCATCATTCTCCTGACCTGCCAGGGCATTTAAATATCCTGTAATATCATCCTGTGCATATCTTAAGGCGGAACATTTCAAAAATTTTTCAAAGCTAAAACTATCCTGAAAAACAATCATATCCCGAAGTTTTTCCAGACTTTGGATAAGATACATATTAGTCACAGCAGTAAATCCGCTTGTGCAATAGCAGAAATGGTTTTCATTGACCGGAGACCGTACCAGGTGATGTAAATACGGGAAATAGGCCAGTTCGATATCATCATGATGTGGCGCTGTATGCAAAATTCTCTGGTTTTTTGGTATGGCAATCCCGTTTTCAATTTTTTTCGAAATTTGTTTCCAGGTTTTTTCAGCAAGTATCTCAATTTCATTATTTGTCAGTTCTGAAGCAAGTTTAAGCTTTGGCAATGACTCTTTCCCCGGTACTGATTTATTCCTGATGGCGCCGAGTGAATTTTTACTGCCTGTGGCCCCTTCAATAATGAGTTTTTGAACGTAATCACCTGTAAAGAAATCATTTTTGTACAATTTCTTTATACTTTTGTTTGCAAGTGATAATTTCACGGATGCGCTTTGTGTGATAAAAAATTTAGCATGATGTAGTTTTCGTAAAGCAGTCGAAGGATACTCTAATGACACCGGTTTTTCGACACCATCTGAAACAATCCCGGCTTTTGATTCACCGGCTGCGATGATAATCGCAACACAATCAGGATTAAAGGTTATTGTCTCAAGCCCTATTGTAATGACAGCCTTCTTCCTGACCAGCTCGATACCACCCAAATCACCGGCAGCAGCAGCCTGGGTCTCATAATTTATTGACGTCAGCCGGGTATGTGAATAATGACTTGATCCCCTCACATTAAATGCTACGTGACCATCAGGTCCAATTCCCCCAAGAAAGAATCCAATGCCACCGGCCTCCCGGATTTTTTTTTCATAATCAAGGCAAAACTGGTCGTATTGCCTGATTGCAGTTTGTTTGAGCAATTCAGATTCTGTAGAGGGTTTTTTAAAGCGCAAGCCCAAATCAATCTTTCCGTCCGGGAAAACTTCCGATAAATCCTTTTTGTTTTGTGATGATCTACCCGGCGGATTTAACAAAAATTTGGTGGTTATTAAATTGGCTTTCCCCGGATCAAGGCCAAATCCTTTGATATAATATTCATTAACAAAATAAGCAAATGAACGCTCATGTTCGGGGTCCATCGGAAAAAATTCGTCAAGCTGAAAAAAATGTAATGAAGCCATATCCGGCCTGAGGTTCCTGTCAAATCCAATTCTTTTTAACATTCCCGAGTCAATCTCTCTGTCCCAGTTTGACAGGTAATATTTTACCCATTGAATAAAAAACTCCGGTGTTTTACCTGTTGGCAGGGCAATAACCCCTCCGGGATTATGGCATACCCATTCCAGGAACCGCAGAGCTGTTAACTGGCCAAGTTCAACGTAGTTATCAACGATAATCACAGGTGTTTTGCGCAAAGAAACGTTATCTTCATAAAGTAAATCCTTTTTGAGGAAATAATTTTCAACCTTGCTTTTAAAACTTGTATTCATATGTTTAAATTTTGTCCGTGAAATATATTGTCCACGAATTTCACCCCGTGAAATTGTTTCAATCGTTAAAGTTATTTCACGGGGTAAACGAATTAATTAACTTTTAGTTCATTTTTTTATTATCCACGGCCTGCCTGTAGCAGACAGGTGTGGGCCACAGGCTTGCCGGCCTTTAGGCTTGCAGTGCAGGCTGGAAAGCCTGCGGTACGTGATTGTTTCATATTTTCAGGCATTTATTTGTTTTTATGTAATATTTCGGAAAAAACTGCAGCTGCGGCGCCGGAAGCAACAGAATAATTTCCGAAATGAGAGATTCTTATTTCAGGAATCAGGAAGCCTGTTTTGAGTTGTTTTCTCAAACCATCTTCTATTTTTGGTCTTATAAAATCATTTAACAACTCCGGGTAGTCAGATATTTCGCCACCTAACACAATAAGTTGTGGATTAATCAGGCCAATAATCCCTATCATTTCTTCAGCTATATGATTTGTCAGTCTGTCGATTATTTTTAAGGATAAATGACAATCATGCTCTTTCATCTCCTTAATGACTCTTTTTAGATCAATTCCCTGGTTATTTTGATGTAATGAAGTATATAAAGGACTCTCATTGAAATCAGTACAATGTTTTTCATATAGACTTTCAAGAGCAGGCAGCGGGGTGAATATTTCTCCTGCCGTACCGGTGTATCCTTCATGGAGTGAATTATTAATTAACAATCCGGCGCCTAAATTTCTTGCTCCCTGATTGTAGGTCACATAAATAATATCAGAACATGATTTTTCCGAATTTTCCGGGAACCAATATATGCCAAGAGCGCCTGCATTTGCATCATTGAGAATTTTAATGATACAATCAAATTCATCGGAAAGAGGTGTGTAAAAATCATAATTATCAAGTCCCAAAGCAGAAGAGTATTTTATGATACCTCTTTTTCTGTCGATGATACCCGGCAGCGCAATGCCAATCCCTGCAACCTTGCTTATTTCCAGGTTCCAATCAAGGAGCGTTTTCTTTAATAACCCTGTGATAATCATTGAGAGTGTTTTCTGTCTCATATTTGTTTCAGGTTTCTGTTCAACTTTCAAAAATAATTCACCTGTAAAATCAAAAACGGCTGTTCTGATTTTATCGGGGAGTATCTCAATACCAATAATATAAAACTTACCGCTTGTTATTGTCCATAAAAAAGGTTTTTTACCACCTTTTTTGGTAGATTCGCCATAGCCAGCCTTTTGTATTATTCCTATGGAACAAAGCCTTCTGAGAATATATACCATCGTGGAAGGTTGTAATCCGGTTAACCTGGATAAATCAGCTCCTGATAGCTTTTTATGCAATCTGAGTTGATCAATTACCTGCCTGTGGCTACTCTCAGAAATTTCAATCATCACAGATGTAAGTTTATTCAATGAATGAATTAACAAATTTAAAGAAAAAAAATGATTTTTCAAATAAGAATTGAGTAAATATTTTAAAAAGTAAAGAATATCTCATTACTTTTGAGGGACAAAGTATTACAGACAATCAAAAAAACAATTGTACAATGAAAAAAATACACATCTTCCCTGGTCTGGTTTTTATTTTACTAATATTTACACAAATGGCAAATTCGCAGGACAAAGTAATCAATATCTGGCCAGAGGACAGCCTCCCCTGCTCAAACGGAATAGTAGAAGAAGACCAGGTAAATGAAAAAGGACATCTTAAAAATGTTCAGCTTCCCACCCTTTCAGTATATTTACCTTCAAAGAGAAAGGCTACAGGAGCCGGCGTCATTATTTGTCCGGGTGGCGCTTACTGGATTTTAGCTATTGAACATGAAGGATACGAGGTGGCGGAATGGTTCAACGATTTTGGTGTTGCCGCATTTGTGCTGAAATACCGTCTGCCCACTTCTGATAATGTCACCTGTAAACAGGAAGTTGCTTTGAAAGATGCACACAGGGCTATCCGGCTGGTAAGAAGCAAAGCCAATGAATGGGAGCTGGATAAAGAAAAAATTGGTATCATGGGCTTCTCTGCCGGCGGACATCTCGCGTCAACAGCAGGAACACGATGGGATTTAGGCAATTACCGTTCTGATGATCCTATTGAGCAACAGTCTTGCAGACCGGATTTTCAGATATTAATTTACCCGGTTATCAGCCTGGACACAACCATCACAAACAAAGGAACTAAACGGGCTCTGGTCGGCGAAGAGCCTCATGAATCCCTTATCAGGCATTTTTCAAATGAACTCAATGTGACAACTAAAACCCCGCCTGCATTTTTACTTAGTACATATGATGATGGTGTTAAGGTTGAAAACAGCATTAGATATTTTATGGCCTTACGCAAGTATGGAATCCCTGCCGAGATGCACATCTATGAAAAAGGTGGTCACGGATATGGCCTGAACAGAACACAGGAAGCTGTCAAAACATGGCCTGAAAGATGCAGGGACTGGATGAAAACAAGGGAGATAATTGGGGATTGAGAGATAATAGCAGGAGATAATTTTTTATCGTATTTCTTTCAAATATTGCAAGGTATTCAATAATATTCTTTTTGATATCACCGATTGCATTTGTTTCTCTTTATTTTTTCCAGCCTGTGGATAAAGGCCATATAAGCCGAGGAAAACAATTTGACCTTTGCCGTGATGTAACCTAAATCCGGCGGCTCCGATATTCCGGTCATGATCCCTGCTGTAACCGGCAAAAACATCGGCGTTACCATTGATAAGCAGTCCATCGGCATCATTAGCGCCTACCTGGTAATAACTTGCCAGGGCACAATCAGAGGGCAAACCATCAAAGACCGGATGGTCTTTGATAAACACCCATGACCCCATCCAGGGTTGCCTGGCTTCCCCTACATTTCCTTGGCAATCAATCACTTCATGCTGATTTAACGAGATGCCATACGACTCCGCAGCCGCGGTATTTTTTGGGAGTAATAACAGGACGGCGCCATCCTGTACCTGATCAATTAGTTCCTTATCCAGAACTTTATTTTTATCAACAGGATGCCATGTCAGGCCGGATTTGTCTGTATATTTTTTCCCACCACAATTAATCGCTATTGTCTTACCCGGGGCATCAATACGAAAAGCGCACAGTTTTGCGTTGTTGACTTTTGTCCGGGGGAAATCGATGTGTACCATACCTGTATTATTTTGAATAGTAAAGGTTGTATCCCATGCTGTGTTTTTTCCGGCCCTGGCATAGATATCAAAATCATTGAGAATCAAACTATCATTTACACTGACATCAAATATTCTTTTTTCCGGGTATTCGAAATACACCTCGGCAAATTTTAATGTTATGGTGTTTTCACCCTTTGGCACATCCTCAATTGTGTACCTCATACCCAGGCTGTCGCCATAATGTTCTGTCTGGTACAAAGGATCATCATCAGTACCGGAAATCTGATCCGTTACTTTGGCTTCTGACATTGTATTAAATTGATGTGAAGCAATAATATATCTGTGTCTGCCGTCTCTCTCCCAGGGTTCAGTTTTTATATCCGGCTCAGTTCTTAAATATTCGCCAAGTTCTTCCGAGTCATCAAAAAGGGCAATTTTTCGCGGGAAAGAAAATTTCCGGATATCAGTATCGACTACCAGAATACTATCTTTAGAGATATTCCTGTTGCTTTTATTATCAACCGAAAATTCGAAGCTATACCAACCTTCCTTTATTAATTCGGGTGTTTGTAACTCCTCATCAATCTGATAAACAAACTTATTCTTTTTAAAAACCGGAATATCATATTCGCCAATAAGTTGTTTTTTTTCCTGAGGATCAATCATTTTCAGCTTTGCCTTTAGAGGGTGGGGTTGATTAGTTTCATTAATAAGGAATAAATCAAAAACAATCGAATCGTTTATCTCTGAGACCAGGGTTCGGGGTTTAAAAACCGGATGTAAAGGTTTTGTCCGGTGTGAAATAAG